>JAEUNJ010000221.1 GCA_016791145.1 Rhodocyclaceae bacterium | reverse complement strand
GTGCTGCTGGTGGAGGACGACCCCCTGGTCCGCGACGCCATGGCCCGCCTGATGGAGGACTGGGGCCTGCGCTTCCGGGCCTGCGCGGACGGCGACGAGCTGCTGGCCGTGCTGGACGCCGAACCCGAAACCCGTTGGCACGCGGTGCTGGACTACCGGCTGCCGGGCCCCGAGACGGGCCTCGACATCGCGGACCGGATCCGCGCCAGACCCGATCCTCCGCCGGTGACGCTGCTCACCGGCGAGGCCGACCCGGCCGTCCAGGCCGACGCCCTGGCGCGCGGCATCCAGGTACTGCGCAAGCCCCTGCGCCCCCTGCGCCTGCGGGCAGCCCTGCTGGCCGGAAACCGGCCACCGGTGGCGGCATCCGGGTGACCCTCTCTTACGTCGGGTCGGCGCCGGGCAGGGCCATCTCGGCGCAGCCGATCCCGGGCGCGGCGCCGGTGGCGGCAAGGGTGTTGCCGTCGGGCGCGCGATAGGGACTCCCCCCGCTGTTGTCCGGCGAGATTCGGGATGTATCCGGCCGATCCGGGTGTTATCCTTTTTAGGCTTACAGGCGGTTGCAGCCTCGAATCGCGGCCCCTCGATGCGAGGCGACCGCGAAATCCGCCCCCTCCCCCTTTCCCGGATCGTGCGGTTCGCCTTCCCGACCGACGAAAGCCAGAACCCGTGACTGAAGAAAATCGCCTGGCCTCTCGCCCGTTCCCGATAGGTCCGGCTGGATTGGGAGCCACCAAGCGTGACCGCCGATAGCAGCCACCGCATCTTCCTGCGCGATTGGCAGGATGCATTGGCGGACCGTCTCGGACTGCCCACGAACGCCGGGCAACTCGCGCTGCGCCAGCAGGTGCAGCTGCGCATCGTCTACATCCTCCAGTTCGCCTTCGTCGGCAGCTGGATCCTGTACCTGGTGTTCTATGCCGCCCTGGGCGCCTTTCTGAGCGCGGCGACCTGTTTCATCTTCGGCGTCCTGCCCAGTGTCGTCGCGCTGTTCCTGCTCCGTTCGGGCTGGAGCACGGCCACGGCCGGGCTGACCTCATCCCTCGCCAGCGCCACGGGATTGTTCCTGCTGACCTTCACGACAGGAGGGGTCACCTCCCCGATCTCCAGCTGGTATGTGGTCCTGATCACCGGCGCCTTCATCCAATTGGGCATGCGCCTCGGCTTTCTCGTCACGTTCTACTGCACCGTCCTGTTGCTGGCCGTCATCTTTGCCTTTCCGTGGCACGGGAATCGTCTGTACGAGTTGCCGTTCGCGGCAGGCAACGCCTGGTACCTGTATTCGAGCTACATCGTCGCGGGCCTCGTCTGCGCCCTCGTCATCGCGCTCTACGTCAGGCATTTCGAGGAGGGTTTCCGCTTCCTGCAGAATGCGGAGGAGCGGGCAACCGCCGCCTCGCAGGCCAAGGCCAGCTTCCTGGCCAACATGTCCCACGAGATCCGTACGCCGATGAACGCCATCCTGGGGCTGACCTATCTGCTCGAGAGGGAGTCGGCGGACGAAGGCCAGAAGGAGAAGCTCGACAGGATCGCCGGCTCCGCCAACCACCTGCTCGGCCTCATCAACGACATCCTCGACCTGTCCAAGATCGAAGCCGACAGCCTCGAGCTGGAGCGGACGAACCTCAACGTCAAGGCCACCCTGGGCGATGTGGCGAGCATGATGAGCGACCGCGCGCGGGAGAAAGGTCTTGGGCTGACCGAAGAGATCGATCATTCGCTGGTGGATCTGCCCCTGCTCGGCGACCCGCTGCGCATCAAGCAGATCCTGGTCAATTACGCCAGCAACGCCATCAAATTCACCGAGCGGGGCCGGGTCGTCCTGCGCGCCCGGTTGGAAGAACGACACGAAGACCGGGTCAAGGTCCGCTTCGAGGTCGAGGACACCGGCATCGGCGTTCCCGAAGAAGCCAGGGAACGCATCTTCGACGCCTTCGAGCAGGCCGAGGCTGGGACTACGCGCAAGTACGGCGGCACCGGCCTGGGTCTGGCCATCGCCAAACGCTTCGCCCATCTGATGGGCGGAGAGGTCGGGGTCGTCAGCCGGACCGGCCAGGGCAGCACCTTCTGGTTCACCGCCCTTCTGAAACGCGGCTCCGTGACGAAGGCGGCGCCCGACGCGGCGGGAATGGCCCTCCGGGCGGGGGCCCGCATCCTGCTCGTCGAGGACAACGCAGTCAATCAGGAGATCGCCAGGGTCGTCCTCGAAAACGCGCACCTGGTGGTGGAGATCGCCAACCATGGTGGCGAGGCGGTGGAGAAGGCGAAGGACTCCGACTACGATCTCGTCATCATGGACATGCAGATGCCGGTCATGGATGGCCTGGAAGCCACGCGCCGGATCCGGGCATTGGGCAAGACCATGCCCATTCTGGCCATGACCGCGAACGCGTTCCAGGAGGACCGCGTGAAATGCAGGGAGGCCGGCATGGATGACTTCATCACCAAGCCGGTCGCTCCCCCGCTGCTTTACGCGATCCTCGCCCGGTGGATTCCCGAATAGCCCTTCCGGGGCCGGGAAACGGCAGCTCCGGCCCAGGGGCCCTCGACGGCTTGCGCTGACCGGCCACCGCTTTGCGAGGCCGCCCGTCGCCGAGGCTCACGGGAAACGGGGAGGCGGCTCCGGACCGGATTCCGCGCGCTCCCGCCGGCCGATGCGGACATCCCGCGCCAAGCCGAATGCCTCACCCAAGGCGCCGCCGGTGACGCTGCCCACCGGCGAGGCCGCCCCCGCGGTCCGCGCCGATGCCATGGCCCGGCACATCCTGGTGCTGCGCAAGCCCCGGCGCTTGCGGGCAGCCCCGCGGGCCCGGGTCCGGCGGCGGACCGCCGGCGATCCGGTCAGCGGGCTTCCCGCCTCAGGGTCGCGCTCTGCCGCTCCGGCGACTGGCGGCTGGCGCGGATCTCCAGCACGGTGGCGGCCGGCGGGGCGGCCTCGGGGGCCACGCCGCCCCGGGCGATCTTCACCCGCTCGGCGGCGATGCGCCGGTCCAGTTTTTCCACGTTGAGCTTGCGCTCGGCGAGGATCTCGCGGAGGCGCAGCATCTCCAGCAGGGCTTCCGAGGTGGGCTCGGAGCGCTTCGCCTCGCCCCAGTCGGCCTTGGGACGGCTCGCGGCCACGGCGAACTCCTGGGGCGGCGCGACGGCCCGCGCGATGCCCAGGCGGTTGAACTTGAAGGCCCATTCCAGGGCCCGGTCGCCCCAGTCGTTGCGCACGCCGCGGTCCGCGCCTTTCTCGACCAGCCAGCGGGCCAGGTCCTCGCGCCCCTCGTAGACCGCCATCATCAGCGGCGTGGAGCCGTTCGGGCTGCGGGCGTTCAGGTCCGCCCCGGCCTCCAGCAGGATGCGCACCACGTCGGCGTGGCCCGAGAAGGCGGCGTAGTGCAGGGCCGTCCATTGCAGGGCCGGCCGGTCGGGACGCATGCCCCGGGCGAGCAGGCGGCGGACGGCTTCCGCATGGCCCTTCCAGGCGGCCTGCATCAGCGCGTCCTCCCCCAGGGCATTGCGCCGGGCCGGGTCCGCGCCCCGGTCCAGGAAGAGGTCCAGCAGGGGCAGGTTGCCCGTCCACGCCGCGATCATCAGGCCAGTGCCGATGGCGTCCCCCTGGTAGTCCGGGTCCAGCCCCGCGTCCAGCCATTCCCGGGCGGCGGCGGCGTTGCCGATCTCCATCTGGTTGCGGAAATACACGGGATCGGGGGGCGTGAAGCCGGCCGCGGCCGCCGTGAGCGGGAGGGCCAGCACGGCCAGGAGCAGGGGGAAACGGACGAGGCGCTTCATAATGTCGGTATGGCGGACGGCGGAAAGATACCCATGGCATGGGCGCTGGCGATCTCGGCGGCCCTGCACGCCGCCCTGGTCGCAGCGCCGCCCTGGCGCAAGGATAGCAAGGACGGCAAGCCGGCCGGCAATCCGCTCGCCGCGACGTTGCGCGCCCCGCCGGTTCCGGCACCGGCGGCCCCGGCGCCGGAACAGGCGCCCCTCTTCCTGCCGCCGCCGCCGAGGGCACCGAAGGCGGCACCGCCGGCGCCCGCGCCGGTGGCCACGGCCAGGACGGTGCCGCGGCCGGCCGCCGGCGCCGCCCTGCGCCAGGCCCTGGCCCAGGTGGCCGAACGCCTGCTCTACCCCCCGGAGGCCATCGCCCGGGGCCTGGAGGGCGAGGTGCTGGTCCTCGTCTTCCTGGACGAATCCGGCACGGCGGTGGCCGCCCGGGTGGAGCGCGGCAGCGGCCACGCGATCCTCGACGAGGCGGCCGTCGCCGCCGCCCGGACGCTGCGATCGCTCCCCGCCGACGCGCCCCGGGAAACGCTCCTGCCTGTCCGCTTCCGGCTGAACTGACGGGTGCCCGCCCGCCGGTTCCGCAGGCACCGCTGGCGGCGATACGAAGGTATTAGTCCGTCAGGACAATTGCGGCGGCGGGTGGGGCCGGCCGAAAATCCTTTGCACGCGGCATCGGGCCGCGATGCGAAGGAGAAGGCGGATGAACGCGACATGGAAAGTGCTTCCGGTGCTGCTCGGCATGCTTCCCCTTGCCGGCATCGCCGCGCCCGGCGACGAGGATTTCGCCGCCGGCAAGGCCGCCCTGGTGCGGGGCGCCGGTATGGGACGCGAAGGGTCTTCGGACGCGGGGGCGGCCTATGCCCGCTTCCTGGCGGCGGCCCGCGCCGGCCATCCCGAGGCCATGGACGCCGTCGGCATGATGCTGGTCGGCGGCCGCGGCGTGGCGCGGGACACCGCCGCCGGGGTGGACTGGCTGCGCCGGTCCGCGGCGGCCGGCAACCCCCGGGCCCATTACAGCCTGGGCCTGATGGCCGCCGCCGGGCGCCACCTGGCGAAGGATCCCGGCGCCGCCGTCGCTCACTGGCAGGTGGCTGCGGCGGCGGGGCATGCGGGCGCCGCCTACCGGCTGGCCCTGGCGAGCCTGCGGGGCGAAGGCGTGGTCCGGGACGACGGGGCGGCCCGGGAATGGCTCGCCCGGGCCGCCGACCGCGGCGCCCCGGAGGCGCGGGCCCTGATCGAGGGGCATGGCTGCGCCGGCCCGGACCTTGTCCTGGCGGGTTCGGAAGAAGGCAGGGGAGGCGATCATGGGGCCCCGTGACGCCGCGGGCCTGACGGCAGTCCGCAAGTGCGGCGGTCCGGCGGGCTGGCGCACCGTGCTGCAGGTTGCCGTACTTGCAATAGTCATCGGCGTCGCCAATGTCGCGGTCGACGGCGGCATCCGCGCCGACGGCGGGACGGCCGTGGTTCCGCCGGCGCCGGAAGGCCCGCTGCCCCGCCCGGCCGGCGGGACGGCCGGCGAAACATCGGGAGAAGCCGGCTCCACGGCGTCGGATTCGGAGATAATCGAGGACGAAACAATTCCAACCTGGACTTGATTCGCACTGGAACCCCGGGGGGATTCCCCCTGCATCGGATGGGACGATCCGGGATGGCGGACCAATGCCATGAGGATTGCCGGCAAGGGACGACGGACCGTTTCGTCGGCTCCGCCGCCGGAGACTGGAGGCGCCCGTGGAGAACCGCTCCGTGGTGACGGCCAGTGCGGCCGATTCCGATCCGGCAACCCGACCCGGGGGGCCGACGGGGGTTGCGGCGGGGCCGCGCAGAGGTTCCGTCTGTGCCCTCGTGCTGGCGGCCCTCGCTTCCGGGGCGGTCCAGGCCCTCAGCGAAGGGGAACTGCTCGGCGACCTGCCGGTGGTCTTTTCCGTCGCCCGCATGCCGCAGCCCCAGCAGGAGGCGCCAGGCATGGTCACGGTGCTGGACCGGGAGGCCATCCGGGCCAGCGGCTACCGCAACCTGCCGGACCTGCTGCGCCTGGCGCCGGGCTTCCAGGTGGCCTGGCTGCGCGGCTGGTGGGGCGTCGCCACCTACCACGGGCTGGCCGGCGAGTTCTCGAACCGCGTCCTGGTCCTCGTGGACGGACGCCCGGTGAACAGCGAGTACTGGAGCCAGGGCATCGACTGGCAGAGCCTGCCGGTGGCGATCGACGACGTGGATCGGATCGAGGTCCTGGGTGGCTCCAATTCCGCCACCTATGGGACCAACGCCTTCCTCGGGGTGGTCAATATCGCCACCCGGGCCCCGGGGGAATCCCCCGGGGCCTCGGCGCGTTTCACCGCCGGCAGCGGCGAGGGCGAGACGGTCGTGCGCTGGTCGGGAGGCAATGGCGTCGTCGCCGCCCGGATGACCGTCGGCTGGCGGGCCGGCGAGGGGCTCGATGACCTGAGGGACACCTGGCGCAGCCGCCTCCTGAACCTGCGGGCGGAGGCGCGGCCCACAGCCTCGGACGAACTGAGCCTCGCATTTGCGCACCAGTCCGGAAGGGCCTTCGAGGGCTATGCGACCGACGTCTTCAATCCGGTCCGCGAGCGGCGTACCGCGAACCAGGTGCTGCAGCTCGGGTGGCTCCGCACCCTGGCGGGGGGTGCCGAGGCGCAGGTCAGCTTCTACGAGAGCATCGACCGGCACGCGGACGAACTGACCCTCCCCCTGCTGCCGGGACCCGTCGAGGTGAACACCAACCGCACCGCGCTGCGGCGGAGCTTCGAGGCGCGGCTCAGCGGTTTCCTCGCCGACGACCTGCGGGGCAACGCCGGACTGGAGTTCCGCTCGGATGCCCTGACCAGCCTGATGCTATTCGGGAATCCGGATGCCCGGCAGACCCGCACCTGGCGCGCCTTCGGCAACCTGGAATGGCGGGCGGCCCGGGCGACCACGATCAACCTGGGTCTGATGGCCGAACGGGTCTCCCTGACCCGGGGCACCCTGGCGCCGCGGCTTTTCGCGAACCACGAGGTGGCCGCCGGCCACATGCTGCGCGCCGGCCTGTCGACCGCCACCCGGTCGCCCACCATCTTCGAGGCCCGCTTCAACCAGCGGACGACGCCCTCCGGCATCCCGATCGACCAGTTGATCCTCGGCAATCCGGGCTTGAAGCCCGAGCGGATCGCGGCGGCGGAGCTGGGCTACCAGGGACGGGCGGCGGCCGGCAGCACCCAGTGGAATCTGCGCCTGTACGAGGAAAGGCTGAAGGACCTGATCGTGCAGGTTCCGTACAACGACGCCACCGTGCCGCCCGGCGCCCAGGCCTATACGTTCGCGAACCTGGAGACCTCCCGGAACCGGGGGCTGGAGGGACAGGTCGCGTTCTCGCCGATGGCCGGCACCCGGCTGACCCTTTCCCACGCCGCGCAGCGGATCCGCCAGCACATCCCGCGGGTGGCCCATTCGGCGCCCGGGAACGCGACGACCCTGATGTGGACCCAGGCCGTTACCGGCGCCATGGACTTCAGCCTGATCCACCACCGCGTGGGACGCATCCATTGGCTGGAGTTCGGGGACGACCTGCGCCCCATCCGCCGCACGGATGCCCGCGTCACCTGGCGGTGGCGCGACGGACCCTACCGGGGCGAACTGATCCTGGCCGGCACGAACCTTTTTGGCCGCTACGACGAATTCCGCGCGCCGCCGCCGCCCGAGACCCACCGTTTCGGCCGCCGCCTGACGGTGGGCCTCAAGGTGGATTTCTGAGCCGGACTGCGGGCCGGCCGGCCCGCCTGGCTTTGGCGTCCCTCCTGCGCGCCGCTGCGGCGATCGCCCTGGTGGCGGCGGCGCCCGCGCGGGCGGTCGACGTCGCGCTGGTGCTGTCGGAGCGTTCGCCGGCCTACCAGGAAGCCGCTGACGCGGTCAGGGGTGCCCTGGAACCGCAGACCGACGTGGTCGTGCTGGGCCCCGCCGACCTGGGATCCCTGAACCCGAACCCTCCCCGCCTGCTCGTCCCGGTGGGCCTGCAGGCCCTCAAGGCGACCGTCGACGCCGACCTCCGGGTGCCCTTGCTGGCGGTCCTGGTGTTGCGGACGAGCTACGAGGCCGTCATGGAGCGGGGGGCGCGCCGTCCCGCCTCGGCGGTCTTCCTCGACCAGCCGCTGGGCCGGCACCTGGACCTGCTGCGGGCGGCGCTGCCCGACCGGCGCCGGGTGGCCGCGCTGCTCGGGCCGGAGTCCGCTGCCCAGGCCGAGGCGTTGCGCGTGGCGGCCCGGGAGCGGGGCCTGGCCCTGACCATCGCCCGGGTCGGCGGCCCGGAGGAGATCTACGGGGCCCTGCAGGGCCTCCTGCCCCATGCCGACGTTCTGGTCGCCCTGCCCGACCCGGCCGTCTGGGGGGCCGGCACCATCCAGAACATCCTGCGTACCCTTTACCGCGAGTCGGTTCCGCTGGTGGCCTTCTCGGCCTCATACGTGAAGGCGGGCGCCACCCTGGCCGTCCATTCGACACCCGAACAGGTGGGACGCCAGGCCGGGCAGGCGGCCCGCGCCTTCCTGGCCGGTCGGCCGCTGCCGGCACCCCAGCCCCCGCAGCAGTTCCACATCGCCGTCAATCGGCCGGTCGCCCGTTCCCTCGGCCTGCGGATTCCCGACGACGAGCCCCTGGGCATCCAGCTCCGCCTGTGGGAGCGGCATCCGTGACCGGAACGGCACGTTCGCCGATGACCATCCGGCAGCGGGTCTTCCTCGCGTCCGCGGTGCCGGCGGTGCTGGTTTCCGTGTTCATGGCCGTGGTCATGCTGGCTGGACACTTCCGGGACCTGGACCGGGTCCTGGCCGAGCGCGGCCGCAGCCTGGCGCGCCAGCTGGCGGCCGGGGCGGAGTTTCCGCTCTTCACCGGAAACCGGGATGCCCTCAGGACCCTGG
>JAEUNJ010000134.1 GCA_016791145.1 Rhodocyclaceae bacterium | reverse complement strand
GGCCCGGCAGGCGGAGGAGGCCTTCATCTGTTCGCTGTTCCACGGCCTGGGCGAGCTGCTGGCCCGCTACTACTTCCCGGAGGAGAGCGAGGAGATCAGGAAGCTCGTGGACCAGAAGCGGGTGCCCCTGGAGGCGGCGTCGCGCCAGGTGCTGGGACTCTCTTTCGAGGAGCTGGGCATGGGCATCGCCCAGGCCTGGGGCTTCCCGGCCAGCATCGTGGGCAGCATGCGCCGCCTGCCGCCCGGCCCGGTGCGCAAGCCCGTGACCCATGACGACGGCCTGCGGCTGCTGGCCGGCTTCTCCAACGAGCTGTGCGAGGCCATCGCCGGCACGCCTGAGGAGGAGCGCCACCAGGCCATGGCGGCCGTGACGGAGCGCTTCGCCGGCGGGCTGCCCTTCACCGAGCCCCAATTGAAGGCCGTGCTGGAAAAGTCCATGGAAGACCTGGGGCAGATCGCCGGCATCCTGCACGTGAATCTCAAGCAGAGCACCTTCGCGAAGCAGGTCCGCACCTGGACCTCCGGCGTGCCGGTACCGGCCGCGGCGGGGGCGGCGGGGGCGGCGGCTGCCGGGCGCGGGGCGGAGAGGACGCTGGTGGCCAACGGCGAGGCGGCCCTGGCCGAGACCGTGCTCGGCGAGCACAGCCTGGTGGCCGACGGGGCCGGCCCCGACGCGGATGACGAGGACGAGGATTCTGCCGCCGGCGTCCCGGACGACGCGGAGCGGGTGCTGGCCGCCGGCATCCAGGACATCAGCAACTCGCTGGTGGAGGAGGCGGCGCTGAACGACATCATGCGCATCGTGCTGGAGACCATGTACCGGGCCATGGGCTTCAAGCGGGTGCTGCTCTGCCTGCGCGACGCCAAGTCAGGCCTCATGGTGGGCCGCTTCGGCTTCGGCCCGGACGCGGCCGAGATCGTGCGCCAGTTCCGCTTCCCCCTGAGCTACACGCCGGACGTCTTCCACGTGGCCACCTCGAAGGCGGTGGACATCTTCATCAGCGACATCGACGACCCGAAGATCGCCGACCGGGTGCCGGCCTGGTACCGCCGCAGCGTGCCGGCCCGCACCTTCGTGCTGTTCCCCATGAACATCAAGGGCAAGCCCGTCGCGATGATCTACTGCGACAAGGACCGGGCCGGCCAGATCGTCATTCCCGAGAAGGAACTGACGCTGCTGAAGACCCTGCGCAACCAGGCGCTGCTGGCCATCAAGCAGGCCGGATGAGGGGCGCCGGGCGGCGCCCCCCCTCCCGCGCTGGCGCGGGAGGGCCCGGTTACTTCATCAGGCCCTCGGCCTTCAGGGCCGCCTGGACGCCGGGGCGGCCGGCGACGCGGCCCAGGTAGGCGGCCAGGTTGGGCCACTGGCCCACGTCCACGCCCACGTACTGGCCCCAGCTCAGGCAGGTGAAGAGGTAGCCGTCGGCTACGGTGAACTGCTCGCCCATCAGGTAGGGCTGGTTGCCGAGCTTCTCGGAGACGAAGCCGATGCGGCGCGCCAGCAGGGCCTTGGCGGCCTCCTTCCAGTCGGCCGAGGAGGCCGGGTTGAAGAGGGGGCTGAAGGTCTTGTGGATCTCGGTGGAGATGTAGTTGAGCCATTCCTGCAGGCGATAGCGCTCGAGGCTGCCCGCCGGCGGGGCCAGCTTCTTCTCGGGCGCCCGGTCGGCGATGTACTGGACGATGGCGGGCCCCTCGGTGAGCACCTGGCCGTCGTCCAGCTGCAGGGCGGGCACGTAGCCCTTGGGATTGACGGCCAGGTAGTCGCCGCCGCCGCCCATCACCTTGGTCTTCAGGTCCACGGATTCCAGGTCGTGGGGCAGGCCCGCCTCGCAGAGGGCGATGTGGGGGGAGAGGGAACAGGCGCCGGCCTTGTAGTAGAGCTTCATGGTGTCCTCCTGGTGGGGGCGGCGGAAGCCGCCGGTTTGGATTCGTTTAAATCTCGAGAATACTAGGAGGGTATTCGCGGGGGCGTCAAGGCGCCGGGGAAACATTTTTCGGGGCGCTTGAAATCCGGTCCCGAGGCCCCATATCGGCCGGTTGTAACCCGAGGAGGACTCCATGACCACCGCCGCCAACGCCACCCCCGCCGGCCAGAAGGAAACCCTGGGCTTCCAGGCCGAGGTGAAGCAGCTGCTTCACCTGATGATCCATTCCCTGTACTCGAACCGCGAGATCTTCCTGCGCGAACTGATCTCCAACGCCTCCGACGCCTGCGACAAGCTGCGCTTCGAGTCGCTGCACAACGCCGGCCTGCTGGAGGGGGCGGGCGACTTCGCGATCCGCATCGCCTTCGACAAGGACGCCCGCACGGTCACGGTGTCCGACAACGGCGTCGGCATGAGCCGGGACGAGGCCATCACCAACCTGGGCACCATCGCCAAGTCCGGCACCCGGGAATTCTTCTCCCGCCTGACCGGCGACCAGCAGAAGGACGCCCACCTGATCGGCCAGTTCGGGGTCGGCTTCTATTCCTCCTTCATCGTCGCGGACAAGGTGACGGTATCGACCCGCCGCGCCGGCGCGGCGGCGGACCAGGCCGTGCGCTGGGAATGCGACATGTCCGACGAGGGCAGCGGCCAGTACACCGTCGAGATGGCGGAGAAGGCCGGCCACGGCACGGAGATCACCCTCCACCTGCGCGAGGGCCAGGACGACCTGCTCTCGGGCTGGAAGCTGAAGGGGATCGTGCGCAAGTACTCGGACCACATCGTCCAGCCCATCCTGATGAAGAAGGAGGAGTGGGACCAGGAGACCAACGAGCAGAAGCCGACCGACGAGGACGAGACCGTCAACCAGGCCTCGGCCCTGTGGGCCCGCAATCGCAGCGAGGTCACCGAGGAGCAGTACAAGGAGTTCTACAAGCACGTGGCCCACGACTTCGAGGAGCCCCTGGCGTGGACCCACAATCGGGTGGAGGGCAAGCAGGAATACACCCAGCTCCTCTACGTCCCCGGCCGGGCGCCCTTCGACCTGTGGGACCGCCAGTCCCGCCACGGGGTCAAGCTCTACGTGCGCCGCGTCTTCATCATGGACGACGCCGAGCAGCTGCTGCCCATCTACCTGCGCTTCGTGCGCGGGGTGGTCGACTCCGCCGACCTGCCGCTCAACGTCTCCCGCGAGATCCTCCAGGAAAGCAAGGACATCGAGGCCATCCGCAACGGCTGCACGCGGCGCATCCTGACCATGCTCGAGGACATGGCCGGCAACGACGCGGAGAAGTACGCGAAGTTCTGGGGCGAGTTCGGCCGCGTCCTGAAGGAGGGCATCGGCGAGGACCATGCCAACCGGGAGAAGATCGCCAGGCTGCTCCGCTTCGCCTCCACCCACGCCGACACGGACGAGGAGAAGGTCTCCCTGGCCGACTACCTGGGCCGCATGAAGGAAGGCCAGGACAAGGTCTACTACGTGACCGCCGACACCTTCAACGCCGCCCGGAACAGCCCGCACCTGGAGATCTTCCGCCAGAAGGGCATCGAGGTGCTGCTGCTGTCGGACCGGGTGGACGAGTGGGTGGTGAGCCACCTGACCGAGTTCGAGGGCAAGTCCCTGGTCTCCGTCGCCAAGGGGGGGCTGGACCTGGGCAGCCTGGAGAGCGAGGAGGAGAAGAAGGCGAAGGAGGCCGAGGCGGGCGACTTCAAGGAACTCTGCGAGGGCATCGGCAAGTCCCTGGGGGAGCGGGCCAAGGAGGTGCGCGTCACCCACCGCCTCACCGACAGCCCGGCCTGCCTGGTGGCGGACGAATTCGACATGTCGGCCAACCTGGCCCGCATCCTCAAGGCCGCCGGCCAGAAGGGGCCGGAAGCCAGGCCCATCCTGGAGATCAATCCGAAGCACCCGGTGGTGCTGCGCCTCAAGGCGGAAGCGGGCCGGGAAGGCGGCCGCTTCGACGACTGGGCGGCGGTGCTCTTCGACCAGGCGCTGCTCGCCGAGGGCGGGGCGCTCGACGACCCGGCCACCTTCGTCAAGCGCATCAACAGCCTGATGCTGGAGATGAGCGGCGGGGCCGCCTGAACGGCGGTGGATGCGTCGGCCGGGCGTGCCGGAGCGGGAACCGCCGCGGCCTGCCC
This sequence comes from Rhodocyclaceae bacterium, assembly GCA_016791145.1. Classification (GTDB taxonomy): domain Bacteria; phylum Pseudomonadota; class Gammaproteobacteria; order Burkholderiales; family Rhodocyclaceae; genus JAEUNJ01. Next base: position 16,198 of record JAEUNJ010000134.1, on the reverse strand, counting down.
GCGGCGACCTCCGCGCCGCCCCTGAGCGCGTCGCCTTGACGCTGCTGCGGGGGCTGCCCCCGATCGTCGACGAGGGGGCCCGGGCGCTGGTCCTGGGCTCCTTCCCCTCCGCGGCGTCCCTCGCCGGGCGCCATTACTACGCCCATCGCCGGAACCAGTTCTGGCCAATGCTTTCGGCATTGACCGGCCGGCCGCTGACCGAGATGGATTACGCCGCCAGGCAGGCCGCCGTCAGGGCGGCCGGCCTGGCCATCTGGGACGTCTATGGCCGCTGCGAGCGGGAGGGTTCCCTGGACTCGGCGATCCGCAACGGGCAGCCGAACGATTTCCGCCGCCTGCGCCGGCTGGCGCCGTCCCTGGCGCTGGTCTGCTTCAACGGGCGGGCCGCGGCGCGCTTCGCGCCGGCGCTGGCGGACCTGGGTTATGCCACGGCGGTCCTGCCCTCGACGAGTCCGGCCCATGCGGGCATGGGCTTCGAGGCGAAGCTGGCCGCCTGGCGGGCCGTGCTGGGGCCTTTCCTGGGTAACGGCTAGCCGCCGTCCCGCCGCCGGCGGGCCGGGGGGCGGTGCACCCCGGGCGCCGGTGCCGGCGCCGGGTTCCCGCCGGTGGGCCGGCGCTACGGCTTGCGCGGCGGCGGTGCGCCCTTCGCCGCGGGCGCCTGGTCCCGCAGGCACTGGCGGCGCTCCGGACCGGCCTTGCCCTTGCAGGCCTGCCGGGCGGCTTCCGCCATCTCGCAGCGCTGGGGATTGCGCGCCTTGCCGCAATCCTGCGGCGGCATCTGGTCGTCCATGCATTGCCGGCGGGCGGGCCCCCGCCGGTCCTGGCAGGCGGTGCGCGCCTTCTGGCGGGCTTCGCAGCGGCCGGGATCGGCGGCCCGGGCGCAGTCGATGGCGCCCTGGGCCGCCATGCCGGGACCGCCGCCCCGCATGCCGCCCATGCCGCCCATGCCACCCATGCCACCCATGCCACCCATGCCCGGTCCGGGCTGGGCCGTCGCCGGCAGGCAGACGAACGCCGCCAGCAGCGCGCAAATCTTCAGCATCCTCATCGTCGTTCCTCCGTCAGGCGCGGCATCCACCGCCGCGCGTCATCATAGCGCCATCCCGCCGCCCAGGGCCGGCCGCAATTGAGCCTTGCTGCCGCCTCGGCTATAGTGCCGGCCATGGAAACGGCCCCCGAACCGGTTGCCGAAAAGGATCACCGCCTGACCCTGCCGGAGGTCATCGACGGGCTGGTGGCGGACGGCATCCTGCCCGAGGACGAGGCCGGCCGGTTCAAGCAGGAGCGGCGCTACTTCAAGGGGGAGACCCATCCGCTGGTGGTCGTCGCCGACCAGAAGTGGAAGTCCCTGCAGCCGCCCCACAGGTCCCTGGACCTGGACTTCCTGTCCCGCTGGCTGGCCGGCCGGGTGGGCATGGAACACTTCCACATCGACCCGCTGAAGATCAACTTCTCCGCCGTCACGGAGGTGATGTCCAATGCCTATGCGACGCGCTTCCGCATCCTGCCGGTGGAGGTGCGCGCCCACGAGGTGGTGATCGCCACCTGCGAGCCCTACCAGAGGGGGTGGGAGGCGGAGCTCAAGCCCATCCTGCGCAAGGAGATCCGCCGCGTCATCGCCAATCCGGAGGACATCGCCCGCTACCAGGTGGAGTTCTACAACCTGGCCAAGTCGGTCAAGAAGGCGATGGCCCGCGGCGACGTGGCGAGCACCGGCGTCTCCAACTTCGAGCAGCTGGTCGAGCTGGGGAAGGGGCGCAACCTCGACGCCAACGACCAGCACGTGGTGCGCATCGTCGACTGGCTATGGCAGTACGCCTTCGAGCAGCGCGCCTCCGACATCCACATCGAGCCCCGGCGGGACCTGGGCATCGTCCGCTTCCGGATCGACGGGGTGCTGCACCAGGTCTACCAGATCCCCACGCCGGTGCTCAACGCCATGACCAGCCGGATCAAGGTCCTCGGCCGCATGGACGTGGTGGAGCGCCGCCGGCCCCAGGACGGGCGCATCAAGACCCTGGCCCCGGACGGCCAGGAGATCGAACTGCGCCTGTCCACGCTGCCCACGGCCTTCGGCGAGAAGGTGGTCATGCGCATCTTCGACCCGGACGTCCTGGTGCGGGACTTCGCGGACCTGGGCTTCGGGGACGAGGACCTGCGGCGGTGGCGGGAGATGACCGGCCGGCCCAACGGCATCGTGCTGGTGACGGGTCCCACCGGATCGGGCAAGACGACGACCCTCTACACGACCCTGAAGCAGCTGGCGACGCCGGAGGTGAATGTCTGCACCCTGGAGGATCCCATCGAGATGGTGGAGCCGGCCTTCAACCAGGTGCAGGTGGTGGCCGACATCGGGGTGGGCTTCGCGGAGGGCATCCGGGCCCTGATGCGCCAGGACCCGGACATCATCATGGTCGGCGAGATCCGCGACCTGGAGACGGCGGACATGGCGATCCAGGCGGCCCTGACCGGCCACCTGGTGCTGTCCACGCTGCACACCAACGACGCGCCGTCGGCCATCACCCGGCTGCTCGACCTGGGCGTGCCGCCCTACCTGCTCCAGGCCACGGTCCTGGGCGTCATGGCCCAGCGCCTCGTCCGCACCCTCTGTCCCCATTGCAAGAAGGAGGGCGGCCTGCGCACGGAGGATGCGGAGGCCTGGGACCTGATGGTGGCGCCCTGGAAGGCCACCAAGCCGGCCAGGCTCTACCATCCGGTGGGTTGCCTGGAATGCCGGATGACCGGCTACCAGGGCCGGGTGGGCCTCTACGAGATCCTGACCATGACGCCCGAGTTCAAGAAGCTCGTCGTCCCGGACGCCGAGATCGCCCGCCTGCGCGACCAGGGCATCCGGGAGGGGATGAAGCCGCTGCGCGTTTCCGGGGCGCTGAAGGTGGCGGCGGGCCTCACCACCATCGAGGAAGTCCTCAAGGTCGCGCCGCCGGTCTGACCGGCATCCGGAATCCTTGACGGACGTCAATTTCTGGCCGCTTGCGGTAGACTGCGGACTTCACGATCTGTTGACGATTCCGGCGTCGTTTCCGGGCGCGTCGCAGTCCGCAGAACGTCGGTGATTCGCGAAGGGGTCGTCCATGGCTGTCGAGCTGTTCAACAACGGCAAGCACATCTGTCTCGCCTTCTATGACCTGGTGGACGAGGAGCACGACCACGCCGTCCAGTGCAACCAGTTCATGATCGCCGACAGCGGCCACGGCGCCCTGATCGATCCCGGCGGCAACCTGACCTACAACGCGCTGCTGATGGCCATGCAGCGCTATTTCCCGAGCAAGGAACTGGTCTGGCTGCTGGCCTCCCACCCGGACCCGGACATCATCGCCTCGGTGAACAAGTGGTTCGTCGCCTCGCCGTGCAAGGTGCTGATCTCGAAGCTGTGGACCCGCTTCGTGCCGCACTTCACCACCGGCCGCGACATCCAGGGGCGCATCGACGGCATTCCCGACGAGGGCATGGAGATACCGCTGGGGGAGAGCCGCATCAAGGCGATCCCCGCCCATTTCATGCATGCCGAGGGCAACTTCCAGTTCTACGATCCGGTGTCGAAGATCCTCTTCTCCGGCGACCTGGGCGTGTCGCTGGTGGACCACGACGTGGCGGGCCTTCCGGTCAAGGATTTCGATGCCCACATCCCGCTGATGGAACCCTTCCACCGGCGCTACATGGTGTCCAACAAGATCCTGCGCTTCTGGGCCCACATGGTGCGCCAGATGGACATCGAGATGATCGTGCCGCAGCACGGCCAGCGCTTCGTGGGCAAGGCCATGTGCAACCGCTTCATCGACTGGATAGAAAAGATGCCCTGCGGCATCGACCTGATGACCCAGGACAACTACCGGGCGCCCTGATCCGCCCGCCGATCGGCGCCGTGCGGGGGCCGGCGGTCAGTACTTGGCGCCGGTCTTGCCGTAGAAGGGCGGCCAGCGGCCCACCAGGTTCTCCAGCATCACCAGTTCCGCGTCGTAGTGGTTGCGCACCGGCGCCGTGACCATCATGGTCGGCATGGCCGGGTCGGCGTGGATATAGACCGGATGGTCGTGGTGGGAGGTCACGATGCGTTCGGCCTTGGCCGGCGCTGCTTCCGGCACCACGTCGGCCACGCCGTAGCACAGGCAGAAGTAGGCAGGCTCCCGGCTGCCCTCGGCCGGTTCCTCGATGTAGCAGCCCGTGCCGCGGATGCCGATGGTCGCCGTGGCGAGCTGGATGCGCTTGTCGCCCCGCCCGAACACGGACATCAGTTTCCCGGTGACGACGCGCAGGAAGGCGGCGGAGGCGGTGTCGCCGAAATTCACCCGGGTGTTCTCCCGCTGCAGGAAGGCATCCTGGCCCACCACGTAGATCGCCTCGGCGCCCGGCCCGGTGGCGATGCGGTCCCCCGGCCGGACGAGCTGGCCCTCCCGGGCGGGCTGCCCGTTCAGGGTCACCTGGCCGGCGAGCCGCTGGAACCCGGGCGGGACCGGGTTGTTGCCGGCCGCCAGGGCGCGCTGCCAGAGCAGGCCGGCGCCGCCGGCGGCGGCCATGTTCCGGAGGAAGGTTCGGCGCGGGTTCATGGCGGCACTTTACGCCGCTGCCGGGCGGGATGGCAACGGGGCCGCGGCGGCTACTTGTTGAGCTGGCGCATGGCCCGCTCCAGTCCCTCGATGGTCAGCGGGAACATGCGGTTGCCGACGATGCGCCGGATGATGTCGATGGAATGGCGGTATTCCCAGAAGCGCTCCGGCTCCGGGTTCAGCCAGACGGCGGAAGGATAGGCGTCGAGCAGGCGTCCCAGCCACACCGCCCCGGCCTCCTCGTTGTTGTACTCGACGGAGCCGCCGGGCTGGAGGATCTCGTAGGGACTCATGGTGGCGTCGCCGACCAGGATCAGCTTGTAGTCCCGGCCGTACTTGTGCATCACGTCCCAGAGCGGGAAGCGTTCCCCGTGCCGGCGCCGGTTGTCGCGCCAGACGTAGTCATACACGCAGTTGTGGAAGTAGAAATGCTCCAGGTGCTTGAACTCGGTCTTGCAGGCCGAGAACATCTCCTCGCAGACCTTGATGTGGTCGTCCATGGAGCCGCCGATGTCGTAGAACATCAGCACCTTCACCTTGTTGTGGCGCTCCGGCCGCATCCGGAGGTCCAGCCAGCCGGCGTTCCTGGCGGTGCCCTCGATGGTGCCGTCCAGGTCCAGTTCCTCCTCGGCGCCCTCCCGGGCGAACTTGCGCAGCCGGCGCAGGGCCACCTTGATGTTGCGCGTCCCCAGTTCCACCGTGTCGTCCAGGTTCCGGTACTCGCGCTCGGCCCAGACCTTCACCGCCGTCCTGTTGCCGGCCGACTCGCCGCCGACCCGTATGCCCTCGGGATGGTAGCCGGAATTGCCGTAGGGGCTGGTGCCGCCGGTGCCTATCCACTTGCTGCCGCCCTGGTGGCGCCCCTTCTGCTCCTCCATCCGCTTCTGGAACTGCTCCATCAGCTTGTCCCAGCCGAGCTTCTCCAGCTTCGCCTTCTCCTCCGGGGTCAGGTGCTTCCGCATCATCGCCCGCAGCCATTCCTCGGGGATGTCGGTCTCCAGGCCCGGGATGGCCTCGACGCCCTTGAAGTACTCGCCGAAGGCCTGGTCGAACTTGTCGTACTTGGTCTCGTCCTTGACCAGGCAGGCCCGGGAAAGGTAGTAGAACTCGTCGATGCTGTGCCCCGCCACCCGCTCCCGCATGGCTTCCAGCAGGGTCAGGAACTCCTTGGTGGAGACCGGCAGCTTGCGGGACTTCAGGTGCAGGAAGAAGTCGATCAGCATCGGGGCCGGCGATCCGTCAGCGGTTCTGGCGCGCCATGAAGACCAGGCGCTCGAAGAGATGCACGTCCTGCTCGTTCTTCAGCAGGGCGCCGTGCAGCGGCGGCACGGCGGCCTTCTTGTCCTTGGAGCGCAGCACCTCCGGCGGGATGTCCTCGGCCATCAGGAGCTTGAGCCAGTCGATGAGTTCCGAGGTGGACGGCTTCTTCTTGAGGCCCGGGATGTCGCGCAGTTCGAAGAAGACCTCCAGGGCCTCCTTGAGCAGGGCCTGCTTGATGCCCGGGTAATGGACGTCCACGATCTTCTGCATCGTCTCCCGGTCCGGGAACTTGATGTAGTGGAAGAAGCAGCGGCGCAGGAAGGCGTCCGGCAGCTCCTTCTCGTTGTTGGAGGTGATGAAGACGATGGGCCGGTGCCGGGCGCGGACGAGCTGGCGCGTCTCGTACACGTAGAACTCCATGCGGTCGAGTTCGCGCAGCAGGTCGTTGGGGAATTCGATGTCGGCCTTGTCGATCTCGTCGATGAGGATCACGCAGGGCGCCTCGGACTCGAAGGCCTGCCAGAGGACGCCCTTGACGATGTAGTTGGCGATGTCCCGGACCTTGTCCTCGCCGAGCTGGGAGTCGCGCAGCCGCGACACGGCGTCGTACTCGTACAGCCCCTGCTGGGCCTTGGTCGTGGACTTGATGTGCCACTGGAGCAGCGGCATGCCCAGCGCCGCCGCCACTTCCTCCGCCAGCATGGTCTTGCCCGTTCCGGGCTCGCCCTTGACGAGGAGCGGGCGTTGCAGGGTGACCGCGGCATTGACCGCGAGTTTCAGATCGGGGGTGGCGACGTAGGTCGCCGTGCCTTCGAAGCGCATGGGGGTGTTCCAGGTGGATGGACGATCAATTATGTCAGAGGAGCCCGAGCCCGGCGAGGTGGCCGGAAAGCAATTCCGGCGTGCGGAAATGGTGGGTCCGGAAGCCGAGCCCCGCCGCGGCCGCCACGTTGGCCGGGTTGTCGTCGATGAACAGGCAGGCCGGCGCGTCCAGCCGGTAGCGGTCCAGCAGGCGGTGGAAGATCGCGGGCTCGGGCTTGATGACGCCCTCCTCGCCGGAGACGACGAGGCCGCGGAAACGGGCCAGGAAGGGAAACCGGCGCCGCGCGACGGGAAAGAGCTCCGCCGACCAGTTCGACAGGGCGTAGAGGGGGATGCCCCGCCCGTGCAGGGCCTCCAGCAGCGCCACCGTGCCCGCGATGGGCCCGGAAAGCATCTCCTCCCAGCGCCCGTAGTAGGCGTGGATCAGGTCGGCCTGGTCCGGGTAGAGGGCGATGCGTTCCCGCGTCGCCTCGGCGACCGGCCGCCCGGCGTCCTGCCGTTCGTTCCAGGACTGGGGGCAGACCTGGGCCAGGAAGCGGTCCAGTTCGCGCGGGTCGGGAATCAGCCGCCGGTAGAGATGGCGGGGATTCCAGTCGATCAGTACCCCGCCCAGGTCGAAGACGACCGTCGAGACCGGGTTCATCGCGTGCGCTGCCCCGCACCGGCCCGGCGGCGCGTCCCGGTGTCCGGCCGCCGCCCGCACCCGCCGCGTCCCGGTGGCGCAGCGCGATGCGCCAGCCTCATCCGCCGGCCGCCCGCCGCACGCATTCCAGGTAGGCCTCCCCATCCGGCGGGGTCCCGTTGCGCGCCGACCGGAACACCGTCTCCCCGAGGCATTCGAGGATCGCGTGCAGGGCGTCGTGGCGGTCGCCCAGCCGCGCCATCAGGCCGTCGAAGGCCTTCCGGATGCCGGGCGGCTGGTCGATGGACAACTGTTCCTCGATGGCCAGGTGGAGCGACAGGTGGAGGAAGGGGTTGGTCTGCCCGTCCTCCGGGGTCCATTCCCGCGCGAGGGCGCGATCGCCCTCTTCGAGCAGGGCGCGGTACTCGGGATGCAGGGCTACCAGGTCGGCGGCGAGGGTCTCCAGCGGGGTTGCCGGCAGGGAGGCGGCGCGCTTGCGCCACGCGTCCACGAAGAAGCGGCGGGCCTGGTCTCGGGTCGGATTGAACATGGGGCGCTCAGGGGGTCTTTTCCGGGAACCCGCACAGGTCCCGGACGATGCAGGCCGGGCAGTCCGGCTTGCGGGCCTTGCACACGTACCTGCCGTGCAGGATCAGCCAGTGGTGGGCATGGAGCCGGTATGGGCGGGGCACCGCCTTGAGCAGTTTCTCCTCCACCTGCGCCACGTTCCTGCCGGGGGCGAGCCCAGTCCGGTTGGCGACCCGGAAGATGTGGGTGTCCACGGCGATGGTGGGCTCGCCGAAGGCGATGTTGAGCACCACGTTCGCCGTCTTCCGGCCGACCCCGGGGAGCGCCTCCAGGGCCTCCCGGTCCCGGGGCACCTCGCCGCCGTGCCGTTCGAGCAGGAGCCGCGCGGTGGCGACCACGTTCCTGGCCTTGGTCCGGTACAGGCCGATGGTCCGGATGTGCCCGGCCAGGCCCTCCTCGCCCAGGTCGGCGATGGCCCGGGGCGTGCCGGCGACCGGGAAGAGCCGGCGCGTGGCCATGTTCACGCCCTTGTCGGTGGCCTGGGCGGAGAGGATCACGGCGACGAGCAGCTGGAAGGGGGTCGCGTACTCCAGTTCGCCGGCCGGTTCCGGATTCGCCTCGGCGAGGCGGCGGAAGAAGGCTTCGCGGCGTTGCGGCCCCATGTCAATCGACCGCGGCCCGGACGACGGCCACGACGCCGGCATCGGACGCGTCCACCAGGGCGGACATCTCGCCGCGCCGGCTGAGCACGGGCAGGTGCCTCAGGGAGGCGGCGGAGCGCCCGGAGGACCGCAGGTACTCCGCGAGGGCGCCGCTGCGGTCGGCGGCGAGGGCGCCCGCGGGGCCCTCCAGGGGCCGCGAGGCGGCCAGGATCTCCATCCTTCCTTCCGCGTAGGGGATGTAGTAGCGGGGCAGCTGGTGGAGATCGATGCCGTAGGTGGCCCCGGCGAACATGAGCCGTTCCAGTTCATCCCGGGAGGTCGGCAGGCGGGCCGCCAGGAAGCGCGGCCCGGTGCGGGGCAGGCGGGCGTATTCCGGCGCCGACGCGGCGGCCAGCTCGGCGTCCTCCAGTTCGATGGCGGTGGCCACCTTGAAGGCGTCCTTGACGAAGACCACGTAGGCGGGCCGCGCCACGAAGAGCACCCAGGTGCCGTAGGCGAGGGCGGCTGCCTGCAGGACGGCGATCGCCGCCAGGTCGAAGCGCAGGTGCTTCTTCCCGGGGACGAAGACGATGAAGGTCACCAGCGGCCCGAGGCAGAGCTGCACCGCGACCAGGAGCATCGCCAGGTGGGCGCCGCCGAGGCCCCGGAAGAAGGCGCCGGGATACCACAGCAGCACGGCCACCGAGAGCACCGGCGCCAGGACGACGGCGCTCAGGGCCAGGTGGATGGCGGCGGCGCGGCCCCGGGTCATGTGCCGGCGAACGCCTCGGCCCGGCGCTGCGCCAGGCGCTGGTTGGCCCGGGCGTCGATCCAGTTGCGCAGGGCGATCAGGCAGCCCAGCAGGATGAAGGCCCCGGGCGGCAGGATGGCGAGCAGGAAGCCCGGGTAGTCCGCGGGCAGCACCTGCCAGCCCTGCAGCGACGGGACGATCATCTCGATCCCGGAGAACAGGGTGCCCTGCCCGACGAGTTCCCGCGCCGCGCCGAGCAGCCCGATGACCCAGACGAAGCCGACGCCCATCATGGCGCCGTCGAAGGCCGAGGCGCCCACCGCGTTCTTGGCGGCGAAGGCTTCCACCCGGGCGAGCACGATGCAGTTCGTGACGATCAGGGGGATGAAGATGCCGAGCACCAGGTAGAGGTCGTGCAGCCAGGCGTTGAAGGCCAGGTCCACCACCGTCACCAGGGCCGCGATGATCAGGATGAAGATCGGGATGCGGATCTCGTAGGGGATGAAGGCCCGCAGGCTCGACAGGGCCAGGTTCGACATGGCCATCACCAGGATGGTGGCGAGGCCCAGGCTGACTGCGTTGACGAAGTTGGTGCTGACGGCCAGCAGGGGGCACAGCCCGAGCAACTGGGCGAGGATGGCGTTCTGCTTCCAGACCCCGTTGCGGGCGATTTCCCTGTAAACGCTCATGGTCTCACTCCTTCCCGCGGGCCGTCGCGACCGGTCGCCGGCGCGGCGGCCTCATGGATTGTCCGCGTAGCGGGCGCCGATCCCGGCGGCGAAGAGGCGCTCGCGCCGCTCCACCGCCCAGGCGAGGGCCCGCCCCGTCGCGTTGGTCACCGCCCGGGCCGAGATCGTCGCCCCGGACCGCTGGTCGAACCGGCCACCGTCCTTGCGCACCCGCCACTGGCCGCGGGGCACGGTCTCGAAGCCCTGGCCGGAGAACTGGGTGATCCAGGGCTTCGCCTTGTCCTTGTCCTTCTTCGGGTCGATGTAGTCGCCCAGGCCGGGGGTCTCCCGGTGTCCCGTCACCCGGACGGCGGCCAGGCGGCCGTCGGCGCGCACGGCCACCAGCAGCCCGATGCGGCCGGAATAGCCGTCCGGCGCCGCCGCCTCGAACACCAGGGCGGCGGGTTCGCCGCCCTTGCGCGCCCGGTAGAGGGGGGTGTCCGCGTCCAGCCCGATGGCGGGGACCGCCGGCAGCACCACCCGGTCGGCCAGCAGGTCGTTGTCGTAGCTGTCCTGGGGCAGCACCTCGCCGATCAGGCGCAGCTTCTCGCGCTGGGCGCTGGCCTCCACGAGCGGGCGCGTGAGGCTGTAGGTGCCGGCCATCAGGCCGGTGAAGACCAGCGTGAAGACGAGCAGGATCAGGGCCGTGCGCACCGAGATGCGCAGGGCGGAGGATTCCGGCGCCCGGACGGGGAGCGTCGCCGCGCCGTCGGCGGCCGCGGGGGAGTCCTGCTCGCTCATTGGGTTACCCTCCCCCCGCCCCCCTCCCGACGGGAGTGGGTGACGGCGGTTCGCCGCTGCGCGGCTCCATGTTCGTGGCTGTGCCCCTTCGTGCAGCTTCGCTGCATCCGGCCGGCGGCCGGACCTGCCGTTCGGCAGTCCTGCGCAAACCCCTGGCTTGCTGGTGGGCGGCCGTGCGAGGCGCTCACGGCGGGCCGCCTTTCTTGTGGCCGAAGACGGGAGGCTGGGTCCACATGTCGATCAGCGGGACGCAGATGTTCATCAGCAGGGTGGCGAAGGCGATCCCGTCCGGGTAGGCGCCGAAGGTCCGGATCACCCAGGTCAGCAGGGCGATGCCGGCGGCGAAGATCAGCTTGCCGCGGGGCGTCGTGGCGCCGGAGACCGGGTCGGTGGCGATGAAGAAGGCACCCAGCATCGCGCCGCCGGTGAGGGTGTGGAACAGCGGGCCGGCGTAGCGGGAGGCGTCCGCGAACTGGGCCAGCCCGGAGACGACGACGAGCGTCGCCAGGAAGGCCGCCGGGATGTGCCAGGTGATGATGCGCTGCTGCACCAGCCAGAGGCCGCCCAGCAGGTAGCCGCCGGCGATCCATTCCCAGCCCTTGCCGCCGATGTTGCCGAAGGTGGCGCCCGCGCCGAGGATGGCCGACACCGTCTCCCGGGCTTCCTCGGTGTGCAGCTGGGTGCGCAGGAAATCCAGGGGCGTCGCCATCACGACGGCGTCGATCCGGCGTTCCCCGAAGACCATCTGCATCTGGGCCGCGAAGTCGGTGAAGCCCACCGCCGGCCACTGGGACATCAGCTGCGGATAGGCGACGATCATCACGCAGAAGGCCACCATGGCCGGGTTGAAGGGGTTCTGGCCGAGGCCGCCGTAGAGGTGTTTCGCGACGACGACGGCGAAGGCCGTCGCGGCGACGATCAGCCACCAGGGCACGATGGGCGGGAAGGTGAGGGCGATGAGCCAGGCCGTGACCAGGACGCTGCCGTCGGAGAGGAACAGCCATACGGGCCGGCCCCGCACCCGGAGCATGAGGGCTTCGGCGGCGAGGGCGGTGGCCGAGGCCAGCGCGAGCTGCACCAGGACCGCCGGGCCGAAGAACCATACGTAGCCGGCGATGCCGGGCAGCAGCGCCGCCAGCGTGCGCAGCATGACGCTGCGCACGCTGGCGGGCTGCCGGAAGAAGGGGGAGTTGTTCAGCATGGGCGGCCGTGTTTCCCTATTCGTCGTCCTTCGGCCGCACCGACTGGGCCACTTCCTTCAGGTGGGCCCGCCGGGCCTCGATTTCGGCGACCTGGGCCTGCTGGTCGGGGGTCAGGTGGTCCGTGTTGGCGGGCGTTCCGACCGCCGCCTTCTGGGCCTTGGCCTTCTCGAGGGCGGCCGCGATCAGGGCCTTCTTCGCCTCCTCGGCGGACGGCGCCCCGGGGGCCGGCGCCGCGTCGCCCTCCTTGGCGGCGGCCAGCTTTTCCCGCGTGGCGGCGGCCTTGGCGGCGAGCTTGGCGGCCTTCTCCTGCTTCTCCCGTTCCTCCCGGTGGAGCCGGAACTCGTAACGCTCCCGCGCCTCGTCCGCGGCCGATTTCTCCCGTTCCCGCGCCCAGATCTCGCTTTTCGCGAACCGGTAGTAGTCCACGAGCGGGATGCGCGACGGGCACACGTAGGCACAGCAGCCGCATTCGATGCAGTCGAAGAGCTTGTATTCCTGCGCCTTGCCGAAGATCTTCGCCTTGGCGAACCAGTAGAGCTCGAAAGGCTGCAGGTCCGCCGGGCAGGCCTTGGCGCATTCCCCGCAACGGATGCAGGGCATCTCGGGGGGCGGCGGCGGGAAGAGCCGCGCCGAGCCGACCAGGATGCAGTTCGTGGCCTTGACCACGGGCACGGTGTCGGCCGGCATCAGGTAGCCCATCATCGGCCCGCCCATGATGACCCGGTCCGTGTCGGGCAGCGCGCCGCAGAGGTCGATCACGTGGCGCATGGGCGTGCCGAAGGGCACCTCGTAGTTGCGCGGCCGCGCCACGTTGCCGGCGACGGTGACGATCCGGGAGATCAGGGGTTGCCCCAGTTCCAGGGCCTCGAAGACGGCCAGGGACGTGCCGGTGTTGAAGCACTGGACGCCGTAATCGGTGGAGCGCTGGCCGTGGGGCACCTCGATGCCGGTCAGGACCCGGATCAGCTGCTTGGCGCCGCCGGCCGGATAACGGGTCGGCACGGCCACGATGCGGATGCGCGGGTCGCCGACGGCGGCGGCGTAGCGCTCCATGGCGGCGACGGCTTCCGGCTTGTTGTCCTCGATGCCGATCAGGATGCGTTCCGCCCTGGTCAGGTCGCCCAGGATGGCGGCGCCCCGGACGATCCGCTCGCCGCGCTCGCGCATCTGCGCGTCATCGCAGGTGATGAAGGGCTCGCACTCGGCGCCGTTGATGACGAGGGTGTCGAGCTTGCCGTCCTTGCCGGGATTGACCTTCAGGTGGGACGGGAACACGGCGCCGCCGAGGCCGACGACCCCCGCGTCGCGCAGCGCGTCGCGGACCCCGGAGGACGGCAGGTCCCGCCAGGGCACCGGGCGGCGCTCGATCCATTCGTCCAGGCCGTCCGGTTCGAGGACCACCGAGAGCGCGGCGAGGCCGGAGGAATGCGGGGCCAGGCGCATTTCCACGGCCTTGACCCGGCCGGAGGTGGACGCGTGGACGGACGACGAGACGTTGCCGTCCGGGGCGCCGATGGGCTGGCCCTTGAGCACCCGCTCGCCCGCCTTGACGAGCGGATGGGGCGGTCCGCCGATGCTCTGGTGGAGCGGGATCACCAATTCCCCCGGCATCGGCACCGCGCCGATCGGCTCGCGGATCGACGGCTCCTTGTGGTAGGCGGGCTTGACGCCGCCGTGGAAGCGGAACAGCTTCTGCAGCATCAGCCGGCCCGCCTGTGCAGCGTGAACACGGGGTACTTCCATTTCCAGTTCTCGACGTCCTCGCCCACCGGCTGCATGACGATGCAATCGACCGGGCAGGGCGGCAGGCAGAGCTCGCACCCCGTGCATTGGGCCGACACCACGGTGTGCATCTGCTTGGCGGCGCCCACGATGGCATCCACGGGACAGGCCTGGATGCACAGCGTGCAGCCGATGCAGAGGTTCTCGTCGATGACCGCCACGCTCTTCGGCTTCTCGACCCCGTGCTCCGCGGAAAGGGGCTTGAATTCGCGGCCGAGCAGGTCGGCCAGCTTGCGGATGCCCTCCTCGCCGCCGGGGGGGCACTGGTTGATGTCCGCCTCGCCCTTGGCGACGGCCTGGGCGTAGGGCTTGCAGCCGGGGTAGCCGCACTGGCCGCACTGGGTCTGGGGCAGGATCGCGTCGATCTTCTCCACCAGCGGATCGCCCTCCACCTTGAAGCGGACCGAGGCGTAGCCCAGGGCGGCGCCCAGCACGAGGGCGCCGACGGCCATGACGAGGAGCGCCGCCAGCATCTATTTGTACTTGTCCAGCCCGGCGAAGCCCATGAAGGCGAGGCTCATGAGGCCGGCGGTCACCATCGCGATGGCCGTGCCGCGGAACGGCACCGGGACGTCGGCGCCTTCCAGGCGCTCGCGGACCCCGGCGAAGAGCACGAGGACGAGCGTGAAGCCGAGGGCGGACCCGAAGCCGAACAGCAGGGACTCGACGAACCCGTGGCGCAGGCCCACGTTGAGCAGCGGAACGCCCAGGACGGCGCAGTTGGTCGTGATCAGCGGCAGGTAGATGCCCAGGACCTGGTGCAGCACGGGACTGGTCTTCTGGATCACCAGCTCGGTCAACTGGACGATGGCGGCGATGGTGACGATGAAGGACAGCGTGCGCAGGTACTCCAGGTCGTAGGGGAGCAGCAGCCAGTGGTCGATCACGTAGCTCGTCCCGCAGGCCAGGGTCAGCACGAAGGTGGTGGCGGCGCCCATGCCGACGGCGGTCTCCAGTTTCTTGGAGACGCCCATGAACGGACACAGCCCCAGGATGCGGACGAGAACGACGTTGTTGACGAGTACGGCGCCGAGCAGGACGAAGAGGTAGGAAGTCATGGTCGGGGGATGCGGCCCCGGCGGGTGGGAAAAGCGGGCTGGGGCCGGATTATCCCATCAGACGCACGGGTGGACAACCCTGGGAGCCGCGCGGAGACTGGCTTCCCGGCTGACGGAACTCTGACCGCGGGCGCCGCCGGCGATCAGAATCGGGGCGGCCGGAACGGCATGCCGGCATCCTCCGCCAGGCCCGCGTGGGTGACTTCGCCGGCGTGGACCTGCAGGCCCATGGCGAGTCCCGGATCCCGGGCGAGGGCGCCGGCGAGGCCGCGGCCGGCCAGCGCCAGCGCGTGCGGCAGCGTCGCCTGGGTCAGCGCCAGGGTGGCCGTGCGGGCCACGGCGGAGGGCATGTTCGGCACGCAGTAATGGACGATGCCCTCGTCTACGAAGAGGGGATCCGAATGGGAGGTGGGGCGCGAGGCCTCCGAGATGCCGCCCTGGTCGATGCCCACGTCCACGATGACGGAACCCGGGCGCATCCGGCGCAGCAGGTCGCGGGACACCAGCTTGGGGGAGAGCTTCCCGGGGATCAGCACGGCGCCCACCACCAGGTCCGCATCGGCCACCGCACCGGCGAGGGCAAGGGGCTCGGCGACCAGGGTCTTGACGCGGCCCCGGTAGAGGGCGTCCAGGCGCTCGATCTTCTCCAGGCCGCGATCCACCAGGGTCACTTCGGCGCCCATGCCGACGGCGACCCGGACGGCCTCGGCGCCCACGTTGCCGGCGCCGATCACCACCACCCTGGCCGGCGGCACGCCCGGCACGCCGCCGAGCAGGACCCCGGAACCCCCGTTGGCCATCTGCAGCGCCCAGGCCCCCATCTGCGGGGCCAGCCGGCCCGCGATGCGGGACATGGGCGCGAGCAGCGGCAGCTCGCCGCGGGCATCGGCGACCGTCTCGTAGGCGACGCAGGAAAGGCCGCTGTCCAGCATGTGGCGGAGCAGGTCCGGGTCGGGCGCCAGATGCTGGTAGCAATACAGGATCTGGCCGGGCCGGGTCAGGGCGTACTCGGGCGGCTGCAGTTCCTTGACCTTGACGACCAGGTCGCTGCGCCCGTAGACCTCGGCCGGCCCGTCCACCACTTGGGCGCCCGCCTGCAGGTAGGCCGCGTCGTCGAATCCGACCCGGCGCCCGGCGTCCCGCTCCACGAGCACCGCATGGCCGGCGAGCGCCAGCGCGTGGGCGCCGCCGGGGGTCAGGCCGACGCGATACTCGTGGTTCTTGGTCTCCCGCGGGCAGCCGACGATCATCGGAAACTCCGCGTCGCCCTGACGCACTCGCGGATCAGGCCGGGGCCGCGGTAGATGAGCCCGGAATACAGCTGCACCAGGCGCGCTCCCGCCTCGAGCTTCGCCACGGCCCGGCCTCCGTCGGTGATCCCGCCGGCCGCGACGATGGGAATCTCGCCGGCCAGCGCGGCGGCCAGTTCCCTCAGCACGGCGGTGGAGCGCTCGAAGAGCGGACCGCCCGAAAGGCCGCCGGCCTCCCCGCCGTGGCG
>JAEUNJ010000128.1 GCA_016791145.1 Rhodocyclaceae bacterium | reverse complement strand
CCTGTCCGCCGTCTCGCGGCCTTCCCGGTCCACGCTCGGGTCCGCAAACAGGCCCGTGATGCCAGCGCCGATCAGGGCGGGCGTATTGGGCATGGTTCGCACCAGGCGCCGGTAGCCGCCGAGCCAGCGGGCGATGTCGGCGAGCCGCACCCCGGCCGCGATGCTGACCACCAGTTGGCCCGACAGATGGCCGGGGACCGGCGCCAGGGCTTCCTTCATCTGCTGCGGCTTGACCGCCAGGACCAGGGCATCGCAGGCCAGCGCCGCCGCGTCGACGCGCTCGGCGCAACGCACGCCGTAGGTTCCGGTCAGGCGTTCCCGGTACTCCTGCTGGGGTTCGACGACCTGAATGCCGGCGGCCGAGAAACCCTGCCTCTTCAGGCCGCCGATGAGGGCATTGGCCATGTTGCCGCCGCCGAGGAAGGTGATTCTCATGGATGACTCCGTTTGCGCAAGGAATGGTGGCGGCACGGGATCCCGCCGCGACGGGGGCCGGCGCTCATGGCGGCGTGGCCCCGCGCGGGCGTTCGCCGAAGATCGCCGTGCCGACGCGCACGAGGGTGGCCCCCTCCGCGATGGCGATCTCCAGGTCGTCCGACATGCCCATGGACAGCGTGTCGAGGTTGAGCCCGCGGCCGGCGATCCCGTCGCGCAACCCGCGCAGCAGCGCGAAGCGCGAACGCAGCAGCGCCCTGTCGTCCGTCGGCTCCGGGATGGCCATGAGTCCGCGCAGGCGCAGGCCCGGAAGGGCCGCCACGGCGCGCGCCAGGTCCACCGCGTCGTCCGGCGCGCAGCCGCTCTTCGACGCCTCGCCGGACACATTCACCTGCAGGCAAACCTGGAGCGGCGGCAGGATCGCGGGGCGCTGCGCCGAAAGGCGTTCGGCGGTCTTCAGGCGCTCGACCGAATGGACCCAGGCGAACCGTTCCGCGACGGCGCGGGTCTTGTTGCTCTGCAGGGGGCCGATGAAGTGCCACTCGAGGGAAAGATCCAGCAGGGCGTCCATCTTGGCGACCGCCTCCTGCACGTAATTCTCGCCGAAGGCCGGCTGCCCGGCGGCGGCGGCCTCGCGCAGCCGGTCTGCCGGCCAGGTCTTGGAAACGGCCAGGAGAGTCACCCCGCCCGGGTCCCTGCCGCAGGCGGCACAGGCGGCCGCGATGCGGCCGCGCACGGCTTGCAGGTTGGCGCAAATTGGTGTCATATATGGCTCCGGCAGTATATCAACCCCGGCCTCCACGCCCCTTTCGCCGCCCCACGGAACGACTCATGGACATCACCGAACTGCTCGCCTTCGTCGTCAAGAACAAGGCCTCCGACCTGCACCTGTCGGCGGGGCTGCCGCCCATGATCCGCGTGCACGGGGACGTGCGGCGCATCAACCTGCCGGCCATGGAGCACAAGGACGTGCACGCCATGGTGTACGACATCATGAACGACGGCCAGCGGAAGGTGTACGAGGAGAACCTGGAGTGCGACTTCTCCTTCGCAGTGCCGAACCTCGCCCGCTTCCGGGTCAATGCCTTCGTCCAGCAGCGGGGGGCCGGCGCCGTCTTCCGGACCATTCCCTCCAAGGTGCTGACCCTGGAGCAGTTGAACTGCCCGAAGATCTTCAAGGAGATCGCCCAGACGCCGCGCGGCATCGTGCTGGTGACCGGCCCCACGGGCTCGGGGAAATCCACCACCCTGGCGGCCATGGTGGACGACATCAACGAGAACGAGTACGGCCACATCCTCACCGTCGAGGATCCGATCGAGTTCGTTCACGAGTCGAAGAAGTGCCTGATCAACCAGCGCGAGGTCGGCCCCCATACCCTGTCCTTCAACAACGCCCTGCGCAGCGCCCTGCGCGAAGACCCGGATGTCATCCTGGTCGGCGAAATGCGCGACCTGGAGACGATCCGCCTGGCGCTGACCGCGGCCGAGACCGGCCACCTGGTGTTCGGCACCCTGCATACCTCCTCGGCCGCGAAGACGGTGGACCGGATCGTGGACGTCTTCCCGGCGGCGGAGAAGGAAATGGTCCGGGCGATGCTTTCGGAGTCCCTGCGCGCGGTCATCTCCCAGACCCTGCTGAAGACCAAGGATGGCCAGGGCCGGGTGGCGGCCCACGAGATCATGATCGGCACCCCGGCCATCCGCAACCTGATCCGCGAGAACAAGATCGCCCAGATGTACTCGGCCATCCAGACCGGCCAGAACTTCGGCATGCAGACCCTGGACCAGAACCTCGCCGACCTGGTCCGCCGCAACATCGTCGCTCCCGCCGAAGCCCGCACCAAGGCCCAGAACAAGGACAACTTCGCCGGCTGAGCCGGCGCAGTTGCGTCGCAGGCTAACGTGAGCGAAGCGAGCGTTAAGCGAAGCGTGCCGGAGACACAACTTGCCCCCGGCAAGGGGTGTCCGGGCTAACGTGAGCGAAGCGAACGTTAAGCGAAGCGTGCCGGAGACACAACTCGCATTTGGCGCAGTTGCGTCGCAGCCTAACGTGAGCGCAGCGAACGTTAAGCGAAACGGCCGCAGACACAACTTGCCCCCGGCAAGGGGCGTCCGGGCCAGCGTGAGCGAAGCGAACGTTGAGCGAAGCGGCCGCAGACACGATCGCCCCCCGGCGTGAAGCCGCGACAATGACAAAGAGGTGACCCCATGGAAAGAGACGAAGGCCTGAAGTTCATGTACCAGCTTCTGACCATGATGGTCCAGAAGAAGGGTTCCGACCTCTTCATCACTTCGGGCTTCCCGCCGGCCATCAAGGTGGACGGCAAGGTGACGCCAGCCACGACCCAGGTGCTGACGCCCCAGCACACCCTGGAACTGGCGCGGGCGATCATGAACGACCGGCAGGCGGCCGAGTTCGAGGCGAGCAAGGAATGCAACTTCGCCATCAACCCGTCCGGCATCGGCCGGTTCCGGGTCAACGCCTTCGTCCAGCAGGGGCGTGCCGGCCTGGTGCTGCGGACCATCAACACCAAGATCCCGAAGTTCGAGGACGTGAACCTGCCGCCCGTGCTGAAGGACGTGGCCATGACCAAGCGGGGCCTCGTCCTCTTCGTCGGCGGCACGGGTTCCGGAAAATCCACGTCGCTGGCCGCGATGATCGGCTTCCGCAACGAGAATTCCTACGGCCACATCATCACCATCGAGGACCCGGTCGAATACGTCCACGAACACCGGAACTGCATCATCACCCAGCGGGAGGTGGGCGTCGATACCGAGTCCTGGGAAGCGGCCCTGAAGAACACGCTGCGCCAGGCCCCGGACGTGATCCTGATCGGCGAGATCCGCGACCGGGAGACCATGGAACACGCCATCGCCTTCGCGGAGACCGGCCATCTGTGCATGGGCACCCTGCACGCCAACAGCGCCAACCAGGCCCTGGACCGGGTGATCAACTTTTTCCCGGAAGAGCGCCGGCAGCAGTTGCTGATGGACCTGTCGCTGAACATGCGGGCCCTGGTATCCCAGCGCCTGATCCCGATGAAGGACGGCAAGGGCCGCTGCGCCGCCGTCGAAATCATGCTGAACTCGCCGCTGATCTCCGACCTGATTTTCAAGGGCGAGGTGCACGAGATCAAGGAGATCATGAAGAAGTCCCGGGAGCTGGGGATGCAGACCTTCGACCAGGCCCTGTTCGACCTCTACGAGGGCGGCAAGATCAGTTACGAGGATGCCCTGCGCAATGCCGATTCGGTGAATGACCTGCGGCTGCAGATCAAGCTGCATGGCAAGGAATCGAAGGACCGGGATTTGACTGCCGGCATCCAGCACCTGGATATCGTCTGAAAGCGCCCGGGGAAGGCGGGCGGGGTTTTCGTCCCGCCGTAACGAGCGTTTCCTGCACCACTCGACCATCCTGAACTTCGCCGGGTCTCGCCCCGGCGGGCGACCCCCTTCTTTGCTGCGCGGCAAAGAAGGGGGGAAGAAAACGCGCCCCGTTGCGCCGGCCCTGCGGGCTGCCCTCCCTCCGGACCCCCGGCCCGGCCGGCCGCTGAACTCGCCTGCGGCTCGGACAACGCGGC
>JAEUNJ010000123.1 GCA_016791145.1 Rhodocyclaceae bacterium | reverse complement strand
TCCGCGAACAGGCCGTCGAGCACCGTGGCGGACAGGAAATAGGCTCCCCGCCGGTCCGGCAGCGCCGCCAGGTCCTGGCAGAGGTCGAAAAGGACCTGATTGAAGTCGGCCCGGGTAATGCCGAGGGCGGTCAGGACGCCCCGCCGGTCCAGGGCGGCCAGTTCCCGCTCCTCCAGGCGCCCGTCGGCGAGCATGGCGAGCGCGACCAGGCGGGCCATGGCGCGGGGGCTGTCGGGCGGGTAGGCCCGCAAGGGGAAATGCGGGTGGGCGCGGGCAGGGCGCATTTCGCGGGCTTGGGCGGTCATCATGGCGTGCTCCTCAGGCGACGGCGCGGACATGGGGGCGCCGGGCGGTCGTCCCGGCGCCGGCCGGCACGTCCCCGAAGTGGTCGGCGCAGACCCGCGCCCCATGCGGATCGGCATAGGCCGGCACCGCGGCCAGGCATTCCCGGCAGGCCAGTTCGCTCTCCCAGCCGGGGCGGCGTTCCAGCAGGGCTTCACATTCCTCGATCCTGATCATCCAAGTCTCCTTCGCTGTTCTCCGGCCGGAAATGCGGCCGGCAGGAGGAATGTAGCGGTCGTCGTGCTTCCAATAAATGGACTATTCTGATATCCACCATCCCATTTACTGGAATCTTCCATGCGCCCCGACGAACTCAACTACCGGCATCTGCGCTACTTCTGGGCGGTGGGCAAGGAAGGCAGCATCACGCGGGCGGCCGAACGCCTCGGCCTCTCCGTGCAGGCCGTCAGCACCCAGATCGCGCAGCTCGAGCGGCAGCTCGGACAGGCCCTGCTGGCGCCGCAGGGCCGGTCCCTGGTCCTCACCGAAGCGGGCCGCACGGCGCTCGCCCACGCCGACCAGATCTTCCAGGCCGGCGACCGCCTGCTCCATGCGCTGGCCGAGGCCGGGCAGTCCCGGCCCCGCTTCGCGGTCGGCATCGGCGATGCGGTACCCAAGCTCGTCGCCTACCGGCTCCTGGCGGACCTGGTCGGCCCGCCCCTGGGCGCCCGCCTGGAATGCATCGAAGGCGAGTTCGACGTCCTGCTGAGCGAGCTGGCCCTGAACCGCCTCGACCTGGTGATCG
This sequence comes from Rhodocyclaceae bacterium, assembly GCA_016791145.1. Lineage (GTDB taxonomy): Bacteria > Pseudomonadota > Gammaproteobacteria > Burkholderiales > Rhodocyclaceae > JAEUNJ01. Next base: position 5,042 of record JAEUNJ010000123.1, on the reverse strand, counting down.
CCGACCGCTCGGCGCCGCACCGGGCCGACCTCAAGCTGCAGTCCCATCCCCTCGGGGAGGCCTCCATGGCCCTCTATGGCAGCGCCGCCCTCTCCCAGGCCCATGGCCGGGACTTCCCGCACGGCCTGACGGGCGCCCCTTTGCTGCTGCCGACCCGCAAGGACCCCCTGCGGGCCGCCATCGATGCGTGGCTGGAGGCCCGGGACCTGCGACCGGCCGTCGTGGGGGAATTCACCGACAGCGCGCTGCTGAAGACCTTCGGCCGGGCCGGCCTGGGGCTCTTTCCGGCACCGGCGGCCATGGAGGAGGACCTCCTGGCCCAGTACGCCGCCACGCCCCTGGGGGTCATGGACGGGGTGCGGGAACGCTGGTACGCGATCCACAAGCCGCGGCGGATCCCCCATCCCGGGGTGAGCCGGATCCTGTCCTCCGGGAGCCGGCTGTTCGACCGATGAGCCGCCCGGCCCGGCCGGCCCGCCACGCGGGGCGCGGCGCCACACCCGTGCGACATCATGTCGCAGCGGGCGCCGCCGGCTGCCGCGTAATATCGCAGCCACGATCACGCGCCAGCGGACAAGGGAGTGTCGGCCATGAATCCTCAGCACCCGCAGAAATCCGAGATGACGTCCCTGCTCCTGGGAGCCGGCTTCGCCCTCGCCTCGCTGATCATCCTGCCCGCCGTGGCCCAGCGCGTCGGCCTCGGCTCGAGCCTGACCATCGCCCTGCGCGGCGCCCTGATGCGGGCGGCCAACCGCCTCTGATCCTTTTCCCGGCGCGGGGCCGCGGATCCCGCGCGCTTCCCTGGCCCGGCCCGTGGCCGGGTGCCCGTTCCACCATGCCGTTCCACCGCCTTCCCGTTCTCGTCGCCCTGGCCCTGCTGGCCGGCTGCGGCACCGGCGACGGGGGCGGCAGCCCCGCGGCGTCCGTCGCCCCCGCCCCGACGGGGGGCGATTTCGTGCTCCAGTCCGCCGATGGCCCCTTCGACACCCGGGCCCTGCGGGGCCGGGTGCTCCTGGTCTACTTCGGCTACAGCCATTGTCCGGACGTCTGCCCGGCGGCCCTGGGCAGCGGCGCCCAGGCCCTGAACCGGCTCGACGCGGGAGAGCGCGGCCGCGTCCGGCTGGTGATGGTGTCCGTGGACCCGGAACGGGACACCGCGGCCATGCTCAAGGAGTATGCGGCCTTCTTCCATCCGGCCATGACCGGCGTCACGGGAACGCCGGCCGAGGTGGCCGCCGTCGCCCGGGCCTTCGGGGCCGGCTACGTCCGGCAGCCGGTCCGTCCCGACGGCGGATACGCGGTGGACCACAGCGCGAACACCTATGTGGTCGGCCCCGACGGCCGCCTCGCCGCCATCCTGGCCCCGGGGGCCACGCCGGACCAGGTGCTGGCGGCGGCCAGGAAGCTGCTCTGAGGCGGATCGCCCCGATGGCCCGTCCCGTCCTCCTCGTCTGCGCCGTCCTGGTCCTGCTGGCCGCCGGCTTCGCCGCCACCTTCGCCGACGCCGCCCGGCTGTCCGCCGCCCGCCTGCCGGACCGGATCGAGCGGCAACGGCTCACCGCCCGGCTGGGCCTCACGGACCCGGCCCTGTTCACCGAGGCGCGCTACGCCCGCCACCTGTCCCAGGCGGACCTGCACTCGGCCTTCCAGGACCATCCGCTGGCCCTGGAACACTTCCCCAGCGGCAGCGTGGTCCCGCCGCCCGCCATGGCGCCCCCGGCGCGGGAGGGCCCGCCGTGAGGACCTGGGTCGCGCGCCAGGCCTGGCTGATCGACTTCACCGTCGGATCCCTGGCCCGCCGCAAGACGAAGAACCTGGGCCTCTGGCTGGTCTATGCCACCCTCGTCTTCGTGCTCGCCTCGGTGGCCCTCTACACCCAGGCCCTGCGGCTCGAAGCCGCCGCCGTCCTCGCCCATTCGCCGGAGGTCATCGTCCAGCGCCTGGTGGCCGGGCGGCACGACCTGATTCCGCCCGGCTACCTGGAACGGATGGGCCGCATCCGCGGGGTCCAGAAGCGCGAGGGCCGGCTGTGGGGCTACTACTACGACCCGGTGCTGAAGGCCAATTACACCTTCATGGTGCCCCCGGATGCCGGCGTGGCCCGGGGCACCCTGGTGGTCGGGCCGGCCCTGGAGCGGGAGCGCGGCCTCGCCCGCGAGAACGGCATCTCCTTCCGCGCCTACTCGGGCAGGCTGTTCTCCTTCACCGTCGCCGACGTGCTGCCCGCGGCGACGGAACTGATGAGCGCCGACCTGGTGCTGATGCACGAGGAGGACTTCCGGGCCTTCTTCGAATACCCCGCCGGCCATTTCACCGACATCGCCCTGTCGGTGGCCAACCCCCGGGAGGTGCGCACCGTCGCCGCCAAGGTGGCCGCCGCGCTGCCCGACTCCCGGCCCATCCTGCGCGAGGAGGTGCTGCGCACCTATGCCTCCATCCTGGACTGGCGGGAGGGGCTGGTGCTGGCGGTCCTTTCCGGCGCCCTGCTCGCCTTCGCCATCCTGGCCTGGGAAAAGGCATCGGGCCTCTCGGCCGAGGAGCGGCGGGAGATCGGCATCCTGAAGGCCGTCGGCTGGGAGACGGGGGACGTGATCCTGATGAAGTTCTGGGAAGGCGCGCTGATCTCCGGCAGCGCCTTCCTGGCCGGCTACCTGGCCGCCTACCTGCACGTCTTCCGCTTCGGCGCCACCCTCTTCGAACCCGTGCTCAAGGGCTGGTCCGTCCTCTACCCCCGTTTCGAACTCGTGCCCGCCATCGACGGCCTGCAGGTCGCGACGCTCTTCCTCCTGACGGTCTTCCCCTATACCGCCGCGGTCCTGGTGCCGATCTGGCGTGCCGCGGTGACCGACCCGGATTCGGTGATGCGGCAATGATCGAGCTCTCCGGCATCCGCAAGGTGTTCAACCAGTCCCGGCACAACGAGTACCGGGCCCTGGACGGCATCGACCTCTTCCTCGCCGGGCGGCAGATCACCGCCCTGTCCGGCCCCAGCGGCTCGGGCAAGACCACGCTGCTCACGCTGATCGGCTGCCTCGCCCGACCCACGGCCGGCCGGGTCCGGCTGCGCGGCGAGGACATCTCCGGCCTGCCCGAGCGCTTCCTCACGGAAATCCGCCGCCGCACCTTCGGCTTCGTGTTCCAGCAGTTCAACCTGGTCCGCGGCCTCTCGGCGGTGGACAACGTGATGCTGCCCGCCTACCCGCTGGGCCCCACCCACCGGGAACTGCGCGACCGGGCGGAGGCACTGCTCGCCCGCCTGCACCTGGCCGACCGGCGGGACGCCCGGGTGGAGTGGCTCTCCGGCGGCGAGCAGCAGCGGGTGGCCATCGCCCGGGCGCTGATCAACGACCCGGAGATCGTCATCGCCGACGAACCGACGGCCAACCTGGACACGGCGCTGGCCAAGGCGTTCATGGGCATCCTGGAGGAGCTGCATGCGGAGGGCCGCACGGTGATCCTGACCAGCCACGATCCCCTCGTGACCGGCTCCGTGGCGGTGCACCGCGTGGTGGCCCTGCGCGACGGCCGCATCGTGCCCCCCTGAAGGCCGCGCCGTGTTCTTCCATCCGGCCGTCATCGCGATCCTGCTCGCCTCCGGCCTGGGCGTGGCGATGCTGCTCGCCGCCGCCCCCTTCGCCGCGCAGGTGATCCGCCGCTGGGACACGGGCAGCGGCAGCGAACTCCAGCTGGTCCTGGAGCGGCGCACCTACCTCTTCTCGACGCTGCTCGCCTTCGTCTTCGCCGCCCAGCTCCTCGGCCTGCTGCTCTTCGTCTTCAATGCCGACGCCATGGCGGTGATGTTCGTCGGCGCCATGTGCGCCGTCGGCACGCTGAACGTCAATCCCTGGGGTTTCCCGGCCCTGGGCGCCCAGGTGGCGCTGTTCTTCCTGGCCGCCGTGTGGCTCGCCATCAACCACCTGGACAACCAGGCCCCGGACTATCCGCTGGTGCGCCTGAAGTACGCGCTCTTCCTGGCCTTCGGCCCGCTGCTGGCGGGCAGCTTCGCGCTCCAGTTCGCCTACTTCCAGGGACTGCGGGCCGACGTGATCACCTCCTGCTGCGGCAGCCTCTTCTCGGCGGACACCCAGGGACTGTCGGGGGACCTGTCGGCCCTGCCGCCCCGGCCCGCCCTCTGGGGCTTCTACGGGTCGCTGGCGCTGGCCACCGCCGCCGCGGGCCACGCCTGGCTGCGCCGGCGTTCCGGACCGCTGCTCGCCCTCGCCTCCGCCCTGGCCTTCGGGGCGGCGATGGCCGGGATCCTGTCCTTCCTGTCGCTGTACGTCTACGAGCACCCGCACCACCACTGCCCCTTCTGCATCCTGAAGCCCGAGTACGGCCACCAGGGCTATGCGCTCTACATCCCCCTGTTCGTCGCCACCGCCGCCGGCCTGGCGGCCGGCGCCGTGCAACTCTGCGGCCGCAAGGCCAGCCTGCGCGCCCGGGCCCCGGCCCTCACCGGCCGCCTGGCCGCCACGGCCGGCGCCGGCTTCCTGCTCTTCGCCGTCGTCGCCACGGCGATGATCTGGCGCTCGAACCTGATCCTCCTCGGGTAGGGACGCCGCGGGGGTGCGGCATATCGTCGCGAGGGGCCCCGAATGCGGCTCGCGCGCCGGGAAAATTGACCCGTGTCAGGGCGTACCGGGGGGCCGATCCGGACACTTCCGCCCCGTGATGCACGGAGAATCGACGGGATCGTGGGCGGTGGCGGCGCGGCGCATTCTGCCCGCCGGGCCGGGTACCTGCATCCTCCGCCCCGGTACGGCGCCGCAGGCCGGCGCGGGAGGCTGCCCGGAATTTTCCGCCTGCGCCGAACCGGTCCGCCTGCGCACCGGCCAGGCGCTCTACCTGGCGGGACAGCGGGCGGAGCACATCCATGTCATACGCAGCGGTGCCGTCAAGCTGGTCCGGGGAGACGACGGCGGCCACCAGCGCATCGTGCGCATCCTGAAGGAGGGAGACATGGCCGGGCTGGAGGCCCTTTCCGGAGCGCGCTTCGGACAGGCCGCCGTCGCCGCCAACGACGTGGAGGCCTGCCGCATTCC
>JAEUNJ010000013.1 GCA_016791145.1 Rhodocyclaceae bacterium | reverse complement strand
GCCCGGGAGATGGGGGTTCCGTACTCGCCGGCCACCTCGATGGCCGCCAACGGCCTGGAACTGGTCTATGACATGTTCGGCGACGCCCACGCGCCGCCGCTGCTGCTGATCGCCGGCCTCGCCTCGCCGATGATCGCCTGGGATGAACGCTTCTGCGCGAGACTGGCCCTGCGCGGCTACCGCGTGATCCGCTTCGACAACCGGGACACGGGCCTTTCCTCCTATTGTCCGCGGTTCGGCATCCCGGACATCCGCGACCTCTACGCAGCCAAGGACAAGGGCATACCAGTCGCCGTTCCCTACACCCTGGGCGACATGGCCGAGGACGCGGTGGGCCTGATGAACGGCCTGGGCATCGAGTCGGCCCACGTGGTGGGCGCCTGCACCGGCGGGGCCATCGCCCAGGAGATGGCCATCCACTGGCCCCGGCGGCTGCGCACGCTGACCACCATCATGTCGAGCACCGGCGACCCCGGGCTGCCAGGGCCGACCCCGGAGGCGGAGGCCGTCTTCCGGGACCCCATGCCGATGGATCGCGACGGCTTCTGCCGGGCATTTGCAGAACGCTGGAGGGTGCTGCGCGGCGCCGGCTTCCCGAAGGACGAGGCGGCGGACGTGGAGCGGGCCCAGCGCGTCTTCGCGCGGGGCTGCAACCCGCCCGGCGTTTCGCGCCAGTTCGCCGCCGCCGTCGCCTCGCCGGGCCGCGGCAAGGCCCTCGGCAACGTGCGGGTACCCGCGCTGGTGATCCACGGCGACGCGGATCCGCTGGTGCCCGCGGAAGGCGGTGTGGCCACGGCGAAGGCGATTCCGGGGGCGACGCTGCGCATCGTCGAGGGCATGGGGCATGCGCTGCCCATGGCCATGTGGCCGGCCATCATCGAGATGATCGCCGGCCACGCCCGCTGAAGCAGTTCAGGCGCCGGGCGCCCTCACCAGCGCCCGATTGAGGCGGGCGAGGGCCTCCATCTCGCCGAAAAGCTGTGGCAGGTGCTCCCAGTCCGGCCTGAGCACGCTGTCGATGAGGGGCGACACCGCGTGCAGGGGGTGGCGATCGCCATGCAGGGCCTGGGTCGTGACCTCGGCGAAATGGGTCAGCACCACCAGCGGATCGTCGCTCATTGCATCCGGTCCCCCGCCGTGGTGGTCGCGCAACGCCAGGCGGATCGGTTCCGGAAGGCTCCACAGTTCGCCGAGCAGGGCGCCTACCGTTGCATGGTCCATCCCGAACGCATCGATTTCGGCCCGTACCTCGGAGATTTCCGGGTTTTCCTGCCAGCGCGCCGTGGCCTCGGCGAAGGCGTCGGGGAAGTTGTGGGCGAGCCACAGCTTGCCCACGTCGTGCACCAGGCCGCAGAAATGGGCCTGCTCCGCCGGCAAGCCCATGTGCCCGGCCAGGACCTGGGCGCCGCTGGCCACGTCGATGCAATGGTTCCAGTAGGCCGCGTAGGCCCGCTCGGGCAGGAGCCCGCCGAAAGCCCCCCGCAGCGAAACGGAGACGACCACCTGGCGCACCCGGGAAAGCCCGATCATCGAAATTGCATGGTAGAGCTCGCGCACGGGTCGGCCGGAGGGGTTCACCTGGGGGGTGTTGGCGAGGCCGAGCAGCATGGCCGCGATCACCGGGTCGTTCCTCGCGTGGTCGGCCAGCAGGTGCAGGTTGGCGTCCTCGTCGTGGGACAGGTCCAGCACCTTCAGGGCGATCTCCGGAAGGGCCGGGATGTTCCGGCTGAGCGAGGCGATCCGTTCACGGTCCAGGGTGGTCGTCACGGGCGTCCCTTCTCCCCCGAAACCCCGGCGCGCGGTGCCGGCGCATGCGCGGCGGGCCCGCCGGGTCCGCGGGCGCCGTCGAACGTCGATTGTCCGGTATCCATGCGGGCCCCCGATCAGCGCAAGCGGTCCGCCGAGACTTTCCGATTCAGTTGAAGCACAGGCGGTATTCCATGACGGCGGCACGCAGCTTCGCCACGACCGGATCCTGCCGGTCCAGGCGGGCGAACACCGCATCGATCCGTGCGTCCTCCCGCACCAGGTCCTCGCCGATACTGTGCAGGCTGCGGACCTCCTGGACCTCGATGGCGAGGCAATTCACGTGGTGGGAACGGACCTGGGCCAGCACCTCGGCGGTGAGGGTCACGCCGGCGGGCAGGTGGAAGGGCCGGTGCTCGTGGACCCGCGTGACGGGCAAGGCGAGGACCATCCCCGGCTCGGATTCGAGGATGGAGACGAAGCGCACGCGCTTCATGGGAAAAGGGGCGTCGCCGGACATGGGCTGGGTCATGGGTGGCGCGGCGTCTCTGGACTTACGGGGAGGGGATGCCTCGCCAACTATAGCACCGGCGTCCGGCGGCGCCCCGGCCCGGGCCCTACAATGGCGGGATGGAGATTCACGACGAGCGGCGGGACACGGTGCCGGAAGCGGCTTGCCCGCGGGGCAAGGGGGCGATGGGGCGCGCGATGCGGGTCCTGGCCGCCGCCGCGGCCCTGCTGGGCGGCGAAGCGGGCTTCGCGGCCGATGGTCCGTTGCTGGTCCAGATGCTGCCCGGGGGCGCCTACAAGGTCTGGACCTCCGAGGGACGCAGTCCGGTGACCGAGGACGAGTTGATGGCCCTGGAGGCGAGCGCGCGCCCCGGCGGCGGCGAGACCCTGCAAACCTCGGCCGGTCCGGGCAGCGCGGACGAGACCGCCCAGGGCGTCGTGGTCCGCCTGCCGCGGATCCGCGACGACGGCGCCCTGCTGATCGACCGGGACGCCTGCGGCCACATCAAGGTCTGGCATGCGGAAACCCTGAGCCGGTTCGCCGACGGGCAACTCACCGAACTCATGCTGACGGCGCTGCCGGACGGCGGCCGGCGGATCCGCCTGGGCGACCGCTACGCCAAGGGCTACCTGACGCGGCTCGGGGTCGTGGTGGTGCTGTGGCCGGCCGGGGCCCGGTGAAGGTTTGCGCCGGTGCCGACGGCCGGCGCCGGGGCGGATCGTGAAGCGAGGAGACGCGGGGAATCCCGGTGCTTTCGGACGCAGCCTTCGCCGGAAGACCTTCGACGCGTTGCTGCACGGCCTGGCGGGAATGGCGGGCGGCCTGCCCGTGCTGCGCCGGCGGCGCGGCGAATTCACGCTGGAAGCGGATGTCGTTTACGCGCGTCCCGGTGGCGAGGCGCTGGCCCTGGACGTGTTCCGCCCCCGGGGCCCGGGACCCCACCCGGTGATCCTGTACATCCACGGCGGCGGATTCGCCGTCTGTTCCCGGCAGACCCACCGTCCGGTGGCGGCCCTTTACGCCGCCCGGGGTTACCTGGTGTTCAACATCGATTACCGCCTGGCCCCGCGGCACCGTTTCCCCGCGGCACTGGAGGATGCCGGGGCGGCATGGCGATGGCTGGGCGAGAACCTGGTCCGCTTCGGCGGCGACCCGGCGCGCGTGACGGTGGCCGGCGAATCCGCCGGCGCCAACCTGGCGCTCGGCTTGCTCCTGTGCCTGTGCTCGCCGCGTCCGGAACCCTGGGCGGCGGACCTCCATGCATCGGCGCTGAGGCCGGCGGCCGCGCTGCTTTATTGCGGGTTCCTGCAGACCAGCCGGCCCGAACGCTATCGGCGGGAGGGCGTGTCCGCCCTGGCGGCGGCGATCGCCCGCGATGCGGCCATCGATTATCTCGGGGAAGGGGCCGCCCGTCCGCGGCCGGACCAGGCGCTGGCCGATCCCCTCTGCGTCGTCGAGGCGATGGCCGCCGACCCCGGCCTGCC
>JAEUNJ010000110.1 GCA_016791145.1 Rhodocyclaceae bacterium | reverse complement strand
AGGCGACGAGGTCCCCGCCTTCGGCGGCAGGGGGCATGGGCAGCAGCGTGATGGTCATTCGCTAGCGTGTTCGTTGCGAGGCGGAATCGGCGGCGCGCCGGGCGTCCGGAATTGTAAGCCATCCGCCCGCCGGTCCGCCCTTGCGGACCGGCGCAAGCCCTTGCTTTGGCGTGGTTTTCAGGTAGCGACGCGCGGATCGCCGCCGTTGCCGGGCGGGCCCGCCGCCGCTGCCGCGGCAAACGCCTCCGGGTTCACCCGCAGGTGTCGTCCGCGCAGCCGCTCCCCTTGCTGCAGCAGCCGCACTTGTCGCTGCGCCGGAAGGGGCCGAGCTGGGGATTGCGCGCGGCGAAGCGGCGGTAGAGGCGGTCCACGCCGATGCCGGTGGCCATCAGGCCGGCGATGAAGAGGATGGTGGCGGCCAGCGTTCCCATCTCAGCCCCCCAGGCCTGCGAAGCCCATGAAGCCCAGGGAGAGGATGCCCGCGAGCATCAGGGACAGGGCAGTCCCCTGGGCGACGGCCGGCACGTCCGAGAGCTGGAGGCGCTCCCGCACGCTGGCCATCAGGACCAGCGCCAGCGTGAATCCGGCGCCGCCGCCGAAGCTGAAGGCCATGGACTGGAGGAAGTCGTACTCGCGGGCGGTCTGGAACAGGGCCACGCCGAGGACGGCGCAGTTGGTGGTGATGAGGGGCAGGTAGATGCCCAGCGCGCGGAAGAGGCCGGGGCTGTATTTCTTCAGCACCATCTCGACGAGTTGGACGGCGGAGGCGATGATCACGATGTAGGAGATCAGGCGCAGGAACTCCAGGTGGAAGCTGGTGAGCAGCAGGTTGAGGCCGTAGGCGCACAGGGATGCCACCAGCATGACGAAGGTGGTCGCCACGCCCATCGGGAAGGCCGTGTCGAGCTTCCCGGAGACGCCCAGGAAGGGGCACAGGCCGAGGAACATCGCCAGCACGAAGTTGTTGGCGAGCAGGGCGCTGACGACGATCTGGCCGATGGATTCATGCATGCTGGGTCACCTCCGCGACGTCGGCCCCGGGCTTGCGCCGCTCCCACCAGGCGAAGACCAGCAGCCAGGCGCCGAGGACGAAGAAGCCGCCGGGAGGCAGGACCATGATCACCCAGGGCTGGAAGCTGGCGCCGAACAGGGAGATCCCGAACAGGGTGCCGGCGCCGAGAATCTCGCGGACCACGCCGAGGGCCAGCAGGCCGATGGTGAAGCCCGCCCCCATGCCTGTGGCATTGATCATGGCGGGCACCGGCGCCGCCCTGGAGGCGTGGGCCTCGGCGCGGCCGAGGATGATGCAATTCACGACGATCAACTGGATGAAGGCGCCGAGGGCGTCGTAGAGAGCCAGGCTGACCGCCTGGATCACGTAATCGACCACGGTCACGAAGGTGGCGATGATGACGATGTAGGTGGCGATGCGGACCTCCTTCGGGATCACGTTGCGCATCACCGAGACCAGGAAGCAGGAGGCGATGAGCACGAAGGTGGTGGCCAGCCCCATGGACAGGGCATTGACCGCGGAGACGGTCACCGCCAGGGTCGGGCACATGCCCAGAACCATCACGAACACGGGGTTCTGGCGCCAGATCCCCTCCATGAATTCGTCCCAGTTCTTCGCTTGCGCGGGCGTCATGACTTGCTCCGGATCTTGTCGATATGGGGGACCAGTTTGGGCAGCAGGGCCTGGGCCGAATCGTTGATCGCCCGCCCGACGGCGCGGGAAGTGATCGTGGCGCCGGCGATGGCGTCGACTTCCCAGGCCTTGGTCTTGGTGCCGTGCTTGACGGCCTTCACCTCGTGGGCCAGGCCCGAGAGTTCGGCGTTCAATTGCACGTCCAGGGAAACGAAGTTGGCCAGGAAATCCTTGTCGGTGACGATCTTGTCGCCGATGCCCGGCGTCTCCCGCATCGAGATCACCCCGATGCCCACCACGCAGCGGCAGTCCGGCGTATAGCCATACAGGATGCGCACCGTGTCGGCATAGCCCTTCGCTCCCCCCTCGGCGGCGATGCCTGCCAGGCGGCCCGAGCCGTCGTAGGCGGCGTAGAACTTCAGGGCGCCGGCCGGAACCTCGCCGGCGACGGGCTGGATGCCGCCCGCGCCCGCCTGGTATTCGACGATGGACTTGGCGGCCGGGATCACCTTGAAGACCGTGCGCTCCGTGGCCAGGCGCTTGTTCTCCTGGACCGCCGTGTAGGTGCCCTGGAAGGCGCCCACGATGATGAGGCCGCACACCGTGGACACGATGCCCAGGGTACGGATCATGGCCGCCGTCGGGGTGGCCTGGATCTCCATGGCCTGGGTGTTCATGGCGTCCTCTTGGGCTTGTTGCGGAAGATGCGCTTCTTCGGCGCCGAGGCGCCGGCCTCTTCCCGCGAGATGTAGGAGGGGTGGAGCGGGTAGGTGCCGGCGCGCCTCGCCTTCCGCGCCTCGCCGACCCCGAAGGGCGTCGGCTGGGTGATGCGCTCGATCAGGGGGGTGGCCGCGTTGCCGATCAGGATGGCGTACATGACACCCTCGGGAAGGCCGCTGTAGTAGCGGATCACCACCGTCAGGAGGCCGATCAGGGCGCCGTACACCCACATGCCGCGCGGCGTCACCGGCGAGGTGGCCATGTCGGTGGCCATGTAGACCGCGCCCAGGATGAGGCCGCCCGAGAAGAGCATGAAGAAGGGGTTGGGGTAGCGCACCGCGTCGAAGCCGAAAAGAATCCAGGCGGTCAGGCCGGCGCTGCCCAGGATCGCGGCGGGAATCCGCCAGTCCAGGTAGCGGCGCAGCGCCAGGTAGGCACCGCAGACGAGGATCAGCAGCGGCGAGGGCCCCACCGCCATGTGGCCCGATAGGGAGGTGAGCAGCTCGCCCGCGCCGGCCAGGACGCCGTCGAACTTCCACTTGGCGAGCGGCGTGGCGCCGGCCAGCGCATCCAGATGCATGGCGTGGAGCCAGGCGGCGTTGTCGGCCGGCATCATCAACGGCCAGGCGAGGCTGGACGGGATGAATTCCGTGAAGCGCCCGGGAAGGAAGGAGGGCGTGTAGGCGGCGATGGAGACCGGGAAGGCCGCCTGCACGAAGGCCCGTCCGACCAGGGCCGGATTGAAGACGTTGAAGCCGATGCCGCCGAAAAGTGCCTTGCCGAGGGCGACGGCGACGAAGCCCGCCACCGCGCCCATCCAGAGCGGGAAGCCGGGCGGCAGCGACAGGGCGAGCAGGATGCCGGTGATGGTGGCCGACCAGTCGGAAATGTCCCCGGACTGGCTGCCCGTGCGGGCGAAGAGGCGCTCTGTGCCCAGACAGGCCAGGGTCACGGCGAGGAGCGAGGCCGCCGCCGACAGGCCGTACTGATAGACGAAGAAGGCGCAGATCGGCGCCAGGGAAAGCACCACCTGGCGCATGATGCGCTCGACGGTGCGCGGCCCCCGGATATGCGGCGCGGTGCGGATTTCGATGGTGGCGGTCATGACAGGCCTCGCGGCATCCCGGAGCCGGACGCACCCCGTGACAGGCGAGCACAGCGAGCCGATGAGTTCCCCCGCCGGAGGGCGGGGGCCAGGGGGTGGGAGCCCGCGCCAAGGCGCAGCCTCGGCGCCGGGCCGCCCCAAGCCGAGGCGGCCGGCCGCGGAGCGGCACTCCGCGCCGGCCGGCAACTGGACGCTCCCCGTGACAGGCGAGCACAGCGAGCCGATGAGTTCCCCCGCCGGAGGGCGGGGGCCAGGGGGTGGGAACTAGAATTCATACGGCACGCTCCCGGAGGACCTGCTTGGCGATGCGGAACTGCTGAACCAGCGGGATGTTGGACGGGCAGACGTAGGTGCAGCAGCCGCACTCGAAGCAGTCGCCCAGGTGGTACTGGCCGCCCATGGTCTCGTACTCCCGCTTCGCCGCCAGCATGCCGAGTTGGGAGGGGTTGAGTCCCATGGGGCAGGATTCGACGCACTCGCCGCACTTGATGCAGGGGAAGGTGCGCAGCCCCTCCCGATGGGCCAGGTCGTCGCCCTTGAACACCAGCACGCCCGAGACCCCCTTGGTGATCGGCACGTCCAGGGTGGCGGCGGACTGCCCCATCATGGGGCCCCCGAGGATCACCTGCCGGGAATCGGCCGGCGCCCCCGCATACTCAAGGACGAAGGAAAGGGGGGTGCCCAGCGGCATCCGGTAGTCGCCGGGGCGGGCGACCCCCGGCCCGGTGACGGTCACCACCCGCTCCGTCAGGCCGCGGCCCGAGGGCAGCAGGCGGCCCAGGGCGGCGAGGGTACCCACGTTGTTCACCACCATGCCAAGTTGCACCGGCAGGCCGCCCGACGGCACCTCGACGCCGAACAGGGCCATGATCAGCATCTTCTCGGAGCCCTGGGGATATTTGGTCGGCACCGCCTCGACGAAGATATCCCCCTCGGTGGTGGTGCCCCGGGCCCGGTCGATGGCGGCCTGGATCGCTGCCACCGCGTCGGGCTTGTTGTCCTCCACGCCGACGATGGTGCGCACCGCGCCGGTGGCCCGCATCGCATAGCGGATGCCGACGATCAGCGGGTCGGCCTCCTCCACCATGACCCGGTGGTCGCAGGTCAGGTAGGGCTCGCACTCGCAGCCATTCACCACCAGCGTATGCACCTTGGCCTGCTTGGGGACGGAGAGCTTGGCATGGCTGGGGAAGGCGGCCCCGCCCAGGCCCACCATGCCGGTATCCCAGACCGCCTGGAGGATGTCCTGGGGAGTTGCGCCGGACAGGTCCCGCGGTTCCCCCCAGAGATCCTCCTGGGTTGCGCCCGGATGCACGCGGATGACGATGGACTGGGTCCAGGGACCCCGGGCGCTGGGCCGCAGGTCGATGGCCTCGACGACGCCCGTGGCGGGCGCGTGGTGCGGCACCGACAGCCAGTCGTCGGTGCGGGCGATGGGCTGTCCGCGCACCACCTCCTGGCCCACCTGGACGATGGGGCGCGGCGGCTTGCCGATGTGCTGCGACAGGGGCACCGTCAGCCGCGGCGCGAAAGGCATCCGGCGGATCGGCGTCGCCGCGGTCAGCTTGCAGGACGGCGGATGGATTCCACGCTGGAAGGCCTCGCCGCGGAAATACGACAGGAGTCTCACGAGTATCGACCTCCGGCGCCGCGTCCAGGGCCCGGCCGCCGCAAAGAGAGGCGGCACGCCGCGGAGCGGCAAACCGCGCCCTGGCGCAAGCGCCCGCTCCCCGTCACATGCGAGCGCAGCGAGCCGTCGAGCTCCCCCGCCGGCGGGCGGGGGCCGGGGTGGGGAAGCGGTCCGGCCGACGCAGCCTCTCCGCCGGGCCGCCCCAAGGAGAGGCGGCACGCCGCGGAGCGGCAAACCGCGCCCTGGCGCAAGCGCCCGCTCCCCGTCACATGCGAGCGCAGCGAGCCATCGAGCTCCCCCGCCGGCGGGCGGGGGTTGGGGGGTGGGAGCCTCATCGTCAGTTGTACTTCGCCGCCCGGGCCACGAGCTTGTCCAGCCCCGGCTCCGACGGGTTCCACGGGGTTCCCGGATGCAGGCAGCCGGCGGTGCATTTCTCCGCCGCCTTGACCAGGTCTGCGAACTTCGCCCCCTTCGGGTTGATGACGATCGCCTGCTTCTGGTCGTTGTAGGCGAAGGCCTTCGGCGCGATGGTGGTGCATTCGTCGCAGGCCGTGCATTCGGGGCTCTCGACCCAGCAGGCCTCGTAGCCGTCCGCATTGGCCGCCGGGGCGCCTGCCGCGGCCACCACGGCGTTGGCGGCGGGCGCAACGGGGAGGTCCCCGCCGGACACGCCGAGGCTGGCGGTGATCCGCTGGATCAGTTCCGCCCGCACCCGCTCGGCCACGGCCTCGGTATCCTCCGCCGCCTTGCCGGCCAGGCCCGCCACATCCTTGAGCTGCCGCCAGAAGTTCAGGCGCTCTTCGGACGAGCGGACCAGATCCTCGGTGACCAGCAGGCGCATCAGGCGGTTCTTGCCATCGACGGCCCAGATGTAGGGGAACCGGCCCTCCCGCTCGTCGGCCGGCATCTGCAGCAGCTCGGCCAGCGGCACCATGGCGTCGTTCCAGGTCTCCGGCGGGGCCTTGCGGAACTGCTTCGCGAAGCGGGCCTCGGTGGCTGCGAAATCGGCGAAGGTCATCGGCACCTGCATCGTTGCCTCCTGGCCGGCCTCGTCCTTGTAGCGCAGCGTGTAGGTGGGCCAGTCGCCCTCCATGTCCGGGTTGCCCTCCAGGCTCACGCATTCGCTGAAGGTGACGCCGGCATCCGGGTCGAAGCGGAACAGCGGGTAGGCGCGGCCCTCGACGGCCAGCTTGCTCTGGTCCACGGCCCGGTCGTCGCCGACCCCGTGTTCCGGGGGGCAGACGGCATAGATGTTGAAGAGGGCCGGCCGGCGGCTGTTCAGGCCGTCGATGTAGCCCTCCAGCAGGTGGTTCACATGGGCTACCGTGCCCTGCAGGACGAAGGCCGTCCGGTGCGCCATGCCGATCAGGCTGATCTCCTTGCGGGATTCCTGCTTGCCGCGCTGGGCGACGCCGAAAGGCGCCATGTCCGACACCTGGCTGATGAAGCCCGAGGTGCAGGCCTGGCCGCCGGTGTTCGAATACACCTGGGTGTCGACCACCAGGATCTTGATCGGCATGCCCGACATCAGGGCCCGGGAGAGGTTCTGGAAGCCGATGTCGTACATGGCGCCGTCGCCGCCGATGCTGACCACCGGCGGGCAGAGCTTCCATTCGTCCTCGGAGAACTGGTCCCAGGTGAAGCGGCGGAAGAAGTCGTCGTGCTTGTCCGGCAGGTACTCGCCGGCCAGCTCCATCTCGGCCATCCGGACGGCCTTGAAGCCCTCGGCCATCTTCGCCATGTGGCCCTCGAACACGCCCATCGCCACCGAGGGGCTGTCCTGGAACAGGTGGGAGGTCCAGGGGAAGGGATAGGGGTTGAAGGGATAGGTGGAGCCCCAGACGGACGTGCAGCCGGTGGAGTTGATGATGCCCATCTCGGCGCGGCCGCGCTTCGTCGGTCCTTCCACGTAGCGCCACCTCAGGTCGCGCAGCTTCTCCAGGACCTGGGCCGCCCAGCTGACCCACTTGGGATCGAGGGGCCGGGAGGGCTTGTTCTCCATCACCTTGGCGGACAGTTCGGCCAGCGTCAGGTCCCGGTCGCGGGCGGCCGCGACGGCCGCGATCATCGCCCGGGTGTCGCCCATGTCCATCGACTCGGTGAGCTTCATGCGGATGTGCTTTTCGAGGCCTTCGATCAGGCCGTCGATGCGGGCCACGAAGTCCTTCACCCGCGGCTGCATCAGCGCGGTCACCGTGGAGGTGAAGAGGTGGATCGCCGTCTTCTCGCCGCAGCCCAGGCAGGCGCCGTCGCCGCAGTTCATGGCGTTGTAGTTGCGCTTGTCGAGGAGCAGGGTGTCCAGGGCGCCGATCTTCTCGTCCAGGCTGTCGATGCGGCTGTAGTCCTTCGGCGTCGTGGGCAGGTCGAGCCAGAAGGACCAGTCCTGCTTGAGCTTGGCCACGGATGCCTCGGTCTGGGTGACCATCTTCAGGGCGTCGTCCTCGCAGACCGTGACGCAGAGGGCGCAGGCCTTGCAGGTGTAGGGATTCACGGTGATCGAGAACAGGCCGCCGGAGCCCTTGGCCTTCTTCTCCTTGTTCGACCAGTAGGGCTTGGTGGCCGAGAAGCGGAAGTCGCCCAGGGATTCGGTGAACCAGCCGAATTCCTCGGCCAGCTTGCCGCGCTCGCCTTCCGGCGCCTCGGCGACGGTCTGCGCGATGGCGGCGGGAAGCAGTTCATGGATCTTGGCGCCGTCGCCGGGGACGGCGGCGCGCAGCTTCTTCTCCAGGGTGCGCACCGCCCGGCGCAGGAAGCGGGTGGGCCGGCCCCCGGTCTCGATCCGCGAGACGACCGTGTTGAACGCGTCGGCCACGGAGGACACCAGGCCCGGCATCGCGGAGTCCGGGCAGACCGTGTAGCAGTTGCCGCAGGCCGTGCAGTTCTCCGCGATCCATTCCGGATGTTCGAAGCGGATGCCGGTCATGTCCCGGAAGAGGCCGGTGGAGGCGGGCATCAGCGAAGCCCCGATGAAGGGGTCCACCAGGTTGTCCGAGCCTTTCCCGGTCAGGTAGAAATTGCCGGTCTGCTCCCAGAAGCGGTGCACGTCGGCCACCTTGCCGTCGCCCTCCGGCAGGGTCCTCAGCATGATGGGCAGGCCGCTGTCCTTGCGGGCCAGCTGCTTGCGGGTGACCCCCACCTGCTTGTCGGTGATCTCGGTGAGTTCCGTGAAGCCGCGGCGGACCACCTTCAGGTTGTTGTCCACCACCGACTTGCCCTTGGCGCCGAACTTGGCCTGCAGCTGGTTCTCGATGGCGCGGAAGAGGGCCTCCTCGCCCAGGTTCGCATTCGCCATCACCGGGCTGGCGGCGAAGAAGGCGCCCTGGAAGGCGTTGCCCTGCATGCGCAACTGGAGTTCGGCGGAGCCGGCCTCCTCGCGGGCGATCCGGAAGGCGTCCAGGTAGAACACGCGGATCTCGTTGTCCACGATCTGCTTCTGGGCCCAGAGCGGGAAATGCGCCCAGGTTTCCTCGCCCAGGTTGCTCTGGATGATGAACACGCCGCCCTTCTTCAGCCCGGACAGGGGATTCGAATGGCCGAATACCGCCGGGTCGGGGGAGAGCACCACGTCCACGAACAGGTACTCGCAATTGACGCGGATGGGCTCCGGCGCCGCCGACAGGTAATAGGTCGTCGGCTGGCCCTTCTTCTCGGAGCCGTACTTGGGGTTGGCCTTGATGTCGTAGCCGAGGAGTTCGAACAGGGTGACGGCCAGGTTCTTGCCGGTGGTGATGGCGCCCCAGCCGCCTACCGAGTGCATGCGCACCGTGATGGCGCCCTCGGGCAGCAGGTTCGGATTCTCCGAGCCGCGCACCGCCAGTTCCCTGACCTTCGGGTAGGCGGCGGCCAGTTCCTGCTGGTGGATCTCGTCCTTGGGGTTCAGGGGGTCACGGACGAAGTCCACGGACAGGTAGAAGAAGCGGCGCCGCGGACCGTCGGGCAGCATGTTCTCGACGGCGCCGATCAGGGCCTCGGGCTGCATGTCGCGGGAACCGAGGCCGTAGCAGCCCGAATACAGGCGCGGCATGTCGCCCGGCCCGAAGGCCGCATAGCCGGGGAAGGGATGGCCGGCGTCCCCGGCGATGCCGTTTTCCAGGCACTTGGTCACCGTCGCGCGGACCTCCCGCATGAGGGGCAGGTCCTCGGCCAGGGGCTGGTCCGTGCGCTCCAGGACCGCCACACCCTTTTTGCCACGCAGGATCTGGCCCAGCAGGTCGCCGGGGAAGGGGCGGTACATGGTGATGTTCACCACCCCCACCTTCAGTTTGCGGGTCTCGCGCAGGTAGTCGGCGACGGCCTCCGCCTGGACGATCATGGAGCCCATGCCGACGATCAGCCAGTCGGCATCGGTGGCCCGGTAGGTGGAGACGCGCTGGTAGCGGCGGCCGGTCAGCTCGGCATACTCGGCCATGCAGGCGTCGGTGATCTCCTCGATGTGGTCGAAGAAGTAGGGACGCTGCCCGGCGGTGGCCTGCATGTAGGCGTCCTGGTTCTGCACCGGCCCGGAGAGGAGCGGCGTGTCCACGTCCCAGATGGCCGGGACGCGCCGCCGCTTCGGACCGTAGAGCATCGCCTGGGCGGGCGTCGGGGTGTCGATGATGTCGTCCGGCTTGCCCAGGTATTCGGCCACCAGTTCGCGCTCCGGCAGGCGGGCGGATTCGATCAGGTGGGTAGTCAGGAAGCCGTCCTGGCCCACGACGGCCGGGGTCAGGGACATCTCCGCCACCTTGCGGCCGATCAGGTTCAGGTCGGCGGCCTCCTGGGCGCTGGTGGCCATCACCTGGATGAAGCCCGTGTCGTCCACGCAATGGTAGTCATCGTGGCCGCAATGGACGTTGAGGCTGGCCTTGGTGATGGCGCGGCAGCCCATGTTGAGCACGTAGGGCAGGCGCTTGCCGACGGCCGCGTAGAGGGACTCGTGCATGAAGGCGACGCCCTGGGCCGACGAGAAGTTGGTCGCCCGCAGGCCGGCCATGGACATGCCCGCCGTGACGCCGGCCGCCGCGTGCTCGGACTCTGGCTCAATGAAGATCAGCGGCCGCTCGGAGATGTTCAGGTGGCCGCGCGCCACCTCCTCGGCCCAGAATTCGCCCATCTGGGTCGAGGGCGTGATCGGATAGGCGCCAGCCGCGTCCGAGGCCTCGCGTTCCACGTGGATGACGGC
Organism: Rhodocyclaceae bacterium; assembly: GCA_016791145.1. Taxonomy (GTDB): domain Bacteria; phylum Pseudomonadota; class Gammaproteobacteria; order Burkholderiales; family Rhodocyclaceae; genus JAEUNJ01. The sequence goes on along the minus strand of JAEUNJ010000110.1, from coordinate 11,290 downwards.
GGTGTTGCCGTCCACGGCGTCGCGCACGCCGGGGTACTTGACGGCCTTGGCATCGGTGTCCTGGCCGGGGCCTCCGTCGAGCAGGGCATGGAGGAATTTCTTCAGCATGGCGTCACCTCTCGGATCGAAATTCGGGATATCGGGGAATTCGTGATGCGCGGCCTCACTGGACCCGCAGCGGCAGTGGCTCGTTGCGCACGATGCGTCGGGCGGCGGCCCCCTTGACGGCCAGGTTCGGGTGCTCCCACCAGACGATGGCCCCGGTGGCGCAGCGGTCGGCGGCGACCCGCTCGGCCTTGTCGTTCAGCGCGTATTCGATGACGGCGAGTTCGCCGTCCAGGCGGATCACCCCGGGCGGCGCATCGGCGACGCACTTGCCGCAGGCGGTGCAGGCGACCTCGCAGGAGGCCTCCGCCGTGTCGCCGTCCGCGCGGTTCTTGCAGGCGATCCACAGGCGGTGGCTGACCGGCTCGAGGGAGAAAAGGCCCTTCGGACACACCTCGACGCAGTCGTTGCAGGCGGTGCATTTGTCCGCATCCACCACCGGCAGCCCGTGGGCGTCCAGCGTGATGGCGCCGAAGCCGCAGACGTCGGCGCAATCGCCCAGTCCCAGGCAGCCCCAGGCACATTCCTTGCCGCCGCCGCCCACCACGGCCGCCGCGCGGCAGGTGGACAGACCGGCGTAGCGGGCGCGCAGGAAGGCCACATGCCGGCCGCCGCCGCAGGCCAGGCGCGCGATCTTCTTCTCGATGCTTCCGGCATCGACGCCGAGCAGGTCGGCGATGGCCTGGCGCTGGACCGGGGCACTGACGGTGCATTGGGCGGGAACGATCTCCCCTTCCACCACCTTTTCCGCGAAGGCGCGGCAACCGGCCTGGCCGCAGGCGCCGCAATTGGACTTGGGCAGCAGTTCCTCGACCTCGCCGATGCGCGGGTCTTCCCAGACGTAGAGCTTGCGGTTGGCCGCCGCCAGCAGGCCGGCCAGGCCGATGCCCAGCACCGCCATGAACACGCCCGACAAGGCCAGCGAAGAAAAGTCCATCCCCCACCCCCGAATACTTGACAGGAATTCTTGGTTATCCCTGTCGCCATCAAGGTCATCAGGTCGCGCCGGAGGCACATCGTCCGGCGACGGGCCGGCACGTGGCGGATTCCTTTGCAATCTGACCCGGGCTCCCGGTCTTGCGCCTTGCGGGCGCGGCCCCGGGGGCCTGATTCACGGCGCGGCCGGAGGTCTCATCCGGCCTGCAGGACGGGGGGCGGCGTGTCGCCTCCCGGGGGATGCGCGCACGGCTTGCGGCCGGGCGCGTTCGTGAGTCGAATGAGTATAGGGAAGACTCTTGCATTGCAACAAACAAACTTTCTGATGCGATGCATAAGGTCGTCAATTGCGCCATGCGAAAGTGAATTTCTCCAATCGAGACGCAAGGATTCGCCCGGCGATGCTCCAGGCGTTGCCGCGGACTTCAGTCCTGGGCGGTCCTGTCCAGCCAGCGCAGCAGCGTGGAGAAGAGCATCCCCGGATCCACCGGCTTCGCCACGAAGTCGTCCATGCCGGCGTCGATGCACTGATGGCGGTCCTCCGCGAAGGCGTTGGCGGTCATCGCAATGACCGGCACCCGTTCGTATCCCGGCCTGCGGCGGATCTGCCGGGTGGCCTCCAGCCCGTCCAGGCGAGGCATCTGCACATCCATCAGGATGGCGTCGTAGCGCGCTTCCCCGACCTTCCGGACCGCCTCCAGTCCGTCCTCGGCCACGTCCACGGAGAGCCGTGCGTCTTCCAGGAGGCCCAGACCCACCTCGCGGTTGATCATGTCGTCCTCGACGAGAAGGATCCGCCGGCCGGCATGCCGGGCTCGCAACTGCATCTCCGCCAGTTCGGCAGGCGGCACCTCGGGAGCGGAGACGGGCCCGTCCGCCTTGCGCAGGCACGCGGTAAACCAGAACGTGCTCCCCGTGTCGGGAATGCTCACGACGCCGGCTTCCCCCCCCATCAGTTCGGCAAGGCGCCGGGTGATCGCCAGCCCCAGGCCGGTGCCACCGAATCGGCGGGTCGTCGTGTTGTCCGCCTGTTCGAAGGGCGAGAACAGGCGCCCCGCCGCCTCCGCGTCGATGCCGATGCCGCTGTCCGACACTTCGAAGCGGATCAATGCCTCGGTCGCCGACTCCTCGGCGATCCGGGCGCGCAGCGCCACGCCGCCGGACTCCGTGAACTTGATGGCATTGGTGACGTAGTTGATCAGCGCTTGGCGCAAACGGGTCGGGTCGCCGCGCACGCCGTAGGCGACCTCCGGGTTCTCGACCGTGAGCCGCAGCCCCTTCGCCCGGGCCTGCTCGGCGAGCATTCCGGCGACCTCGTCCAGGACCGGACCGATCCTCAGCTCGATGTCCTCGAGGACCATCTTGCCCGCCTCGATCTTCGATATCTCCAGGATGGCATTGAGGATCTCCAAGAGGTGATCGCTGGCCGCCTGGAGCTTGTCCAGGTGCTCGAGCTGGCGGGGCGTCAGTCCGCCGCGCCGGATCAGGTGGGCCATGCCGGCGATGGCATTCAAGGGAGTGCGGATCTCGTGGCTCATGTTGGCGAGAAACGCGCTCTTCGCCACGTTGGCCGCCTCGGCGGCCTCCTTGGCGCGGGAGAGCTCATCGGTACGCGCGTCTACGAGCTGTTCCAAGTGCTGCCGGTGGCGCGCCAGTTCGGCTGCCGCCTCCTTCTCGGCGGTCACGTCCTGGTAGATGCCGAGGACGCCGATGACTTCGCCATGCCGGTTGCGCAGGGGGACCTTGGAAGTGCGAAGCCAGACGACCTTTCCCTCGGAGGTTGTCTGGGGCTCCTCGTAGTCGAGCTTGGCGACGCCCGACTCGATCACGCGCCGATCGTCCTCGCGGTAGCGCTCGGCGTCGGGCGCCCACGTCATGGCATAGTCATCGAGACCGATCAGACCCTCCGGTGCTGCGCGCCCGGCATCCCTGGCGAAGGGCGGGTTGCAGCCCAGGTAGCGCAGGTCCCTGTCCTTCCAGAAGACGCGGATCGGCGCCGTGTCGATCACCGCCTTCAGCAGCAGGTGGGATTCGGCGATCGAGTCGCCGAGCGCGCGCAGCATCTCGGACTTCTGGTCGGCCTCCCGCAGGGCGAGCGACGCCGTCCGCTTGACGGCGACGATCGCCGCGGCGAGCTGGTCGAATTCATCGACCGCGGCGCCGGCCGGCATCCTTCCGGAGGGCTCCTCCGCCCGGAGGTCCGCCGGCGTGATGTCCTTCAGTTCGGCAGCGATCACGAGCAGCCTTCTGCGCACGATCGCATGGTGGATGAAGGCCGCCACGAGGACGATCGCCAGGATCACGACCGTGTTGCCCGCGAAGCCGATGGCCATCTCCCGCCAGAGCTTCTCCCGGTCCGCGCGCAGATCCGTGATCAGAGTCAGGGTGCCGAGGTCGTGGCGATGGCCTTCCTCTTCATGGACGAGGGGAAAACTGACCTGCCGCAGTTCCGGGGAAAGGGTGTCGATGCCGTAGGCCTTCTCCTGGCCCTCACGGGTCCGCAGCCGGACAGCCGTTACGTCGGGCAGCGGCACGACGCCCTGCAACTGGACCTCTACCTGCTCGTCGTTGAAGGACCAGAGGCTGCGGACCAGCGGCGGCGCCATGTAACTTCCGATGGCCGCCAAGTGCGCATCCAGGTAGGCGATCCGTTCGCCATAACGCAAAATGGCCTCCGCGGCCGAGACGAGCAGTGCGGCGACCGCGCCGACCGTCAGGGACCAGGTCAGCAGCCGCCGTGTGACGGCACTGCGGGGCCCCAGGAGGGATGGGCGTACCTGCTCGATGCCGCTCTCGGTCATGGCGCCGGGCTCAATCGGCCTTCAGGGAGCCCAGGATCCTGTCGTAGCTGCCGTCCGCCTTCATGTCGCGCAGCGCCTGGGCAAGCCGCGGCACCAGCGCCTCGTGCCTGCGGTGGAGGTAAAGGTACATGTCCACGTCCCTGAGAGAAGGCGCGAGGGGGTGCACATCCGCCAATCCGAGGCTGCGCGCCAGGGCGACGCCGTCCGCCCTCGTATAGAGCGCCAGGTCAATGCGGCCGCCCTCCAGCATGCGGAACAGTTGCTCCGGCTTCTCCACCCGGTTCACCACCCGGGCCACGGTGGCATTGGCCTCGAACATCTTCCACCCGGTGATGAACGCGACGCTATGGCTCCGAAGGCTTTCCCATCCCTTGTCGACCCGGATCGACGGATCCCTGGCGAAGGCGACGAAGCTGATCCCGATGTAGCGTTCGGGCACCTGCACGAGGTTCGGGTATTGCGCCGCGAGCCCGGCGACCCGCAGGCCTTCGCCGTCCACCTCCCCGTTGTTGGCGGAGAGCAGCGAACGCTCCGAGGGGAGGCTGATCAGCCGGAATTCCAGGCCCACCCGCCGGAAGGCCTCGACGGAAATCTCCTGCAGCGCCTTGCGGTCCAGCGGGGTGTTGTTGGTGCTGACGGTGATCGGGGGCGCTTGGGCGGCGGCAGCACCCAGGAAGGACGCCAGCGCGGCGGCCAGGAAGAACGCAAGGAAGCGCATTACCGAACCTCCCTCCCGCGTCGCCGACTCGGCCCTGCCCTCCGGCGATCCGGGAATTTCGACATTGACCCGGCCAATTCTACCGTCGCTTCGCCGCCATTACCCCGGGATACTTGTAGATGCAATTATTTCCGCTACACTGCGCGCCATGCCTGTCGCCGACGTTTCCCCGCGGGGTTGCACCCACTTCAAGGCCCGACAGTTCGCGCGCCGCCTGTCGCGACGCTACGACGCGGAGCTGGCGATGGCCGGCTTGAAGACGACCCAGTTTTCCCTGCTCACCCACGTCCTGAACCTTGGGCCCGTGGCGCCCGGGGAACTGGCGCGCCGCATGGGCCTGGAGGCCTCGACGCTCACCCGCAACCTCCGGCCCATGATTGCCGCGGGCTGGCTCGTCCAGGTGCCGGGACAGGATGCCCGCAGCCGGCGCATCTCGATCACCGGGCTCGGCCAGGCGAAACAGGCGGAGGGCCGGCGCCGCTGGAGAGTCGCCCAGACAGCGATCAACCGGCTGCTCGGCCCACAGCGCGTCGCCGCCCTGCACGAGCTGCTGGACCAGTTGGCCGCCGAACTTGAGGCAGCAGAACCCCGCTGAACATCCCGACCCAAGGAGCCTACCCATGAATCCCACCACCAAGGCCCAAGGCCGCCATTACACCGTGGCGGACCTCGGCGCCCCCGAAACCTGGAAAGGCCATACGGCGCAAGTAGACTCCCTGCCCGGCGTTGAGGTACCGGGAAAATTCTTCTTGCACCCCGTCCTGGGATTGACCGGCATGGAGGTCTCGGTCAATTGCCTGCCGGCTGGCGCGAAGGTGCCCTTCTACCATTCCCACCGGCGCCACGAGGAGTTGTATCTTTTCCTGCGCGGACGCGGCCAGTTCCAGGTGGATGGCGAGGTGATCGAGATTCGCGAGGGGACGGCGATCCGCGTCGCGACCCCCGGCGAGCGCACCTGGCGCAACAACTCGAGCGAGGACCTCTACTACATTGTCATCCAGGCGCCGGAAGGCGGGCTCGCGTCCCCGGGCACCGAGGACGGGGTCGCCGCCCAGCGCCGGGTCTCCTGGCCCGCCTGATGGCCCGGCCGACATCGGGCCGCGCCGCGCCGTCGCCACCGGTTACCGGAGGGGTGCGGTGAGTCCCGCCGCCGCCGTCGCGGGGCGCACCCGCGCCATGCTCGAGGGGCCGTTGGCACCCACCCTGTTCCGGATGGCGACGCCCAACGTCCTGGGCCTTGCCGCCACGACGGTCGTCATCGGTTACGACGGCTACATCGTCGGCCGGCTCGGTCCCGAACCCCTGGCCGGAATCGCCCTGGTGCTGCCCCTGGCGATGCTGATGACGCAGATGTCGGCGGGTGGCATGGGCGGGGCCGCCACCGCGGTGGTCGCCCGGGCGCTCGGGGCGGGTCGCCGCGACGAGGCCGCCGACCTGGCCCGCCATGCCCTGGCGGTCGCCGTCGCGCTCGGCCTCGCCTTCGGCATGCTCATGCCGGCGGCCGGGGCCGGAATCTACGTCGTGATGGGCGGGCGGGCGCCGGCGCTGGATGCCGCGCTCTCCTATTCGGACGTCCTTTTCGGCGGGGCCGTGGTCGTCTGGCTCGCCAACATCCTGGCGGCCGTGGTCAGGGGCGGCGGCAACATGGTCCTCCCGTCGGTCATGCTGGCCGGGTCCGCCTGCCTGCACCTGGCCCTCTGCCCATTGCTGGTGTTCGGCTGGGGGCCGGTCCCCGCACTGGGCATCGCGGGCGCCGCGGCGAGCACCTTGACCACCAGCGCCATCACGGCAGCGGTGCTGCTGGCCCACCTGCTGTCCGGACGCAACGCCGTGCCCCTGCGTCCGGAGGCCTTCCGGCTCCGCACGGCACCCTTGCGCGCCATCCTGCGCATCGGCGTGCCCGCCTCCTTCAGCCCCGTCATCAGCAACCTGAGCATCGCCGTCGCCACCGCCCTGGTCGGCACCTACGGCACGGCGGCGCTGGCCGGCTATGGCCTTGCCGCCCGCCTCGAGTACGTGATGGTGCCCATCGCCTTCGGCTTCGGCACCGCGCTCACCACCCTGGTCGCCACCAACATGGGCGCCGGACAACAGGCCCGGGCCTTGCGCGCGGCCTGGGCAGGGGGATTCACGGTGGCCGGCATCACCGGCGCCATCGGGGTCGCCGCCGCCTTGTGGCCGGGAATCTGGATGAACCGCTTCACGGAGACGCCGGAGGTCGTCGCCTTCGGCAGCCACTACCTGCGTATCGTGGGCGGCTGCTACGGGTTCTTCGGGCTCGGGCTCGCCCTGTTCTTCGCCTTCCAAGGCGCCGGCCGGATGTTCTGGCCCCTGGCGGGCAGCCTCGCCCGGCTGGGCATCGTCGCGGGCGGCGGCTGGCTGGCGGTTTTCGGGTTCGGTGGCGGGCCGGCCGCCTTCTTCGCGGTGGTCGCGGCGAGCTTCGCCGCCTATGCGCTCACCATCGCCGGGGCCCTGCGGCTGGGCGCCTGGGCGCGGAGCTAAGCCGCCTCGCCGGGCATCCGCGTACCCCCCGGCCGCAACTTCGGCACCGCTGGCGCCGCGCCGCCGGTTCATCGGGCGGAGGTTGATCCCGAACAGGGTTTCCGGCGCGACCTGCTTGGTGAGGAAATGGTCCATCCCGGCCTTGAGGCAGACCTCCCGGTCCTCCGTGAAGGCGTTGGCGGCCATGGCGAGCATGGGGAGGTCGCCTCCGCCCGGCATCTGGCGGATGCGCCGCGTGGCCTCCAGCCCGTCCATGACCGGCATCTGCATGTACATCAGCGCCAGGTCATAGCGGGCGGCTGCGCACAGGCGGACAGCCTCCTCCCCGTTGACGGCCACGTTGGCCTTCCAGGTCACCTCGTCGAGGACCAGCATCGCCACCTCGCGGTTCATCGGCTCGTCCTCGACGACGAGGGCCCGGCGGCCGACGAGTTCCGGAATCACGAAAACAGCGACCTGGGCCTTGACCCGGCGCAGGGGGGGGCGCCATCCAGACTCAGCTTCCCGCACCGGCAGCGCATTCCACGCCGACGGAACGGCCCATCGGTTCCGTCAGGCGGCGCGTGATCACGCGGCCGGGTCCGGTGCCGCCGTGGCGTCGCCTGGTGAAGTTGTCGGCCTGCCCGGAGGCCGCGAAGAGCCGCCGGACGGTCTTGGGCGCGATGCCGACGCCGGTGTCGATGACCTGGAAGCGGAGCAGCATCTCGCCTTCCGACTCCTCCGGATTCCGGACCCTCGGCGCGAACGTGCCCCGCTCCGCGAACTTGAGGGTGTTCCCCAGGGTAGTTCAGCAGGGCCTGACCAAGGCGGGGCGCGCCACGGCCGACCGGCGGCCGGCGGCGGAATTCAGTCCGCCATCGCCTCGCCCATGCGTATCGGCCGCCCGGGCGCCCAGGCCGCGTTGAAGCGGACCGGGCTCGCCCCGAAATCCCGCGGGAAGAGCAGGACGACGGTGGATCCGAGCAGGAAGCGGCCCATTTCCGCGCCCCGGGCGAGGACCACAGGCGCCTCCCCGTAGGTCCATTCCCGGACGGTGCCGGGCCGGGGTGGATTGACCACGCCGTGCCAGACGGTGGCCATGCTGCCGACGATGGTGGCCCCCACGAGCACCAGCACGAAGGGCCCCGATTCCGATCCGAACACGCAGACCCCCCGTTCGTTGCGGGCGAACAGCCCGGGAACGCCCCGGGCCGTGACCGGATTCACCGAAAACAGGTCGCCGGGCACGTGGATCATCCGCAGCAGGCGGCCGGCGCAGGGCATGTGGATCCGGTGGTAGTCCCGGGGGCTCAGGTAGAGCGTCGCGAACTTCCCATCCTCGAAACGGGCACCCAGGGCCGCGTCGCCGCCCACGAGGGCCGTCGCGGTGTAGCCATGGCCCTTGGCCTGGAAGATCCGGTCGGCGTCGATGGGCCCGAACTGGCTGATGGCACCGTCCACCGGACAGACCAGTCGCGCGTCCGCCAGGGGCCTTGCGCCGGCTTTCAGGGGGCGGGTGAAGAATTCGTTGAAGGTCGGATAGGCCGCGATGTCGGGGTTCTCCGCCTCGTCCATGTTCACGCCGTAGCGCCCCACGAACCAGCGGATCGCCGCGGTCGTCGCGGCGCCGCCCCGGGCGGCGGCGAGGCGGCCGGCGAGCGCGGTGAGGGCCTGCTTCGGCAACAGGTACTGGGGCAGGACGGCGAGGCGGTCTGACATGGGGCGGCTTCCTTGGGCGAGGCGCGAGTCTAGCAGCCTGGCGGACGCGAGCCGGCGGTGGGGAGGGGCCCGCACCGTCCCGGTTGCCGGCGGCGATCCGGGGTGCGCGGCCGCCCGGAGGGGCGCACCAAGCCGGTGCCGACGGCCGCCTTGTTGCACTGCGTCAGTGCGGTGGCCGCCGCGCCGGAAATCGACTATTCCCGCCCGCAGCTCTCGTAAGCACATGTTTCCGGGAGGTTTATCCGGGGCGGTTGGCAGCTGGAACGGCGGTTGCTAAACGGGGGGTGTCGCGCCAATGCCGGCTGCGACATCCAATGGACAAGGGCGTCCATTCGCGGGGCATGCACACGTGCCTGCGCGGATGAACGCCCTTTTTGTTTGTGGTTTTCCGCGCGGCCCGGCATCGGAAGGCGCGCCGGAGGCAGGAGATGCAGTCATGGAGAAGATGAAACTGGTGATGGTGGGCAACGGCATGGCCGGCGTGCGCACGCTCGAGGAATTGCTGAAGCTGGCGCCGGACCTCTACGACATCACCGTGTTCGGCGCCGAACCCCACGGCAACTACAATCGCATCCTGCTCTCGCCCGTCCTGTCCGGCGAGATGAGCCTGCCCGAGATCATGCTCAACGACCTGGACTGGTACCGGGACAACGGCATTTCGCTGCACGCCGGCAGGAAGGTGGCCCGCATCGACCGGGTCCGCCGGACCGTGGTCGCCGACGATGGCACCGAGGCCCCCTACGACCGGCTGCTGCTCGCCACCGGCTCCCAGCCCTTCATCCTGCCCGTGCCCGGCAAGGACCTGCCGGGCGTCATCGGCTACCGGGACATCGCGGATACCGAGGCCATGATCGAGGCCGCGAAGACCCACCGCCACGCCATCGTCATCGGCGCCGGCCTGCTCGGGCTGGAGGCCGCCAACGGCCTCGCCCTGCGCGGCATGGACGTGACGGTGGTGCACCTGATGCCCTGGATCATGGAGCGCCAGCTGGACAAGGCGGCCGCCGACATGCTGCAGGCCTCGCTGGAGCGGAAAGGCCTCAAGTTCAAGCTGGAGAAGCAGACCGCGGAACTGGTGGCCGGCGAGGGCGGGCGGGTCGCCGCCATCCGCTTCAAGGACGGCGAGACCCTGCCCGCCGACCTGGTGGTCATGGCGGCCGGCATCCGGCCCAACGCCGACCTGGCCAAGGCGGCCGGACTGCACTGCAACCGGGGCGTCGTGGTCAGCGACACCCTGCAGACCTTCGATCCCCGCATCTACGCGGTCGGCGAATGCGCCGAGCATCGGGGCGTCGCCTACGGCCTGGTGGCGCCGCTGTTCGAGCAGGCGAAGGTCTGCGCCAACCACCTGGCGCATTTCGGCATCGGGCGCTATACCGGCTCCACCGTCTCCACCAAGCTCAAGGTCACCGGCATCGACGTGTTCTCGGCCGGCGATTTCACCGGCGACGACACGACCGAGGAGATCGTGCTCTCCGACCGCCAGGGCGGCGTCTACAAGAAGCTCGTCCTCAAGGACAACCGGATTGCCGGTGCCGTCCTCTACGGCGACACGGCGGACGGCGCCTGGTACTTCCAGCTCATGAAGGACCGGCAGGACGTCCATGAGCTGCGCGACCACCTGATGTTCGGCCAGTCCCACCTGGGCGACGTGGGCCACAAGGGCGAGAGCCGGGCCGCCGCCATGCCGGACGAGGCGGAGGTCTGCGGCTGCAACGGCGTCTGCAAGGGCACCATCGTGAAGGCGATCAAGGAACACGGACTGTTCACCCTCGACGACGTGCGCAAGCACACGAAGGCGTCCTCCTCCTGCGGTTCCTGCACCGGCCTCGTGGAGCAGATCCTCGCCTCCACCGTCGGCGGTGCCTACCAGCCCGCGGATTCCAAGGACAAGCCCGTCTGCGGCTGCACGGACCTTTCCCACGGCGAGGTCCGCCGGGCGATCCGGGAGAACCGCCTGCTCTCCATCCCCGACGCCATGCGCTTCCTGGAGTGGAACACCCCCACCGGTTGCGCCAGCTGCCGGCCGGCGCTGAACTACTACCTGATCTCCACCTGGCCCCACGAGGCGAAGGACGATCCCCAGAGCCGCTTCATCAACGAGCGGGCCCATGCCAACATCCAGCGCGACGGCACCTACTCGGTGGTGCCGCGCATGTGGGGCGGCCTCACCACGCCGGGCGAACTGCGTGCCATCGCCGACGTGGCCGAGAAGTACGCCATTCCGACGGTGAAATGCACCGGCGGCGCGCGCATCGACCTGCTCGGCGCGAAGAAGGAGGACCTGCCGGCCATCTGGGCCGACCTGGGCAAGGCCGGCATGGTTTCCGGCCATGCCTACGGCAAGAGCCTGCGCACGGTGAAGACCTGCGTCGGCGCCGAGCACTGCCGCTTCGGCACCCAGCGTTCCATGGACATGGGGGTCAAGCTGGAGAGGATGCTGTTCGGCATGTGGAGCCCGCACAAGGTGAAGCTCGCCGTCTCCGGCTGCCCGCGCAACTGCGCCGAGGCCGGCATCAAGGACGTCGGG
>JAEUNJ010000095.1 GCA_016791145.1 Rhodocyclaceae bacterium | reverse complement strand
AGGGGACTTGCGCTCGGTCCGGCCGGACCCTATGCTTGAGGCTTCAAAGGAACCCCTGGAAAGCCCATGGTCGCGACCGATGCTCCCGCCTTCGTTTCCGCCGCCGCGCCCGTACGCCGCGTGGATGTCGCACGACCGTTGGCGTGGCTCGCCGCCGGCTGGCGCGACCTCTGGCGCATCCCCGCGGCAAGCCTCTTCTGGGGCCTCGTGGCATCCGTGGGCGGCCTCGCCATCTTCGCCGTCACCACGCGCCTTCCGTGGCTCTTTCCAGCCGCCGTCAGCGGGTTCATGCTGGTGGCGCCCCTCCTCGGCACGAGCCTGTACGAACTGTCGCGCCGCTACGAGAGCGGCGAGCCGGCCGGGCTGGCCGAATCCATCGCCGTCTGGCGCCGCAAGTCGCCGGCCATGATCGGCTTCGGGCTGATGCTGCTGATCGCCGGCACGGCATGGCAGGTGATTTCGGTTGTCCTGGTGGCCCTCCTCTACAAGGGCGGCGCGCTGGCGCCCCTTGACCTGGTCCTCCAGGTGCTGCTGAACCCCGCCAATGCCTCCTTCTTCGTCGGCTACATGCTGGTCGGGGGCGTGCTGGCCGCCTTCGTCTTCGCCCTCAGCGTGATCTCCATGCCCATGCTCGTGGACCGGGACTGCGGCGTGTCCGCCGCCCTGGCCACCAGCATCGGCGCCGTGTCCGAGAATCCGCTCCCGATGGTCTTCTGGGCCGTCTGCATCATGTGCCTCGCCGGCATCGGACTCGCCACCGCCTTCCTGGGACTCGTCGTGATCCTGCCCTGGCTCGGCCACGCGAGCTGGCACGCCTACCGGGACCTGACGCGCTGACCGGCGCCTGCGGCCCGGCGTCCCGCACCCCGCCCCACGGCGGGGTTTTGTTTTCCGGAACAGCCCCCAGATGCGGCACAATGTCCTGCCCCCTTTGGAAGCCTCCCGCATGAATCCCCTGCTCGATTTCTCGGGCCTGCCGCGCTTCGACGCGGTCCAGCCCGACCACGTCGCCCCGGCGATCCGCCTGCTCATCGACGAGAACCGGGCGCTCATCGACCGCCTGACACGTGCCGAAACCCCGGCGACGTGGGGCGGGCTCATGCAGCCCCTGACGGACGCGGGCGAGCGCCTGTCGCGGGCCTGGGGCATCGTCGGACACCTGCATTCCGTAAGTGACGTGCCGCCCTGGCGCGAGGCCTACAACGCCATGCTGCCCGAGGTCTCCGGCTTCTACGCCGACCTGGGGCAGAACCTGGCGCTGTTCGCAAAAATCAAGGCGCTGCGGGCATCGCCCGAATTCGCCGCGCTCACCCCGGCCCGCCGGCGGATCGTCGAGAACGACCTGCGGGACTTCCGGCTCTCCGGCGCGGAACTGCCGGAGGACCGCAAGCCGCGGTTCAAGGAGATACAGGAGGAACTCTCGGCCCTGGCGGCCAAGTTCTCCGAGAACCTGCTCGACGCGACCAACAGCCATGCCGAGTGGGTCGAAACGGAAACCGGGCTTGCCGGCATCCCGGAACCCGTGCGGGAGGCCGCCCGGGCCGCCGCCGGGAGGGATGGCCGGGAGGGCTGGAAATTCACCCTGCAGGCGCCTTCGTACATCCCCGTGCTCCAATACGCGGACGACCGCTCGCTGCGCGAGCGCATGTACCGGGCCTACGTGACCCGGGCGTCCGAACTCGGCAAGCCCGAATGGGACAACGGGCCGCTGATAGACCGCATCCTCGCCTTGCGCGGGGAGGAGGCGGAGATGCTCGGCTTCGCGAATTTCGCCGAGGTATCCCTCGTACCCAAGATGGCGGAGTCCCCCGCCCAGGTGGCGGGCTTCCTCCGCGACCTGGCGGCCAAGGCCCGGCCCTTCGCCGAGCGCGACATCGCCGGGCTGAGGGAATTCGCGGCGCGGGAACTCGGGATGCCGACGCTGGAAAGCTGGGACATTCCCTGGGCATCGGAAAAGCTGAAGGAGGCGCGCTACGCCTTCTCCGACGAGGAGGTGCGCCAGTACTTCCCCGAACCCCGGGTCCTGGCCGGCCTGTTCCGGGTGGTCTCGACCCTGTTCGGAGTCACCATCGAACGCGATTCGGCGCCGGCCTGGCACCCGGACGTGCGCTTCTTCCGCATCCTGCGCGACGGCAGCCTGGTGGGGCAGTTCTACCTGGACCTCTACGCGCGGGAAACCAAGCGCGGCGGCGCCTGGATGGACGAGGCCCTGACCCGGCGCCGCAGCGGGTCCGGGATCCAGCATCCCGTCGCCTACCTGAACTGCAACTTCCCGTCGCCGACGGGGGATCGGCCGGCCACCTTCACCCACGACGACGTCATCACCCTGTTCCACGAATGCGGCCACGGGCTGCACCACCTGCTGACCCTGGTGGAGGACCTGCCGGTCTCCGGCATCCACGGCGTCGAATGGGATGCCGTGGAGCTGCCCAGCCAGTTCATGGAGAACTTCTGCTGGGAGTGGGACGTCCTGCAGGGCATGACCGGCCACGTGGACAGCGGCGACCCGTTGCCCAGAAGCCTGTTCGATCGGATGATCGCCGCCAAGAACTTCCAGAGCGGCCTGCAGACGCTGCGCCAGGTGGAGTTCGCCCTCTTCGACCTGCTGCTGCACTCGGAATTCGCTTCGGGACGGCAGACGGTCCTGGACCTGCTCGCCCAGGTCCGCCGCGAGGTGGCGGTGGTCGTGCCGCCTCCCTGGAACAGGTTCCCGCAGAGCTTCTCGCACATCTTCGCCGGCGGCTATGCGGCGGGCTATTTCAGCTACAAGTGGGCAGAAGTGCTGTCGGCGGATGCCTTCGAGGCCTTCGAGGAGGCCGGGAGCGGCACGGGGAGCGTGCTCGATGCCGACACGGGTCGGCGCTTCTGGAAGGAGATTCTCGCGGTGGGGGGCTCCCGGCCGGCGATCGAATCCTTCCGCGCCTTCCGCCACCGTGATCCAATGCCGGATGCCTTGCTGCGCCACAGTGGTATGATCGAAACGGGATGACCTTCGGGGTAAACATCATGATGAGCCCTCGCATCTGCGTCTTGGTCCTGGCCGCCGCGGCGCTCGCGCCGGCATCCGCCCAGACCTACCGCTGGACCAGCAAGTCCGGCACCGTCAATTACGCGGACACGCCGCCGCCCTCGTCCGAGGTGAAGAAGGTGGACAAGCTCAGGACGGGCCCGCCGAACGTAGTGGACGCCGGCGGCACTCCCTTCGAAATGCAACAGGCATCGCAGGATTTCCCGGTGACGCTCTTCGTCTCCCAGGATTGCGAGGCGGAATGCAAGGCCGCGCGCGACTACCTCGGGCGTCGCGGCATACCGTTCTCCGAGAAGGTGCTGAAGACGGCGGAGGATGCCGCCGCCTTCAAGGCGGCGACGGGAATCGCGGAACTCGCGGTCCCCTCCGTGCTCGTGGGTACCAAGGCCCAGCGGGGATTCGAGGAGGGCAGCTGGAACCAACTCATCGACGCGGCCGGCTATCCCAAGACAGCGCCCAAGACCGCCACCAAGTAGCGCCGGGGCGCCGTCCCCCGGTCAGCGGGACAGGGCCGACAGTTCCCGCTCCAGGAGCGCCGGATCGCCGGCGTTCAATTCCACCAGCCGCCGCAGGTGGGTCACGCTGTCCAGATCGATGCTGTCGCATCGCAGGCCCACGTTGCGCCCTTCGACGTGGACCACGGTCATCCACATGACGATGCGCGTATCCACCGACAGGTCCAGGTGCAACTGGCAGTCATCGCCCTTCCGTAACCCGCCCGCCTGGGCCGTCTGGATCAGGGCGCCCTTCAGCGAAATATCCTCGAGTTTCACGACCTGGCTGCCGTCGCGGGTCATCAGGCGTGCCCGTGCCTCGAAGGCGGCCCGCCAGAATCGGCGACGGTCCCTAGCTGCTTCCCCTTCCTTCATGCGACCTCCGCTTTCCGCGCTTCGTGCCCGCCGCCGGGGACGCCTTGACGGAAAAATCGAATCCGGTGAAATACCGGGCCAAGGGACAATCCACTTTCCCGCATCCGTGCTCCCGCGCACATTCCTTCTGCGTCTGGTCCAGCAGGACCATTTCATTGCACACCGGACAGCGGTCGAACGGAGAGTCGAACATTTCCGCCCCCTTTGAATCGATTATAGTCCGCAGGTCGAGGGCGCGACGCCGCGGCAAGATTGCCCCCCGACCCGATTCCACGCGAACGAAATCCCGCCATGACCACCTGCCGGATCGCCACCTGGAACGTCAATTCCCTCAACGTGCGGCTGCCCCACGTCCTCGACTGGGTTGCCGTCGAGAAGCCGGACGTCCTTTGCCTCCAGGAAACCAAGCTGGAGGACCACAGGTTCCCCTTCGAGCCCCTGCGCGAAGCCGGCTACCATGCGGTCCATAGCGGTCAGAAGACCTACAACGGCGTCGCCATCCTGGCGAAGCAGCCGCCGACCGGCGTCGTCGCCGGGATTCGCGGTTTCGAGGACCCGCAGCGACGCGTGCTGGCCGGCACCGTCGGTGACCTGCGGGTCGTGTGCGCCTATTTTCCGAACGGCCAGGCCGTGGGATCGGAGAAATACGAATACAAGCTGCGCTGGCTGGCGGCCCTGCACGACTGGCTGTCGGAGGAGATCGCGGCCTGGCCGAGGCTCGCCCTGCTCGGCGACTTCAACATCGCGCCCGAGGACAGGGACGTACACGATCCCGAAGCCTGGCGCGGGCAGATCCTGTGCAGCGAACCGGAAAGGCAGGCCTTTCGGAGCCTGGTCGATCTCGGCCTCCAGGACGCGTTCCGGCGCTTCGAGGCCGGTGCGGGTCTGTTCAGCTGGTGGGACTATCGGCAGGCGGCCTTTCGCCGCAACCTGGGCCTGCGCATCGACCACATCCTCCTGTCGCCCCCCGTCTCCGCAGCATGCACCGGTTGCCGCATCGACACGGCGCCACGGCGCCTGGAACGACCGTCGGACCACGCCCCGGTAGTGGCGGACCTGGCATGAACACCTCCGCCTTCGCGGCCCTCTACCCGGTCCTGTCGCGCCTGCCGCAAGACCTGGCCGGGCGGGTGGTGTCCGAGGCCCGGGAAATCACGGTGCCGGCGGGCGCCGTCCTGTTCGACGAACACCAGCCCTGCCAGGGCTTCCCCTTCGTGCTCGCCGGAGCGATCCGCGTGCTGAAGACCGCAGCCAACGGCCGGGAGCTGCCGCTCTACCGGGTCCTTCCCGGCGAATCCTGCATCATCACCTCCAGTTGCCTGCTGGGCCACGCCGACTACAACGCCCGCGGGGTCGCCGAAACGGAAACCGCGCTCGTGCTGATGCCGCGACGGCTGTTCGACGAACTCCTGGCGCAGGAACCGTTCCGGGACTTCGTCTTCCACCTGTTTTCCGAGCGCATGGCCGAATTGATGACCCTGGTGGAGGAGGTGGCCTTCCGCAAGCTGGACCAGCGGCTGGCCGGGCTCCTGCTGGGCAAGGGGAAGGTGGTCCACGTCACCCACCAGCAGCTCGCCGACGACCTGGGCAGCGTGCGCGAGATGGTGAGCCGGCTGCTCAAGGGGTTCGCGGAACAGGGCCTGGTACGGCTCGGCCGCGAGCAGGTGGAGATCCTCGATCCGGCGCGGCTCAGGCAAATCGCGGGGACCTGAGACGCCCTGCCCCGGTGCCTGTGTAACTTTGGTTACAGAGGCGGCGCCGGCCTCCGTGATGAAATGCGCCCGCGTTCCCCCTCAACCCCAGAAGGAGACCTTCATGAAATTCAACGTCGGTGGCATCGATCGCGTGCTGCGTATTGTGGTGGGCCTCGCCCTCGTCGCCTGGGCCGTCATGGGCGGTCCCGTGTGGGCCTGGATCGGCGTCGTCCCCCTGGGCACCGGCCTGGCCGGCTTCTGCCCGCTCTACCCGCTGCTGGGCATGAACACCTGCCCCGCCAAGAAGCAGGCCTGACCTCAGGCCGGTCCGGCAAGGCGGCGGGGGTCCCCCGCCGTCTCCTTTTCGGCCAGCCGGTTCGCGAGGTCCACGAACCGGTCCACGGGCTGCTCCTCCGCGCGTCCGGTTGGCGCCATCCCGGCCGCCTCCAGGTCGGCGGCGGTGGCATAGTCCCGCAGCGTATTGCGCAGCATCTTCCGCCGCTGGCCGAACGCGGCGGTCACCAGCCGCCCCATCAACCCGGCATCCCTTGCCCGCAATGATCCCGCGGCTCTGGGGATCAGCCGCACGATGGCGGAATCCACCTTGGGCGCCGGATCGAAGGCCCCTGGCGGCACGACGAAGAGCCGCTCCATGACGAAGCGGTACTGGAGCATCACGGAAAGGCGGCCGTAGTCGCTTCCTCCAGGTTCCGCCACCATCCGGTCCACGACTTCCTTCTGCAGCATGAAGTACATGTCCCGGACCCGGTCCGCCACCGACGCCAGGTGAAAAAGCAGGGGGGTCGAGATGTTGTAGGGCAGGTTGCCGACGATCCGCAGCCGATCGCCCAGGGTCGCGAAATCGAAGGCCAGCACGTCACCCTCGTGGATCACCAGCCGATCGGGAGGATGCGCCAGGCGCAGCCGGGCGATCAGGTCCCGGTCGATCTCCACCACGTGCAGGACCGGCAACGCCGCCAGCAGGGGCTCCGTCAGGGCACCCAGGCCCGGACCGATCTCCACCATCCGGTCGCCCGCGGCGGGGGCGATCGCCTCGACGATCCGCCGTACGATGCCCGGCGACACCAGGAAGTTCTGGCCGAAGCGCTTTCTCGGCGCGTGCCCCCTCATGGGCGCGCGACGATTTCCGCCGCCGTGCGCAACGCCGCCAGCAGGCTGGCGGGACTGGCCCGCCCGGTGCCGGCGAGATCGAGGGCCGTGCCGTGGTCCACCGAGGTCCGCAGAATGGGCAGGCCGAGGGTGATGTTGATGCCTTCATCGAAGGCGGCGTACTTGAGCACCGCCAGGCCCTGGTCGTGATACATGGCGAGCTGGGCGTCCGATCCCGCCAGCACGCCCGCGGTGAACAGGGTGTCCGCGGGCAGGGGACCGGCCAGGTCCATCCCCTCGGCCCGCAGCGCCTCGACCACCGGCCCGATGACATCGATCTCCTCGCGCCCCATGTGGCCGCCCTCGCCGGCATGGGGATTGAGGCCGGCGACCAGGATCCTCGGCCGGGGAATGCCGAATCGCCGGCGCAGGTCCGCATCCAGGATGCGCAGGGTCGCCTCCAGGTCCCGCCGCGTGATGGCGCCGGGCACCCGGGCGAGGGGCAGATGCGTGGTGGCCAGCGCGACGCGGAGGCCCGCCCCGGCCAGCATCATGACCACCCGTTCGGTGCCGGTCTTCGCGGCCAGGTATTCCGTGTGGCCGGTGAAGGGAATGCCCGCATCGTTGATCACGCCCTTGTGCAACGGCGCCGTCACGATGCCGCCATAAATGCCGGACTGGCATCCGGCCACCGCGCGATCGAGCATCTCGAGGACGTAGCGGCTGTTGGCGGGATCGAGCCGCCCCGGAACGCAGGGCGCCCGCAGCGGCACGTGCTCGATCTCGGGGAGTGGTCCGGGATGCGCGAGGAGGGCCGCCCGCTCCCGCATCAGGTCCCGGTCCGCGAGGACGACCACGCGCACCGGGAGGTCTGCCCGGGCGAGTGCGAGGCAGATGTCCGGCCCGATGCCGGCGGGCTCACCCGACGTGACGGCGAGAACGGGCCGGCGCATGGCGGGGCCGCGGTCAGCGGTCCTCGAGGCGGTATTCCACGTAGGCCCGGTCGCGCATCTGGCGCAGCCAGTCCTGGTAGGCCTCGTCCGCCTTGCGGCCCCGCAATGCGGCCCGGGCAATCAACCGGCGCCGTTCCTCCGACGCATCCTCGGTCTTGCGTTCAAGCACCTGGATCAGGTGCCATCCGAAGGGGGACTGGGTCGGCTCGCTGAACTTGCCTATCGGCAACGCGTCCATCACCCGCTCGAATTCGGGGACTGTATCCCCCTGGTATACCCAGCCCAGGTCGCCGCCCTTGGCCGCCGACAGGTCGTTCGAGTGGAGCCGGGCGAGTTCGGCGAAGTCGGCGCCGTTGTCCAGCCTCTCCTTGAGCAGCACGAGCTTGCGCCTCGCCTCTGACTCGGACACGAGTTCGTTCACCTTTACCAGGATGTGCCGCGCCCGGGTCTGCCGCAGCGCCTGGGCCTGGAGTGCCCCGCCCTTGCGCTCCACCACCTTGATGATGTGCAGCCCGGCCGGGCTGCGCAACACGCCGCTCACCTGGCCCACGGAAAGCTTGGCCGCCGCGTCCGCGTAAAGGGTCGGCAGGTGGTCCGCCGAACGCAGGCCCATGGAACCGCCCGTGAGGGCATCCGGGGCGTCGGAGAAGGCGGCCGCCACTTTGGCGAAGTTCTCGCCGGCGCGGACCTGCGCCAGCACCTGCTCCGCCTTCGCCTGGACCCGGGCAAGCTGGTCGGGGCTGGCCTGCTCCGGCACCCGCAGGATGATGTGGGCGATATGCACCGCCTCCGGCGGGCCGGCCACCGACTGGGGATTGGCCAGGTAGTTGTCGATCTCCCCGTCCGTTACGGAGACCTGGGCATCCACCTCGCGCTCCCGCAGGCGGGCGACCGTCATCTCGTCCCGGATCTCCTCGCGGAACTTGGCCCACGGGATGCCATCGGACTCGATCGCCTGCCGGAACTCGGCCAGGCTCAGGCGGTTGGCCTCGGCGATCCTCCGCAAGGTCGCGTCGAGTTCCTGGTCGCCGATCCGCAGTCCCGTCTCCCTCGCGAACTGGAGCTGGGCACGATCCACGATCATCCGCTCGAGCAGTTGGCGCGTGAGCTGGTCGTCGGGCGGCAGCGGCGTCCCCTGCGACCGCAGCTGCCGTTCGACCATCTGCTTGCGGGCCCGCAGTTCGAACAGCGTGATGGCTTCGTCATTGACCACGGCGACGATGCGGTCCACTTCGACGGGCGTCGCGCGCCGCGCCTGTGCCGGGGAAGCCGGGGAGAACAGCAACGGGAGGAGCGCCGCCAGGGCGGCGAGGAAGGGTTTGCGCATAGACCCTCAATCGGACGCGAATACGGGATCGGCGGTCGGCTGGTTGATCCTGCCGTAGCCGGGAATGTTGCGTTTCAGTATCTCGAGGGGATTCGACCCGATGCGGGAGAATCCGTTCAACTCCAGTTGGAAGAACACCGCCGTGCTGGCGCGATTGGCGAGGGTCGCCAGCCGCTGGACGACGAAGCGCCCGACCCAGCACCCGCCGTCGTACTCCAGGCCGGCGACGCTCTCGATGAGCCGGTGCTCCTTGGTCGAGTAGTTGTAGCGCCCGACGCCGTACCAGCCGCCGCCGACCGGCCACTGGCCGGAAACATCGATCTGCCCCAGGGAGTCGCGGCCGTAGCGGTAGCCGGCGTTTACCACCTTGCCGGGTTCCGGCTGGTAGCGGCCACCCACGTTGAGCCGTTCCGTCCGCCCGTCCCGCGGGTTGTATTGCCATCCCGTGTCGAACCAGACGCCCCGCGCCACCTGGCCGGAGAGCGCCGCCAGGACATCGGCCGCCCGGCTGGTGCGCGGAACCTCCAGCGTGCCGTCGGCCTTGCGCAGCGTCACGTGCTGGGTGGTGAAGTAATGGACCTGCCCGAGGGTGCCGCGCACCAGTTCGGCGCCGGTGTCCGGGTCCACCAGGCGGGAGGTGACCGCCGCCGTGAGCTGGTTGGCATCGGCGATCCGGTCGCCGCCGCTGTAGCGGTTCTCGGAGAAGATCTGCGCGAAATTGATGTCCGCGATGGCCGTGTCGAAATTGGGAATGCGGTTCTGGTCGCGTTTCGGAACGTAGAGGTAGAAGAGCCGCGGCTCCAGGGTCTGGTTCAGCCGGCGTCCGAAGAGCTCGGCCTCCCGCTCGAAGACGACCGTGCTGTCCAGGCTGGCGATGGGGACGTTGCGCGTCATCCGGTCCGGGACTCCCGCGCCCTGGCGATCCAGGTTGTAGGACGTCGAATGGAGGCCGATCTTCGGCGTCACCGACACCGCCGTCCACTCGAGGGGCAGCGCGACCTGGGGATACAGGATCGTGCGGCGGCCGAGGACCTGGGTCGGATGTCCGAAATTCACGAACTCGCCGCCGAACGTGGCCACCGCCCCGAAGGGCAGGTCGGGCCGGGCCGCCCGCACGACGAACTGGGGCAGGCGCCGGTAGGGGATCGGAATCAGGGTTCCCGATGCCGGATCCTGGAGCGTCTGGTGGCTCTGGGAGATCAGGCTCGCGTTCCACCAGCCGCCCGAGTAGTTGATCTGCCCCTTGCGCAGCAGGTTGCCCTGGGTGACGGTGGAGACACGGGTGGACAAGTCGCTGAAGTAGGTGTCGTCGGAGACGCCGTTCAGGTCCAGGCTGCCGGAAAATCCGCCGCCGAGGTCCGCGTGGTTGTGCGTCAGGGAGTAACCGGAGCGCCGGCGGTTGGCCAGGCGGTCATCAGGCAGGTACTCGAACCTGGCCTGGCCGAAATAGCCGTGGTTCAGGTAGCGCAACTCGGTGTTCCACTGGATGCCGCGGCGGGACAGGAGGCGGGGCGCGATGGTCGCGTCCATGTTCGGCGCGATGTTCCAGTAGAACGGCGCCGTCAGCTCGAGACCGCTCTTGCTCGTGCTGCCGAAGGTGGGCGTCAGGAAGCCTGACTTGCGCTGGTTGTTGAGCGAAAAGCTCATCCATGGCGCATAGAACACCGGGATTCCCTTGAACACGACCTTGGCGTCCGTCGCCTCGCCGCGCTCGCTGTCGTAATCCAGCTTCAGCTCGCCCACGTCCGCGTACCACGGCGTGTCGGCGCCCGGGCCGCAGGTGTTGTAGGTCGCGCGGGTCAGGCGGAACCGGTTCTCGCCCTCGAAGTCGATCCGCTCCGCGGTTCCGTAGCCGGTGATGGGCGGCCTCTGCACGGTCGGGACGGCCAGAACGGTCGACGACCCGGGCAACACCTGGCCGGACGGCCGCTCGGGCTTCGGCGTGCGCGTGATGCTGTACTCCGGCTTCTCGAAGAAGCCAGTGCTCTCCTCCAGCTTCATCCGCACGCGGGGGCCGGCCATGCGGTCCTCGTCACGGCTCAGGCGCACGTTCCCGACCGCCTCGACCTCGTCTTCCTGCTGCCAGTAGGTCAATCGGTCCGCCTCGAGGGTGGTGCCCAGCTTGCGCAACTCCACGTCTCCCGTGGCGACCAGTTCGCGGTCGTTGATGCCGCGCATGTCCTCGGCCAGGATGAAGGCGGCGCCCGGCTCGCCGGTCTCCGATTCGCGGCGGGCCGGCATGCGGCTCGTCAGCCTGAGCCTGGGGTCCGGAATCAGGCCCGCGTCCACGTGGGCCGAATACAGCGGCGCCACGGCGGGCGATTCCCTGACCGTCGGCGGCTCCCCGGCGACGGCAGCCGTCCGTGCCGCGGCCTGCGCCGGGTCGGGATCCCGCCGCGGCACGGCGGCGGAAGATGCCTCCGGCATTGCGGGGGCCACGGGGGCCGGCCCTTGCGGAGCGGCCGCCGGCGGCGCCACCGGCGACGGCGCGCCTTGGGCGCCTGGCGGCGGTTCCCTGCCTGCAACCGGGCCGGGGGCCTTGCCGGCCGCCGGAGGCTGGGCGGGGATCGGGGTCGGCGTGGGGGCCGGCTCGACAGGTTGCGGCGTCGCCGCCGGAGCGAGAGGGATGGGTGGCGCCGGCGCCGCGGGAACCGCCGGCGCGGGGTCCGGGATCCGAACGGCCGGCGACCCCGGCGCGATCCCCGCCCTCGGAGCGGCGGCCTCCCGGGGCGTTTCCGCCTTCGCCGATGCCGCCCCGCCCAGCAATGCGGGATCGATGCGCAGCGGCGGCAGACCCTCGGCGGCCTGGGCCTGTCCGCCCAGGCCAAGCAGGACGATCCAACGGAGATTGCGCGGGTGGAATGCCATCGTTCGGGCGGCGCCGGTGCCGCCTGCGATACCGGCTCGGATCGGGTCGCAGGCGCCGGCGGGAGAAGGCCGTTAGGTCGGAATGTTAGAATCCAAAATTCTAGCATTCCCCCCGAGAGTCCCGCGTGCAGCGGCAACAGCAGATCCAGGCCTGGTTGTCGGCCCTTCATCCCGGGCGTCCCTTCCGGATTGCGCCTGCTTCCACTGACGCGAGTTTCCGCCGCTATTTCCGCGCCGAATTCGCCGACGGGGCGAGCGTCGTCGTCATGGATGCCCCTCCGGACAAGGAGGACCTCGGCCCATGGCTGCACGTCCAGACCCTCTTCCGCGAGGCCGGCGTCCACGTGCCGGAGGTGCTGGCCGAGGACCGGCCCAACGGGTTCCTGGTCCTGTCGGACCTGGGCAGCACCACCTATCTCGCCGCCCTCCCCGCGACGGACCCGTCCGCGCTGTACCGCGAAGCCATCGACGCGCTCGTGCGCATCCAGGCGGCCAGCCGGCCCGGAATGCTGCCCCCCTACGACAGGGCCCTGCTGAAGCGGGAACTGGACCTGTTCCCGGACTGGTACCTGGCGCGCCACGTCTCCATCGCCCTGGCCGACCGGGAAAGGGACGACCTGGAGCGGACCTTCGAGCGGATCCTCGCGGTAAACCTGGCCGAGCCGCGGGTCTACGTCCACCGGGACTACCACTGCCGCAACCTGATGGTGGCCACGCCGAACCCGGGGATCATCGATTTCCAGGACGCGGTGCACGGGCCCATCAGCTACGACCTGGTGTCGCTGTTCAAGGACGCCTACGTGGACTGGCCGGAGGCCGAGGCGCTGGACTGGGTCATCCGCTACTGGGAGCGGGCGCGCAAGGCCGGCCTGCCGGTGCGCGCCGACTTCGCGGAATTCCACCGCGATTACGAATGGATGGGCGTGCAGCGGCACGTCAAGGTCCTCGGCATCTTTGCCCGGCTCTGGCACCGGGACGGCAAGGACGGCTACCTGAAGGACATGCCCCTGGTGGCCAGGTACCTGCGGGCCGCCTGCGAGCGCTACCGCGACCTGGCACCCCTGCTGCGCCTGCTGGACCGGATCGAGGAACGCGCCAGCCGGGTCGGCTACACCTTCTGATTCGGGCGGGTGGCAATCCATGAGGGCGATGATCCTGGCGGCCGGACGTGGCGAGCGCATGCGGCCGCTGACGGACGCCTGTCCCAAGCCGCTGCTGACGGTCGCCGGCCGCCCCCTGGTCGTCTGGCACCTGGAACGCCTGGCGCGCGCCGGCTTTCGTGACATTGTCATCAACCACGCCCACCTGGGGGCCATGATCGAGGACCTGCTGGGCGACGGCTCCGCCTGGGGGCTTTCGCTCCGTTACTCGCCCGAGCCCCCCGGGGCGCTGGAGACCGCCGGAGGCATCCGCCAGGCCCTGCCCCTGCTCGGCGAGGCGCCCTTCCTGGTGGTGAACGGGGACATCTTCTGCGACTGGGATTTCGGCCGCGCCGCACGCCTGCCGGGACCCGACGACCTCATCCATCTGGTCATGGTGCCCAACCCGGACCACCACCCGAAGGGCGACTTCGTGCTGGCGGGCGATCGCCTGGCGGCCGCCGGGGATCCACGCTGCACCTACGCCGGCATCGGGGTCTTCCGCCCCGAGCTCTTCCACGCGCTCGAGGCCGGCCGGCTGGCGAGGCTGGCCCCGCTGCTCGGCCAGGCCATCGCGGCGGGCCGTGCGGGGGGCGAACTGCATCGGGGCCTGTGGACCGACGTGGGCACCCCGGCGCGGCTGGCCGGGCTCGACGCGGCGGTCCGCGCCGGCTCCTGAGCGGCCGGAGGGCGTCGCTATAATCGGCCGATGGACGCCTCCCATTTCCTGGAACGCCGGCGTGGGCTCTTGGCCCGGATGGGTGCCGGCGTGGCCATCGTCCCGACGGCCGACGAGAAGCTGCGCAACCGGGACACTGCCTTCCCCTTCCGGCCGGACAGCTATTTCCACTACCTGACCGGCTTCGGCGAACCGGAGGCGGTGCTGGTCCTGGTCGGCGGTGACGACCCGAAGAGCATCCTGTTCTGCCGGGAAAGGAACGAGGAAAGGGAGATATGGGACGGCTTCCGCTTCGGGCCGGAGGCCGCCAGGGAATCCTTCTCGTTCGACGAGGCCTACCCCATCGGCGAGTTCGATGGCCGGCTGCCGGACCTGCTGGCCGACCAGCCCGCGCTCTGGTACTCGCTGGGGCAAGACGACGCCTGGGACCGGCGCATCCTGGCCGCATTGAATGCGATCCGCGCCCAGGTGCGGACGGGCCGGCATCCGCCGCCCCTGATCCGAGACGTGCGCCTCGAACTGGACGCGATGCGACTCGTCAAGGGCCCCGAGGAGCTGGACCTGATGCGCCGGGCCGCCCGCATCTCGGCCGCCGCCCACCGCCGGGCCATGGCCGCCTGTCGGCCGGGGTGGAACGAATGCCAGGTGGAAGCCGAGCTGCTCCATGAGTTCCGGCGGGAGGGCAGCGCCTTTCCCGCTTACCCGCCGATCGTCGCCGGCGGCGCCAACGCCTGCGTGCTGCACTACGTGGGCAACGACCGGCCGCTCGCCGACGGCGACCTGCTGCTGATCGACGCCGGCTGCGAACTGGACGGCTATGCAGCGGACATCACGCGCACCTTCCCCGTGAATGGCCGCTTCAGCGGGCCCCAGGGCGACGTATACCGGCTCGTGCTGGCGGCCCAGGAGGCGGCCATCGCCGCCGTGCGTCCCGGCGCGGCCTTCCAGGATCCCCACGATGCCGCCGTCCAGGTCCTGGCCCGGGGCATGCTCGACCTGGGCCTGCTCGCCGGCAGCCTCGACGCCGTGCTGGAGTCGGAAGCCTACAAGCGCTTCTACATGCACCGGACCAGCCATTGGCTCGGCCGCGACGTCCACGATGCGGGCGACTACAAGGACGGCGGGGAATGGAAACGGCTCGCGCCCGGGATGGTGCTGACCATCGAGCCGGGCTGCTACGTGCGGCCGGCCGACGACGTTCCGCCGGCCTTCTGGAACATCGGGGTGCGCATCGAGGACGACGTGGCGGTGACTGCCGGCGGCTGCGAGGTGCTCACGAGCGAGGCCCCCAAGACCGTCGAGGCGATCGAGGCGTTGATGGCGGGCGAAGGCGTCCGTTGAGATGACCGTGGCGCTCGCCGACCCGTTGCCGGTCGCCATCGTGGGAGGGGGTCCGGCCGGCATGGCCCTGGCCCTGGCGCTGCATCGCCAGGGCATCCGCTGCGCGATCCACGACGCCCGGAGCCGCCGGGCCGGCGCCGACGACCCGCGGGTCCTGGCCCTGTCCCACGGCGCGCGCCAGATCCTCGAATGGCTGGGCGCGTGGCGGGACATCCCGCATACGCCGATCGCGACGATCCACGTCTCCCAGGCGGGTCACCTGGGGCGCACGCTGCTGACCGCCGGCGAGCATGCCGTACCCGCCCTCGGTTACGTCCTCGCCGCCCGGGACCTGATCGCCGCTCTGGATCGCGCACTGGAGGGGGCCGCCGTCGAGTACCGGGAGAATTCCCGGATCGACACGGCCCGCCCCGGAGAGGACCGTGTCGAGTTCGAGGGCTCCGCGGGCGCGGGTGCCGCGCGCCTCCTCGCCTTCGCCGAGGGCGGCATCGCGGGCGAGGAGGCGCGCCGGCGCGACTACGGCCAGCACGCGGTCATCTGCCGCGTCACCAGCCGCGAGGCGCACCGCAACCTGGCCTTCGAGCGATTCACGCCGGCGGGCCCCGTCGCACTGCTGCCCATGGGGAATGCATGGGCCCTCGTCCTGACCTGCCCCGACGGTGATTCCGCCCGCATCGCGGCCCTTCCGGACGCGGAATTCCTTGCCCTGCTGCAATGCCGTTTCGGCCACCGGCTGCGTTTCGAGGCGGCCGGGCCACGCGCCGTCTTTCCGCTGGGCCTGCGCTACCGGGAGGCGCCGGTCGCCGCCCGGCAGGTCTGGGTCGGCAACGCCGCCCAGACCCTCCACCCGGTGGCCGGCCAGGGCTTCAACCTGGCCCTGCGGGACATCTGGCAACTGGCCGATTCCGTCGGGTCGGCCGTCCGTGCCGCCGGCGATCCCGGTGCACCGGAGGTACTCGCCGCCTACGCCGGGGCGCGGCGCCTCGACCGGCGGGGCGCCATGGGCTTCACGGACGTCCTCGTCCGCGTCTTCGGCGGCGGCGCCCGCTGGTTCGGCCACGCCCGCGGGGCCGGGCTCCTGGCCCTGGACCTGGTGCCCCCCGCCCGCGACTTCCTGGCACGGCGGATGATGTTCGGCGCGCGGGCCTGGTAGTCCATTCGGGCTATTGCGCCCGGCCCCGGATTCGCGCTCGAATGCAGGCGCGGCCCTCGCCGGGAATAAGGGCATTCAATGGCCGGGCCGGGGCTTTGGGTTAGAATCGCGCCCTTCCCGCGATCGTTCCGCCTCCACCGCTCCATGGACTTCCTCGGTTTCAGGCTGCGCAACAACCTGTTCGTCGCGCCCATGGCCGGAGTTACGGACCGCCCGTTCCGGCAGTTGTGCAAGCGCCTCGGTGCCGGACTCGCGGTCTCCGAGATGGTGACCTCCAACTCCCTCCTCTACGGCAGCGCGAAGACGCGCCGGCGTGCCGACCATTCCGGCGAAGTGGCGCCGGTCTCGGTGCAGATCGCCGGCGCGGATCCCCGGATGATGGCAGAGGCCGCCCGGTACAACGCCGACCAGGGCGCCCAGATCATCGACATCAACATGGGCTGCCCGGCAAAGAAGGTCTGCAACGTGATGGCGGGATCGGCGCTGATGCGGGATGAATCGCTGGTTGCCCGCATCCTCGAGGCGGTGGTGGCCGCCGTGCCGGAAACGCCGGTCACCCTGAAGTTCCGCACCGGCTGGGACGGCCAGAACAGGAACGCCCCCGCGATCGCCCGCATCGCGGAGCAAAGCGGCATACGCGCCGTCGCCGTCCATGGGCGGACCCGCGCCGACCAATACACCGGCCATGCCGAATACGACACCATCGCCCTCGTCAAGGCGCAGGTCCGCATTCCCGTCATCGCCAACGGCGACATCGACTCGCCGGAAAAGGCACGCCTCGTCCTCGACCACACCGGGGCAGACGGCCTGATGATCGGCCGCGCCGCCCAGGGCAGGCCCTGGCTCTTCCGGGAGATCGAACACTACCTTGCCACGGGACGCCACCTGCCGCCGCCCCGCGTCGCCGAGATCCACGCGATCCTGCGCGACCACCTGGCCGACCTCTACGACTTCTATGGCGAGGAGACCGGCGTCAAGATCGCCCGCAAGCACATCGGGTGGTATACGAAGGGCCTCGCGGGCGCCGCGCACTTCCGCCACGCGATGAACCAGTTGCCGACCCGGGATGCCCAGATGGCAGCCACCGACGAGTTCTTCCTCGCCCAGGCGGCTGCCAACGACCACCTGATCTACGAACGGGAGGCGGCATGAGTTCGGAGCTCTCGGACTGTGTCCGGCGCACCCTGAACCGCTATTTCCGCGACCTGGACGGACAGGCGCCGCACGCGATCTACGACATGGTCATCCGCAGCATCGAGAAGCCGATGCTGGAGGTGGTCATGAAGCAGGCCGGCGGCAACCAGACGGTGGCCGCCGAGATGCTCGGCATCAACCGCAACACGCTGCGCCGCAAGCTCGGCGACCACGATTTGCTTTGACCACGGAGGAAGCGGCCGGGCGCCGCCGCGGAGCGATCCGCCGCACGCCGAGGTGCCGCGAGCGAAGACCATGAAAGTGACCCAAGCCCTGATCAGCGTTTCCGACAAGCGCGGCGTGGTGGAGTTCGCCCGCGCCCTGGCCTCCCTGGGCGTGAAACTGCTCTCCACCGGCGGCACGGCGAAGATGCTGCGCGACGCCGGACTGTCCGTCACCGACGTATCGGACTACACCGGCTTCCCGGAGATGCTGGACGGCCGCGTGAAGACCCTGCACCCGAAGGTCCATGGCGGCATCCTGGGCCGCCGCGACCTGCCGGAGCACCTTCAGACGATGCAGGACCACGGCATCCCGCCCATCGACCTGGTCGTCGTGAACCTCTACCCGTTCCAGCAGACGGTCGCCCGCAAGGACTGCACTCTGGAGGACGCCATCGAGAACATCGACATCGGCGGTCCCGCCATGGTGCGCGCCGCGGCCAAGAACCACGGGGACGAGGCGGGCGGCGTCGGCGTCGTTACCGACCCGGAGGACTACGATCCCATCATCGCGGAACTGAAGGCCGGCGACGGCGCCCTTTCCGCCAGGACCCGCTTCGCGCTGGCCAAGAAGGCGTTCACCCACACGGCCCGCTACGACTCGGCCATCGCCAACTGGCTCACCAGCCTGGACGAGGAGAATCGTCCGGGGCCCTTCCCGGCGCGCCTGCAACTCGCCTTCGACAAGGTGGATACGATGCGCTACGGCGAAAATCCCCACCAGTCCGCCGCCTTCTACCGGGAACCCGCGGCCGTGCCCGGGAGCATCGCCAACTACGTCCAGCTCCAGGGCAAGGAACTCTCCTACAACAACATCGCCGACGCCGACGCGGCCTGGGAATGCGTCAAGGCCTTCGAGGGCGCCGCGGCCTGCGTGATCGTGAAGCATGCGAACCCCTGCGGCGTGGCCGTCGGCGCCACGGCGGAGGAGGCCTACCGCAAGGCATTCAAGACCGATCCCACTTCGGCCTTCGGCGGCATCATCGCCTTCAACGGCCCCCTGGACAAGCAGACCGCGGAGGCGGTCGCCGGCCAGTTCGCCGAAGTCATCATTGCGCCCGAAATCACCGAGGATGCACGCCAGGTCTTCGCCGCCAAGCAGAACCTCCGCGTCCTCGTCGTGCCCCTGGGCCGGGCGGACAACGCCTACGACTACAAGCGCGTCGGCGGAGGCCTGCTGGTGCAGACGGCCGACCAGGCGCGCATCGGACCCGCGGACATCAAGGTGGTGACCCGGCGGGCTCCCACCGAGGACGAGCTGCGCGACCTGCTGTTCGCCTGGAAGGTGGCCAAGTACGTGAAGTCGAACGCGATCGTCTACTGCAAGGGCCACATGACCGTGGGCGTGGGCGCCGGCCAGATGAGCCGCGTCGATTCGGCCCGCATCGCCGCCATCAAGGCGGAGAACAACGGCCTCACCGTGGCCGGCTCCGTGGTGGCCTCCGACGCCTTCTTCCCCTTCCGCGACGGCCTCGACGTGCTGGCCAAGGCCGGCGCGACGGCGGTGATCCAGCCGGGCGGTTCGGTGCGTGATGCCGAGGTCATCGCCGCGGCGGACGAGCAGAACGTGGCCATGGTGTTCACCGGCTTCCGCCACTTCCGGCACTGAAACGATGGCCCCCGTCCCTGCAGCCCCCTTGCCCGGGAACGGGGTGACCCGGGGTCGCCCGGTTACACAATGTTCGGCCGCCCCCGTCGCGGGCGGCCCGGCGGAGGCACCATGAAACTCCTCGTCATCGGTTCGGGCGGCCGCGAGCACGCCCTCGCCTGGCGCCTCGCCCAGGCCCCCGGACTCCAGAAAGTCTTTGTGGCCCCCGGCAACGCCGGCACCGCAAGGGAACCGGAGCTTGAGAACGTGCCCCTCACGGACATCGGGCAACTCGTGGAGTTCGCGCGGCGGGAGAAGATCCACTTCACGCTGGTCGGTCCGGAGGCACCCCTCGCGGCGGGCATCGTGGATGCGTTCCGGGATGCCGGGCTGCGCATCTTCGGTCCCACCCGGGCGGCGGCCCAGCTGGAGAGCTCCAAGGATTTCGCCAAGCGCTTCATGGCCCGCCACGAGATCCCGACCGCCGCCTTCGCGACCTTCTCCGATGCGGTGCAGGCCCACGCCTACGTGGATGCGCAGGGCGCGCCCATCGTCGTCAAGGCCGACGGACTGGCCGCCGGCAAGGGAGTCGTCGTCGCCATGACACCCGCCGAGGCCCACGCCGCCATCGACATGATGCTGGTGGACAACCGCATGGGGGACGCGGGCGCCCGGGTGGTCATCGAGGAGTTCCTCGATGGCGAGGAGGCCAGCTTCATCGTGATGGCGGACGGGCACAACGCGCTGCCGCTCGCCACCAGCCAGGACCACAAGCGCCTGCAGGACGGCGATGCGGGCCCCAACACCGGCGGCATGGGCGCGTATTCGCCGGCGCCGGTCGTCACCCCGGACATCCATGCCCAGGTCATGCGCAAGGTGATCATGCCGACCATCCACGGGATGGCGCGGGACGGCATCACCTTCACCGGATTCCTCTATGCCGGCCTGATGATCAAGCCGGACGGCTCCGTCAAGGTGCTGGAGTTCAACTGCCGGATGGGCGACCCGGAGACGCAGCCCATCATGATGCGGCTGAAGAGCGACCTCCGGGAGATCGTGGACGCCGCCATCGACGGGCGCCTGGACAAGGTGGAGGCCGAATGGGACCGGCGCGTCGCCCTGGGCGTCGTGATGGCCGCCGGCGGCTATCCGGACCATCCGCGCCGCGGCGACACGATCCACGGCCTGGACCGGGACCCCGCCGACGGGCACGTCTTCCACGCCGGAACGTCCGATGCCGGGGGACAGGTGGTCACGGCGGGAGGCCGCGTCCTCTGCGTCACCGCCCTGGGCGACACCGTGCGCCTCGCCCAGAAGCGGGCCTACGAACTGCTCGAGCCCATCCGGTTCGACGGCATGCAGTACCGCAGCGACATCGGCCACCGGGCCATCCGCCGCTGACGGTCTCGACCGGCCGGCCGCCGGTTGCGCCGTTCAGGCGATTCGCGGCACCATGGCACCATGGCGGCGGGGACGCGCCCCCCCGGGGCCGCGCGGATCCCCGGCCGGCTGCGGCCACAACCCCCGGACAAGAGAGAAACCATGGACACCCAGGCGATCAAGAGCTACTTCACGGGCCTGCAGGCCCGCATCGTGTCCCGCCTCGAGACCTTCGACGGCGATCCCTTCCGCACGGACGCGTGGCAACGCCCGGAGGGCGGCGGCGGCGTTTCCCGCCTGATCGAGGAAGGGCGCTTCTTCGAGCGGGGCGGCGTCAATTTCTCCCATGTGACCGGATCTGCCATGCCGGCCTCGGCCACGGCCCACCGGCCGGAACTGGCAGGGCGGCGTTGGGAGGCCATGGGGGTATCCCTCGTGCTGCATCCCCGCAATCCCTGGTGCCCGACCTCGCACATGAACGTCCGCTTCTTCGTGGCCGAGAAGGATGGCGCGGAGCCGGTATGGTGGTTCGGCGGCGGCATGGACCTCACCCCCTATTACGGGTTCGAGGAGGATGCGGTGCATTTCCACCGCACCTGCCGGGACACCCTCGCGCCGTTCGGCGCGGACGTGCATGCCCGCTACAAGAAGTGGTGCGATGACTATTTCTACCTGAAGCACCGCAAGGAGGCGCGCGGGATCGGCGGCGTCTTCTTCGACGACCTGAACGAAGGCGGTTTCGACCGTTGCTTCGCCTTGACGCAGGCCGTCGGCGACGGCTTCCCCGATGCCTACCTGCCCATCCTGGCGCGGCGCCGGGACCTGGGCTACGGCGATCGGGAAAGGGATTTCCAGGCCTACCGGCGCGGACGCTACGTGGAGTTCAACCTGGTCTGGGACCGGGGCACCCTGTTCGGCCTCCAGTCGGGCGGCCGCACCGAGTCCATCCTGATGTCATTGCCGCCGGTCGTGAAGTGGCGGTATGACTGGCGCCCGGAGCCCGGAACCCCCGAGGCGAGGCTCTACGACGAATTCCTGCCGCCGCGGGACTGGATCTGAGGGGTCGGGAGGAAACCCGCGGTGCTTCCCGGATCGGGGCCCGGGCAGTGCCCTTCCGCGCTCCGCGGTTCGCACCCCGGGCCGGCGGCGGGAAGGATGTCCAGTGGAGCCCTGCCCCCGGTGAGGGGAAGGACCATTCCGTTGGCAACGCGGCGACCGCGTGCCGCCACGGTCGGCGTTCCGGGGTCTGCGCCGCCTCCGTGGCGAGGCGGGCCTCAGGCGGATTCCGCGGCAGCCCGGAA
Source organism: Rhodocyclaceae bacterium (assembly GCA_016791145.1). Taxonomy (GTDB): domain Bacteria; phylum Pseudomonadota; class Gammaproteobacteria; order Burkholderiales; family Rhodocyclaceae; genus JAEUNJ01. The sequence continues at coordinate 23,759 of JAEUNJ010000095.1, read as the reverse complement.
GTGCCGGGCGGCATCGGCCGGCTTGTCCAGCCGGTCCATCAGGCGGGCCAGTTCCAGATGGGCTTCCCGGGAGGGCTCCACCGCAAGGGACGCCTCCAGGTAGCTCTGCGCCTTGCCCCACAACTGGCGGCGCTGGCACAGCCGCCCCAGCGCGAACAGCAGGCGGGCGTCCCGCGGATGATCCGCCAGCCAGCGCTCCGCCCGGGCAATGCGGCCGAGGGCATCCGATTCCTCGCACTCGGCGTAAAGCGCGACCAGGGCGGAGTCCCAGGCGTCATCCAGGGCCTCGCCGATCAGGTCGCCGGCCGCAACGCATTCCCCGGCCTCGCCCAGGGCTTGCGCGGCATCCAGGATGAGCCTGGGATCGCGGCGCTCGGCCGCCGGGATCTTCTGCCAGTACTGGCGCAGGCCGGGGCCGTCCTGGCGCCGGGACTGGAGTATCCCCCGGTGCGCGCGCAGCTTGAGCGGCGCGGCCTGGTCGGCGGTCAGGGCGCCATGCTTCTCGAGCTGGCGCACGATGCGCAGCGCTTCGTCCCAGCGGCCCGCCCCCTGGCAGGCGCGCATGGACAGGCGCAGGGCCGCGATATGCCGCCCGGCGGTGGCGGCGAGCTCGTCCAGCAACTGGATGGCTTCCTCGAACCGGCGGGCCTCCAGGGCCAGTTCCGCCTCGCCCATGAGGCGGGCATGGCGGATCTCCGCGTCCGCCGCCTTCGCCCTGTCCCGCCACTCCTGCTCGCGCGGAGCATCGCGCAGGGCATGGGCGGAACGCAGGCCGAGGATGGCCGCCAGTCCCTTACCGTGCCCCGAGTCGAAGGCCAGCGCCGCGCTCTTCAGGGCATGGCCGTAGCGGCCCTCGAAATACATCCGGGCGCCGTCCTGCAATGCCCGCTCCGCCTTCTCCCGCTCCCGCCGGGCCCGGAAGTCCCGCACCGCCTTCGGCAGGCGAAGGGTGTGGATCACCAGCCGCAACACGAGGTAGAGCAGCAGGAAGCCGGCCACCAGGGTGACCAGCAGCAGGTTGAGGGAAATCTCCATCCGCCAGGGCGGCAGCACCACCAGCACGTAACCCTCGTTGTAGCGGGCGGCCAGGGACAGGCCGACCGCCAGGGCGGCCAGGGTGAGCAGCCAGAGCAGGGCGCGCATCAGCGGGCAGGTCCCGGAGCGCGGGAAGCCGCCGGTTCCCGGTCGCGGGTCAGCTTGAAGTTGCGCAGTGCGGTGAGCGTTTCGTTGAGGTTCGGCGGCTCCTGGGCCACGTCCACCGCCGCCAACGCCTTCAGGGTGGCCTGGGCGGCCTGGACCGACTTCGCGCGGGTATCGAAGTAGCGGTCGAGCCAGTCGCGGGCCTGGCGGATGTCCTCCCGGTAGCTGCGGCCATCCCGGGTAAGCAGGGACAGGCGGGCATTGAGCAGGCGAAGACGCAGGTTCTCGCGCAGGAAGAAGCTCTGGCCGGGGGAAAGGAGCGCGGGGTCCCGATGATTGGCCTCGTCGATGCGTTCGATGCGGACGAGCTGGCGCATCTCCCGCCAGAAGTCCTCGGCCAGACCCCGCCAGTAGCCTGCCTCGGTGGGCTTCGCGGGACGGGCGACGGGCTCGACCCGCGGCCGCTGCTCGAAGGCCAGCGGCATCGCCTCCACGGCGACCACGACGCCCTCCAGCTTCAGGGCGATGCCCGGCACATCCGCGTTGGGCGCGGCCTTCAGGCGCTCCATGTCCCGGTTGATCAGCTTGCGCAACGCCAGGAGTTGCGGCCCCGAGGCCCTGGCCAGGCGGGCATCGGCACCGCCGAGCGCGATGAGCGCGGCCTCCACGTTCCCGGCCAGTTGCAGTTGTTGGGCGGCGATGGACACGGATTGCTCCACCTCGGCCACCAGGCGTTCGTCCCGGCTTCGTGAGAGTTCCTGGTACATGGACTCGAGCGCCAGCTGCTGGCCCTGGGCTTCCGCCAGGCGCGCTTCCAGTGCGCCCACCTTGGCCTGAAGGGCGAGCACCGCCTCCTGGTTCTGGCGCGCCAGCGTGCGGCCCTCGGCGGCCGCCGCGCCGCTCTCGGCGAGCCGGCGCGACAACTCAGACTCCATGGCGGCCGTGCGGCTCCGGGTCTCCCACCACTGCCAGGCGACCACGGCGAGCACGATGGCCGCAGCCACGGAGGCCGGCTGCCGCCATGCCGGAACTCCCGGCGTGCGCCCCGCCGGCGGGGCCGCCGTGGATGGCTCGGCGGCAGGCGTGGTCGCGGCCGGCGTCCCGGGCCCGGATGCTCCGTCAGCGGACATGGGCGGTCTCCGCAAAGCGGGCCAGCAAGCCGGCCACGAGCCCGTCATCGCCGGGTGCGGTCGTCACGATGTCCCGGCAGCCGAGTTCCCGAGCCTGCTCGGCGATGCGCGCGTGGGGCACGAAGACCGGCGTCTTGCGCAGCCAGGTCTGGCCGAGTTTGCCCACCATTTGGAAGAAATTGCGCAGCCCTTCGCTGCTCGTGACCGTGACCGCATCCACCCGCCCCTCGGTCCAGAGACGCAAGAGCGGCGCGGCATCCTGGTCCGGCCGGCCACGCCGGTAGCAGGTCAGGTACTCGACCTCGGCCCCCCTGGCCTTCAGGGTGTCGCCCAGCAGCTCCCGGCCGCCGTCACCCCGAAAGACCAGCACGCGCCAGCCGCGCACGTGCTGCAACGCCGGCATCTCGAGCAGGGCCTCGGAATCGAAGCGCTCGGGCGGCGCGATGACATCCGTGATGCCGTGGGCGGCGAGGGCCCGCTCGCTGCTCCTGCCGATGGCGGCCACGCGCAGCCTGACCGGCCACGGGCGCCGCGGCAGGATCACCGCCAGGGCCCTCTCGATGGCGTTGGGGCTGACGAAGACGGCCAGGTCGTAGGTGTCGAGGCGGATCGCCGCATCCAGGATGGGCGACGGATCGGGAAGGTCGGAAATCGCCAGCACCGGGAACGGGACCGGATGGGCCCCGAGGGCGGCAAGGGCTTCGGCCAGGTGGGCCGCCTGGCCCGCCGGCCGCGTGACGATGACATGACGCCCGGCCAGCGGCCGGCCTGCCGCACCGGAGGCGCCGTAGGCCGATTCGCCCATCACGCTTCCAGGGAGGCGAGGATCTCGTCGGCGCCGTCGCGGCGCAGGGCTTCGGCAAGCGCCAGGCCCAGGGCCTCGGGGTCTGCGGCTTCCCCCTCGAGCTCGGCCCGCGCCACGCGGCCGCCATCCGGCCGGGCGACGAAGCCGCGCAGCCAGAGCCGATCCCCGCGCAATTGCGCGTAGGCACCCAGGGGAACCTCGCAACTCCCGGCCAGGGCCCGGGAGACGGCCCGTTCGGCCCGCACGCAGGCCGCGGTGGCCGGATCGTTCAGGGGCGCCATCCAAGCGGCGACCTCGGGTCGCGCCGCCAGGGCCTCGATGCCGAGGGCGCCCTGCCCCGCCGCGGGCAGCGATTCCTCCGGCGGCAACAGGGCCCGGATGCGCTCCCCCAGCCCCAGGCGCGTAAGACCGGCGGCGGCCAGGATGATGGCATCGTAGTCGCCGGCGTCCAGCTTGCGCAGCCGGGTATCCAGGTTGCCGCGCAGGGACGTGACGGCAAGGTAGGGATGGCGCGCATGCAGCTGCGATTCGCGGCGCAGGCTCGAGGTGCCGACGACGGCGCCCGGAGGCATCTCCGCCAGGCCCCCGTAGCGATTGGAGACGAAGGCATCGACGGGAACCTCCCGCGGGCCGATGGCGACGAGGGCGAACTCCCGCGCCATGACCATGGGGACGTCTTTCATGGAATGCACGGCGATGTCCGCGCTGCCATCCAGCAGCGCGGTTTCCAGCTCCTTGACGAAGAGGCCCTTGCCGCCGACCTTGGCAAGCGGGCGGTCGAGGATCTGGTCGCCGCGGGTGGTCATGCCGAGGAGTTCGACCTGGCACGCCGGGTATAATTCGCGCAAAAGATCGCGCACGTGCTCGGCCTGCCAGAGGGCCAGCCTTGATTCGCGCGTGGCAATGACAATGCGCTGGGGAGTGGAGGTGCGCTCGGGAGCGGTGCTCACGGGTCGTGCTTTCGTTACCGGGATCAAGGAGTGTCAGGATGCCGCGATTTCTCGCGTGGCCGGGCCGCCCGACGCGGCTCGTTTCGATTCTAGCATGGGCCACCTGCCTGCCTGCCGCGCCGGCGCTGGCGGCCGGCCTGCCGCCCGCCCGCGATCTCCCGGCCGAAGCCGGGGAGGCGGCCGATTCAGGGCAACCCCTGGTGGTGATGTTCTCGCGCCGCGACTGCTCCTGGTGCGAACAGGTGCGACGGTTGCACCTGGCGCCGCTGGCTCGAGAGAAGGCGGGTCCGGTGCCGGTGCGCCAGGTGGACATCGACCGCGGCACGCCCCTCGTCGACCCGCAGGGCCGCGCCACCACCCATCGGGCCTATGCGCGCGGGGCGGGTGTCCGGCTCGTGCCGACCGTGTTCTTCCTGGGCCCCGATGGCCGGCAGGTTGCCGAACCCATCGTCGGGGCGGTGGGATCGGACTTCTACGGGGCCTACCTGGAGCGCGGCATCGAGCAGGGCCGGCGCCGCGTCGCGGAGGACCGAAAGTGACGATAGCATCCGACAAGGACGCACCGCTGCGCGAGGACATCCGCCTGCTGGGCCGCATGCTCGGCGATACCGTGCGGGAGCAGGAGGGGGAGGAGGCGTTCCAGCTCGTCGAGCGGATCCGCCAGCTGTCGATCCGCTTCCACCGGGACGACGACCAGGAGGCCCGCCGGGAACTGGCAAGACTGCTCGGGAGCCTTTCCCGGGACCGGACGAACCAGGTGGTGCGGGCCTTCAGCTACTTCTCCCACCTGGCCAACATCGCCGAGGACCAGCACCACATCCGCCGTTCCCGGGCGCATGCCATCGCCGGTTCGCCGCCCAAGGAGGGCACGCTGGCCCGGGCGGTCGAGCGGTGCCTGGCATCGGGATTCGACGCGGAATCCCTGGCGGGGTTCTTCTCGACGGCGGGAATCCACCCGGTGCTGACGGCCCACCCGACCGAGGTGCAGCGCAAGAGCATCCTGGACAACCGGCGGAAGATCTCCGACCTGCTCGACGAGAGGGACCGGGTGCAACTGACCCCGGAGGAGCGGTCCGACCACGACGAGGCGATGCGGCGGGCCGTGCTGACGCTGTGGCAGACGAGGATGCTGCGCCGGGCGAGGCTCTCCGTCATGGACGAGGTCAGCAACGCACTCGCCTTCTACGACAGCACCTTCCTGCGCGAACTGCCCCGCCTGCACAACGCGCTGGAGGATCGCATCACCGCGTTGCAGGGCAATGGCGGACGGCGGATTCCCGCCTTCCTGCGCCCCGGCTCCTGGATCGGGGGGGACCGGGACGGCAATCCCTACGTAACCGCGCCCGTGCTGGAGGCGGCCATGCGGGCCCAGAGCCGCCGGGCCATGGCCTTCTACCTGGAACAGCTGCACAAGCTGGGGGCGGGCCTGTCCTCCACGTCCCTGCTCGTGCAGGTCTCCCTGGAAATGCAGGCGCTGGCGGCCCGCTCGCCGGACACCAGTCCGCACCGGGACGACGAGCCCTACCGACGGGCCATCGCCGGCCTTTATGCGCGCCTCGCCGCGACGGCCCGGGAACTGGACGGCCTGGAGGCCACGATCCATGCCGTCGGCGACGCCCCGCCCTACGCATCGGCGGGCGAGTTCGCGGCGGACCTGGACGTGCTGCACCGCTCCCTGTGCGAGAACAACTCGGCGCTGATGGCCCGGGGCCGCCTGCGCCGCCTGCGGCGGGCCGTGGAGATATTCGGGTTCCACCTCGCGCCCCTCGACCTGCGCCAGAACTCCGAGGTCCACGCCCGGACCGTCGCGGAACTGCTCGCCGTCAACCGGCCCGGCACCGACTACCTGGGGCTGGACGAGGAGCGCCGCATCGCCCTGCTGCTGGAAGAACTGGAAACCCCGCGCCCCCTGGCCTCGCGTTTCGTCCGCTACTCGGAGGAAACCGAGGGCGAACTGGCAATCTTCCGGGCCGCCCGGGGCATCCAAGACCGATACGGACGCAAGGCCATCGAGAACGCCGTCATCTCCAAGGCCGACGGGGTGTCGGACGTGCTGGAGGTGGCCGTCCTGCTCAAGGAGGTCGGGCTCCTGCGTCCCCACGAGGGCGCCCTGGACGTGAACATCGTCCCGCTGTTCGAGACCATCGAGGATCTGGCGCGGAGCGGGCCGCTGATGGACCGCCTGCTGGGCCTGCCCATCTACAACCGGCTGCTGGGCAGCCGGGGTGGGTTCCAGGAGGTGATGCTGGGGTATTCGGACAGCAACAAGGACGGCGGCTTCCTGGCCTCGGGCTGGGCCCTCTACCGGGCCGAGACGGCCCTGACGGCGGTCCTCGCCCGCCACGGCATCCAGCTCCGGCTCTTCCACGGCCGCGGCGGCTCGGTCGGCCGCGGCGGCGGCCCCAGCTACCAGGCGATCCTCGCCCAGCCCGCGGGGGCTGTCCAGGGGCGCATCCGGATCACCGAGCAGGGTGAGGTCATCGCGTCCAAGTATGCCAATCCGGAACTGGGCCGGCACAACCTGGAAATCCTGGCTGCCGCGACGCTGGAAGCCACGCTGCTGCCCCACGAGCACGACGATCCGAGGCCGGAGTACCTGGCGGCCATGGAAGACCTCGCCGGCGACGCCTACCGGGCCTACCGCGCACTGGTCTACGAGACGCCCGGGTTCGAGCGCTACTTCTGGGAATCAACCGTCATCGCGGAGATCGCGTCGCTCAACATCGGCAGCCGGCCCGCCTCGCGGAAGAAGACGACGGCCATCGAAGACCTGCGGGCAATCCCCTGGGTCTTCTCCTGGGCCCAGTGCAGGCTGATGCTTCCCGGATGGTATGGCTTCGGCTCGGCGGTGGCCGCCTGCCGGGAGCGGCTGGGCGCCGCGGGCATCGCCCGGTTGTCGGAGATGAACCGGGAATGGGGCTTCTTCCGGACGTTGCTGTCGAACATGGACATGGTCCTCGCGAAGACCGACATCGCCATCGCCGAACGCTATGCGCAACTGGTCACCGACGGCGCCCTGCGGGACGCGGTATTCCAGCGGATCCGGGACGAATGGCAGCGGTCCATCGCGGCCCTGCTCGAGATCACGGGCCAGCGGGAACTGCTGGCCGGCAACCCGCTGCTCATGCGCTCGATCCGCAACCGCTTCCCCTACCTGGATCCGCTGAACCACCTTCAGGTGGAACTGCTGCACCGGCACCGGGCCGGCGAGACCGACGAGCGGACTCGCCGCAGCATCCACCTCACCATCAACGGCATCGCCGCGGGGCTGCGCAACAGCGGGTGAGCCGGGGGCGCCCGATCCGGGCTAGTCGCGCAGGATGGCCTTCACCTGGGGCCATTGGCGGCGGCTGACCGGAAGCCGCTCGGCGAGCCCGCGCAGCAACACCTCCCAGTGGATCTCGCCGTCCTCCCCGGTGGTCCGCTCGCAACCCGTTACGGCCTCCCGGGCCACGAGGCAATTCCGGTGCACGCGCAGGAATCGTTCGCCGAATTCGTCTTCCAGATGGGTCAGGGACTCCTCCAGCAGGTACTCCCGCTCCGCCGTCCGGGCGGTGACGTACTTGAGCTCGGCCTTGAGATAGAGAATGTCCGGCACTGGCACGAGCAGGATGCGCCCGCGCTCCACCGAATGGAGGAATTGCCGGCCGCCGGGGGCCAGCCGCCGCAGTTCTTCCGTCGAGGGGGAGCCCCGCTTCGCCTTGGCCACGGCATCGGCCAGGCGGGCGGCCCGCACCGGCTTCATCAGGTAGTCGGTCGCCGCCAGTTCGAAGGCCTTCACCGCGTACTGGTCGTAAGCGGTGACGAAGATGACCGCGGGGGGGTCCGCCCGGCGCGCCAGATGCCGCGCCAGTTCTATCCCGTCCATGCGCGGCATCCGGATGTCGGTGAGGACCACGTCGGCATCCATCCTCCCCAGGACCTCCAGGGCCTCGGCGCCGTCCGCGGCCTCTCCGACAACGAGGTTCGGCAAGTTCGGCCCGATGTCGGCAAGCAGATCCCGGAGGCGCGCCCGGGCCGGCGCCTCGTCGTCCACGACCAGGATGCGCAGGGGCAGGCGGGAAGATGTCATTGGGTCTTCTCCTTGCGGTATGGAAGCTCGATGCGGACCACGTAGCGATGCCCTTCCGCGCCGGTGCTCATGCTCGCCTCCAGGTCGAAGAACAACAGCAGCCTTTCGCGGATGTTGGCGAGCGCCATCCGGTTCCCGTGGTGGCTGGCGTGGGCCTCGGAAAACGGATTCGCCAGTTCGAGGCGGATGCGGTCGCCGACGCGCGCCAGCGATATCCGGATCTCGGCCGCCTCACCCAGGGGCTCTATGCCGTGGTAGACCGCGTTCTCCAGCAGGGGTTGCAGCATCAGCGGCGGCACCAGGGCGTCCGGTGGGCAGGAATCCACCTCCCACCGCACCTTCAGGCGATCCCCCAGGCGCAGGCGCTCCAGGTCCAGATACTGCCGCGCCAGGGCGATCTCCTCGGACAGGGCAACCAGGTCCCGGTTGTCGCGCATGAGCACGCGGAAGAGATCGGACAACTCCTCCAGGGCCGACTCCGCCCGGCGCGGATCCGACCGGATGACGCCGAGCACCGCGTTCAGGCTGTTGAACAGGAAATGGGGACGGATGCGCGCGGTGAGGGCCATCAGGCGCGCCTCGGTCAGTGCGGGCGAACGCGCCTGGGCCTGGCAGCGGAAATAGGCCAGCAGCGCCCCGGCAGCCACGGCGGCCCAGAACCCCGCCTCCAGGCCGTTCTCCCGGCCGCCGGTCGCGGCGGCAAGGGGCGCGGCGATCCAGGCCACGAGCACCGCTGTTCCCGCGGATGCGGCGATCACCACGGCGATTCCCGCCGGGTAGGCGCAGCGCCGGAGGACGGGGCGCAGCAGGCACAGCAGGAGCAGGGAGCCGATGACCGTCGGCTCCAGGGTCGCGGCCAGCTCCACCACCTCGGATCCCAGGTCGGCGATCCGCCGGTTGCGGGCCAACGCCGCCAGCAGTCCGAGGACGTTCGTCCCCAGGAGAATCCGGAGCATCACCCCCAGGTTGCAGAAGTCCGGCAGCCGGGGATGGGAGAGGTTTTCCCGTATACTTTCCGTTTTGTCCATGGCGGGCCGCATATTCCGCGCGGCTTGCGGTTCAACGGCGATTTCATTATGACAGAACCAAAGGGGGCCTCCGCCAACGAGGCGGGCAAGGCCTGGTCCGGCCGCTTCGCCGAACCCGTGTCGGACCTGGTGAAGCGTTACACCGCCTCCGTCTTCTTCGACCGCCGCATGGCGCTGCAGGACATCCGCGGCTCCCTGGCCCACGCCCGGATGCTGGCCCGGCAGGGGATCATCGGCGGCAGCGACCTGGACGCCATCGAGGCCGGCATGGCGGCCATCCGTGAGGAGATCGAGGCCGGCAGCTTCGCCTGGAACCTGGACGACGAGGACGTCCACCTGAATATCGAGAAGCGGCTCACCGCCCTGGTGGGCGACGCCGGCAAGCGGCTGCACACGGGCCGCTCGCGCAACGACCAGGTCGCCACCGACATCCGCCTCTGGCTGCGCGACGCCATCGACGCGGTGGATGGCCTGCTGAAGGACCTGATCCGGGTGCTCCTGGACGTGGCCGAGGTCCATGCGGAAACGCCGCTGCCGGGATTCACGCACCTGCAGGTGGCGCAGCCGGTGACCTTCGGCCATCACCTGCTCGCCTATGCCGAGATGTTGGCGCGGGACAGGGAGCGCTTCGCCGACTGCCGCCGGCGCACCAACCGCCTGCCCCTGGGAGCGGCGGCGCTGGCCGGCACCAGCTTCCCGATCGACCGGGAGTCCGTGGCCCGGGAACTGGGTTTCGATGCCGTCTGCGAGAACTCCCTCGACGCCGTATCCGACCGGGATTTCGCCATCGAGTTCGCCGGCGCCGCCGCCATCGCGATGATGCACGTGTCGCGCTTTTCGGAGGAACTGATCCTCTGGATGAGTCCGCGGGTGGGGTTCATCGATCTGGCCGACCGGTTCTGCACCGGCTCTTCCATCATGCCCCAGAAGAAGAACCCGGACGTGCCCGAACTGGCGCGGGGCAAGACCGGCCGGGTCTATGGCCACCTGATGGCGCTGCTGACCCTGATGAAGGGGCAGCCCCTGGCGTACAACAAGGACAACCAGGAGGACAAGGAGCCCCTGTTCGACACCGCGGACACGCTGATCGACACCCTGCGCATCTTTGCCGACCTGGTGCCGGGCATCCGGGTGAAGCCCGATGCCATGCGGTCCGCCCTCGGCCAGGGGCATGCGACGGCCACCGATCTCGCCGACTACCTGGTGAAGAAGGGCCTGCCTTTCCGTGACGCGCACGAAGCCGTCGCGCGGGCCGTGCGGGCGGCGGAGGCGCGCGGATGCGACCTGGCCGACCTGGGAATCGACGATCTGCGCGGCTTCTCGTCACTGGTCGGCGAGGACGTGTTCTCGGTATTGACCGTGGAAGGTTCCCTGGCCGCCCGGGACCACGCGGGCGGCACGGCGCCGGCCCGGGTGAGGGCCGCCATCGCCCGCAGGCGGGCGGCCCTCTGACGATGGAACAACTCGGCAAGTACCGGATCCTCAAGACCCTCGGCAAGGGGGCCACGGCAACCGTCTATCTCGGCCACGACCCCTTCTCGGACCGGGACGTGGCGATCAAGGCCGTCGATCCGGGCGCCTTCGCCGACGGAGAGAGCGGCAAGCTCTCCCGCAAGCTGTTCATCACCGAAGCCTCCCTGGCCGGGAAGCTGAACCACCCGCACATCGTGCAGATCTACGACGCCGTCGTCGGCGACGAGCGCAAGGGCGAACCGAGCTACATCGTCATGGAGTACGTGCCGGGCGGGACGCTGGAGCCGTACGCGACCCCGGGGCGGCTGCTGCCCGTCTCCGACGTGGTGGAGATGATCTTCAAATGCACGCGGGCGCTGGATTTCGCCCATCGCCTCGGCGTGATCCACCGGGACCTGAAGCCGGCCAACATCCTGCGCGGCAGCGAGAGCGAGGAAGGCACCGACGTGAAGATCTCCGACTTCGGCGCGGCCCTGACCGTCTCCTCGGACCAGACCCAGGTGGCGGGCATCGGATCGCCCGCCTACATGTCGCCCCAGCAGGTCAAGGAACACCCGCTGAACCACCAGTCGGACATCTTCTCCCTGGGCGTGGTCTTCTATCAGCTGCTGACCGGCACGCTCCCCTTCCAGGGCAGCAACAACTTCAGCATCATCTACCAGATCGTCAATACGGATCCGCCGCCGCCTTCCAGCCTGCGTCAGGACATTCCGGCGAGCGTGGACGCCATCGTCGCCAAGGCCCTGAAGAAGTCCCTCGACGACCGCTATGCGACCTGGAACGAGTTCTCCTTCGACCTGGCCGAGGCCTTCCGCAACGAACACCTGGCGGAGATGCGGGCGAGCCGCATTTCCGACAGCGAGAAGTTCAACCTGCTTCGCGGCCTGTCTTTCTTCCGCGATTTCTCCGACGTGGAACTCTGGGAAATCCTCCGCTTCTCCGAATGGCGGCGGGTGGGGGCCGGCGACGTGCTGATGCGCGAGGGGGACCCCGGGGACACGTTCTCGGTGCTCGCCACGGGCGAGGTGCGGGTGACCAAGCAGGGCAAGCTGCTCAACGTCCTGTCCTCCGGCGAATGCTTCGGCGAGATGGCCTACCTGACGCCGGACCAGGGCACCCGGGGCGCCGACGTGATCGCCATGGGTGCCGGGACCCTCGTGACCATCGGCACCGAAGCCTTGAACCGGGCCTCCCAATCGACGCGGCACAGCTTCGACCGGGCCTTCCTGCGCATCCTCGTCGAACGCCTCAACCTGGCCAATACCCGGCTCACTTCCGCGGCCCTATGAACGGCGAACGGATAGGCAAGTACCTCGTCCGCGGCGTGCTCGGCGAGGGCGCCACGTCCAGGGTCTTCCTCGGCTACGACCCCTTCGCCCAGCGCGAGGTCGCGATCAAGCTGATCTTCCCCGAGGTCCTCAAGGACCGGGAACGGGGCCGGCTCTACCGGCACCTGCTGATGAACGAGGCATCGCTGGCCGGCAAGCTGGTGCATCCGCACATCGTGCAGATCTACGACGCCGTGGTGGACGACAACGTCAGCTACGTGGTCATGGAATACGTGCCCGGCGGCACCCTGGAGCAGTTCTGCACGCCCGACCGCCTGCTGCCGGTGGACCGGGTCGTGGAGATCATCTTCAAGTGCACGCGGGCGCTGGATTACGCCTACCGCCTCGGGATCACGCACCGGGACATCAAGCCGGCCAACATCCTGCTGGCCTCCGGCGACGCCTCGGGCGGCGATGCCTCGGGCGACATCAAGATCTCGGATTTCGGCGCCGCCATCCTCAACACCGGCGACCAGACCCAGACCCAGGTTTCCGGGGTCGGATCGCCGGCCTACATGTCGCCGCAACAGGTGCGGGAGATGCCGCTCAACCACCAGACGGACATCTACTCCCTCGGCGTCGTCATGTACCAGCTCCTGGCCGGACGCCTGCCCTTCCAGGCCAGCAACAATTTCAGCATGGTGTACCAGATCACCAACACCGATGCGCCGCCGCCCTCGGCCTTCCGCGGCGGGATCCCGGTCAGCCTGGATTCTGTGGTGGCCCGAGCCATGCAGAAGGACCTGGAGGCGCGCTATGCCAGCTGGGATGCCTTCGCCCACGACCTGGCCCAGGCCTTCCGCAACCGGCAGCTCTCGGCGCGGCGCAGCGAATTCGCGGACAGCGAGAAGTTCGAGACGCTGCGGGGCCTGCCCTTCTTCTACGATTTCTCCGATGTCGAGATCTGGGAGGTGGTGCGCTTCTCGGCCTGGGACGAGGTGAGCCCCGATACCATCATCATGAAGGACGGGGAATCCGGGGATTTCTTCTGCTTCGTCGTCGATGGCGAGCTGAGGGTCCTGAAGCGGGGGCGCCTGCTCAGCGTGCTGACCGCCGGCGAGTGCTTCGGCGAGATGGCGGTGATCGGCCGCATCCACCATACGCGGGGCGCCGACGTGATCGCCCAGACCGGCGCCCGCGTGGTCACCATCCCCGGCCAGGCGCTGCGCAACGCGTCGGATGCCTGCCAGATGCACTTCTACCAGGCCTTCCTCGAAGTGCTCTCGGCACGCCTCGCGCAGGCGAATTCCCGGCTCGCCTCGACCTGAGGCCGGCATCGTGGACGCAGTCGTTCCCGCCATCCTCGACGCGATCGGCGAGGCCCTCGGGGAGCGCCCCGTATTCGAGGGGACCGCGCCGGTGGGCGGCGGATCGATCCACCGGGCCGCGCGCCTGCGGGCCGGTGGCCGGTCCTATTTCGTGAAGACCAATGGCCCGGCGGCGGCGCCGATGTTCGCCGCCGAGGCGGCCGGGCTTGCCGCCCTCGGAAACCAGGCCGACATCGCCGTCCCGGCCGTGGTGGCCCGGGGCATTGCCGCCGACCAGGCATTCCTGGTCCTCGCGTGGATGGACCTGGAAGCGCTGGACCGGGCCGCCGGATCCCGCCTCGGCGAGGCCCTGGCAACCCTCCACCGGGCACCCGGCGGGGCGGACTACGGGTGGCCGGAAGACAATTTCATCGGCGCCACCCCCCAGCGGAACGAACCCCGGCGGGCCTGGGCCCGCTTCTTCGCGGACCTGCGCCTCATGCCGCAACTGGCCCTGGCCCGGGCGCGCGGGATGGAGCCGCGGCTGGTGGAGAGGGGACTGCAACTCGCGGAAAAGACGCCGGCCTTCTTCGTGGACTATTCGCCCGTGCCCAGCCTGCTGCACGGGGATCTGTGGTCGGGCAACGCCTCCCGGCTGGGGGACGGCCGCCCGGCGATCTACGATCCGGCGGTCTATCGGGGGGACCGGGAGGCGGACCTGGCGATGGCGGAACTGTTCGGCGGCTTCCCCGAATCCTTCTATGCGGCCTATCGCGCCGCCTGGCCCCTGGATGCGGGCTACGAGACCCGCAAGAACCTCTACAACCTGTACCACATCCTGAACCACTACAACCTGTTCGGCGGCAGCTACCTGGGCCAGGCACGCCGGATGATCGAGAAGCTGCTCGCCGAACTGCGGGGGTGAGGCAGCCGGCGGGGCCGCCCCAGGATCAGGCGGTCTTGGCGAGGTCGCCGAGGAGTTGCTGGAGCTCGCCGGCCTGGTACATCTCCATCATGATGTCGGAGCCGCCGACGAATTCCCCATTGACATAGAGCTGGGGGATCGTCGGCCAGTTCGCATAGTCCTTGATGCCCTGCCGGACATCCGGGTCGGCGAGCACATTGACCGAGGCGAAGTCCTTTACCCCGCAGGCCTTGAGGATCTCCACCGCCCTGGCGGAAAAGCCGCATTGGGGAAACTGGGGCGTGCCCTTCATGAAAAGGACAACGGGATTGCCGGTGACCGTGGCGTGGATCTTTTCCTGGACGGACATGGGTGGACTCGAATTTGTTGATGGAAACAGTCGGGTATTCTAGGTCCCGCCGGGACGCCCGTCAACGCAGAACGGGGCCGAAGCCCCGTTCCTTGCCCAGGCGGCTGCGGGTCAGCCGCGCCGGCGGCGCGCCACGGCGCCCAGGAGGCCGAGGCCGGCGAGCATCATGGCATAGGTCTCGGGCTCGGGCACGGCGATGGTCTGGGACAACAGGTCGCCGGTCGCCTTGGACTGCGTCGGAGACACCATGAACTGCAGCTTCAGGTGGGGCGCGGTGAAATCCGGCGACCCGGCGAAGTCGATCCGCCAGACCATGCTCGACGCCAGGGCGGCGCCCGCGCCCGTGAAGCAGGCGCCGTTGGTGCCGCCGGTCGTGCAGCCGGCGCTGGCCGCCAGCCCATGGGCCACGTCCGCCGCGAATCCACCCGGGCCGCTGACGATGCTGGCCCCCGTGATGGTGCCGATGTCCTTGATCTCGAACGCCTTCAACCAGGTCGTCCCCGCCCAGTTGCCGGTGGCGGCGTTGGCGTTGAGAATCTCCAGGCGCAGGGTGTCCGCATCTTCCGCAAAAGTGTTGAAGGTCACGCCCTGGAAGACCAGGGAGTTGGCCATGGCAGGCGCGGCAACCAGACTGCAAGCGGCGGCGGCGCACAGGGCGATGGTCTTGAGTTTCATGTCGGGGTCCTTGGATGATCGGGTGGAAAGCTGCCGTGCCTGGATTTCGCACCTGCGAAATCCCGATTCACGATGCCTTTATACCCATCGCCACGGCCCCGGAAAATAGTCCGTCCGGACTAGTGCGGCCGAAACGGCGCGACTTATTTCACGAACCCGGTGGTCATCCTGGCAAGACCGGCCAAGTCTTTCATCTGCCGGACACCGTAGAGGCCGGCGTCCGAGAAGGCGCGAATACAGGCGGGACCCTGGTCGAATCCATGCTCGATGGCGAGCCACCCGCCCCTCGCCAGGTGGGCGGACGCCCCGGCGAGGATGAGGCGGATGGCGTCCATGCCTTCCGGGCCCGATGCGAGGGCGTTCGGGGGCTCGAAGCGCAGATCGCCCGCCCGCAGGTGCGGGTCTTCCGAAGCCACATAAGGAGGATTCGCGACGACCAGGTCGAAACGGTCGCTGCCGACCGCCGAGAACCAGTCGCCGTGCGCGAACTCGACACGGGCGCCCAGCCGGGCAGCGTTCCGGCGCGCGATCTCCAGGGCCTCCGGCGAGACGTCCGTTGCCGTGACCTGCGCGTCGGGCCTTTCCAGGGCCAGGGTCACCGCGATGCATCCGCTGCCGGTGCCCAGGTCCAGGATGCGGGGGGACACGAGACCCGCGGCCGCCTCCAGCGCCCACTCGACCAGGAGTTCCGTCTCGGGCCGCGGAATCAGCACGGCCGGCGACACGATGAAATCCCGGCCGTAGAACTCGCGCCGGCCGAGGAGGTAGGCGACCGGCTCCCCCGCCGCCCGGCGTCCCACGAGGGCGGCGAAACGGGACGCCAACTCGGGGGCGATCGGATCGTCCCGGTGGCTTTCGAGCCAGACCCGGTCGCGGCCGAGAACATCGGCCAGCAGGCTGCGCGCCTCGGACACCGGAATCCGCGCCCGCGCCTCGGCAAGGGCGGCCGCGACCGACGCGGGAATGCTCACCCGGCGTCCGCCAGCTGGGCCAGCTGCTCGGCCTGGTGCTCGGCGGCCAGCGCCGAGACGATCTCGTCCAACTCCCCTTCCATGACGGTGTCGATCTTGTGGAGGGTCAGGTTGATGCGATGGTCGGTGACCCGTCCCTGGGGAAAGTTGTAGGTCCGGATGCGTTCCGAACGGTCTCCCGTCCCGACGAGGCTCCTGCGGGTCGACGCGATCTCGTGCTCCTGCTGGCGGACCTGGGCGTCGCGGATCCGGGCGGCGAGCACGCTCATGGCCTGGGCGCGGTTGCGATGCTGGGAACGGTCGTCCTGGCACTCGACGACGATGCCGGTCGGCAGGTGGGTGATGCGCACGGCCGAGTCCGTCTTGTTCACATGCTGGCCCCCGGCCCCCGAGGCCCGGAAGGTGTCGATCCGCAGGTCGGCGGGATTGATCTGCGCCGCGCCGACCTCGTCGGCCTCCGGCAGCACGGCCACCGTGCATGCGGAGGTGTGGATCCGGCCCTGGGCCTCGGTCTCGGGGACCCGCTGGACACGGTGGGCACCCGATTCGAACTTCAGCTTCGAGTAGGCCCCCGGACCCGCGATCCGGCAGATGATCTCCCGGTATCCGCCCAGGTCGGACTCGCTGCGGGAAACCACCTCGACCCGCCAGCCCTGGCGCTCGGCATAGCGGGAATACATGCGGAACAGATCGGCCGCGAAGAGGGCGGATTCCTCGCCGCCCGTGCCGGCGCGGATCTCCAGGAAGAGGTTGCGATCGTCATTGGGGTCGCGGGGCAGCAGCAACCGCTGCAGTTCGAGCTCGAGGGCCGGAAGCCGCTCCCCGGCCGCGGCGATCTCCTCCTGGGCAAAGGCCTTCATCTCCGGATCGCCCAGCATCGCCTCCGCCTCGCGGACGTCGTTCTCCGCCCGCCTGAACTCCCGATACAGGTTCACCAGGGGTTCCAGTTCGGCCCTCTCGCGGGAAATCCGGCGGAACCGGTCCAGGTCGCGGGTCGCCTCCTCGGCGGCCAGCAGCCGGTCCGCCTCCACGAGGCGTTCGGAAAGTTGTTCGAGCTTGGTGCGTATGCTGGGCTTCATCAGGGAGGACGGCTCCGGCACCACGACGGGCCGGCCGCAGGCTGGGGCGGGCTAGTGGTCCCGGTGCAGGTGAAACAGGCGGGCGAGCAGGTCCTGCAGTTCGCCGCGCTCATCGCCCTCCGACTGGTTGAGGGCCTGGGTGGGCGCATGGAGGAACTTGTTCGTCAGCCGGTGGGAAAGGGCTTCCAGCACCTTTTCGGGAGGCTCGCCCCGGGCCAGCAACCGGTGCGCGAACTCGAGCTCGTGCCGCCGCATGCGATCCGCATGGTCCCGCAGGGCGCGGATCGTCGGCACCGCCTCGCGGGCGTCCATCCATTGCAGGAAGCTCGTGACGCGGTCGTCGATGATGGACTCGGCCTCCACCACCGCCGCCTGCCGCGACTCCAGGCCCTGCTCGACGATCTCCGCCAGGTCGTCCAGGGCATAGAGGAAGACGTCGTCCAGGCGGCCCACCTCCTCCTCGATGTCGCGCGGCAGCGCCAGGTCCACCATCACCATCGGACGATGGCGCCGGGCCTTCAGGGCGCGCTTCACGGCCCCGAGCCCGACGATGGGCAGCGGACTCGCGGTACAGGCCACCACGATGTCGAAATCGTGCAGGCGTTCGCCGATCTCGTCGAGGCGCAGGGCAGCACCGCCGAAGCGCGTCGCCAGGGCCTGGGCCCTTTCGATGGTCCGGTTGGCGATGGTGATGGCCTTCGGCCTGGCCCCGGCGAAATGGGCGGCGCAAAGCTCGATCATCTCCCCGGCGCCGATGAACAGGACGCGCTGGTCGTGCAGGCTTTCGAAGATGCGCTCGGAAAGGTGGACGGCGGCGGCGGCCATGGACACGATATTGGCGCCGATCGCCGTCGTGGAGCGGACTTCCTTGGCCACCGAAAAGGTACGCTGGAAAAGCTTGCCCAGCAGTGTCCCGAGGGTCCCGGCTTCCTCCGCCACCCGCGCCGCCTGCTTCATCTGGCCGAGGATCTGGGGTTCCCCCAGCACCATGGAATCAAGGCCGCTGGCGACGCGGAACATGTGGCGGACGGCGCTGCGCTGGGGGTGGGAATACAGGTAGGGACGGACGTCGCCGCTCGGCAGCGCGTGGTACTCGGCCAGCCACTCGGCGGCCGCATCCGGCCGGTCGGTCGCGCAGTAGAGCTCGGTGCGATTGCAGGTGGAAAGGATCGCCGCTTCGCGCACCGGCTTGGCGCGCAGCAGGTCGTTCAGCGCCTGGGGCAGACGCAAGGGGTCGAAGGCCACCCGCTCGCGCACTGCAAGGGGCGCCGTATGGTGATTCAGGCCCAGGGCGAAAAGCTGCATGCCGGTCGGACGCGGAAGTAACTTGCGGATTATAGGAAGAAACGGGCCGGCGACGGTTATCCGTGGGGGCACATGAAAACGCCCAACCGGTGAGGGTTGGGCGTTGAATTGGTGGCTAGGGGCGGAATCGAACCGTCGACACGCGGATTTTCAGTCCGCTGCTCTACCAACTGAGCTACCTAGCCTCGGTACAACTGCTGCTCGCCGGCCGCGATGTCAGTCCGCTGCTTCTTCGACTGGACCACCGGGCCTTCGTGCGCCTTCCGCCGCCTTGCCGGCGCCGGAAAGCCGCGCATTATAGCGGCTTGCGCGTTGGTGCGGCAAGAAAAAACCCCGGGCCGCAGCCCGGGGTTTCCTGGCACGCCCGGTGGGTCAGTGGGCGGACGCGGCGGCGGCGCCGACGCCCGTCTCGGACCGGATGTGCTGGTCGCGGTACATGGCGCGCTCCTTCTGGGCCTGCTCGCTGTTGTCGAGGATCGACACCAGCCAGATGGTCACGAAGGCGGCGGTCATGGAGAAGAGCGCGGCGGAGCTGTAGGGGAACCAGGCGGAGCCCGCCGGGTTCTTCAGCACGGCTTCCCAGACGCTCGCGGAGCCGATGGTCAGCACCGTGGCCAGGATCAGGCCAACCGTGCCGCCGACCACGACGCCCCGGGTCGTGCAGCCCTTCCAGAGCACCGACATGAACAGCACCGGGAAGTTGCCGGAACAGGCGATCGTGAAGGCCAGCATCACCATGTAGGCGACGTTCTCCTTCTCGAAGGCGATGCCCAGGTAGATGGCGACGACGCCCAGCACCAGGGTGGCGCCCTTGGACCAGCGCAGTTCCGTGGCGGAATCCACGTTGCCGTGGCGCCAGACGGAGGCGTACAGGTCATGGGACACGGCGGAGGCGCCGGAGAGCGTCAGGCCGGCCACGACGGCCAGGATGGTGGCGAAGGCCACGGCGGAAATGAAGCCGAGGAAGAGGTCGCCACCGACGGCCTTCGACAGATGCACGGCCGCCATGTTGCCGCCGCCCTTGAGGCCCTTGGCGATGTTGCCATCGACGAAGTAGGACGCCGGATCCTGGATCAGCATCACGATGGCGCCGAAGCCGATGATGAAGGTCAGGATGTAGAAGTAGCCGATCCAGGTCGTCGCCCAGGCCACCGACTTGCGGGCCTCCTTGGCGTTCGGGACGGTGAAGAAGCGCATCAGGATGTGCGGCAGGCCGGCGGTGCCGAACATCAGGGCCATGCCCACCGAGATGGCGGAGATGGGATCCTTGATCAGCGCGCCCGGACCCATGATGGCGTCCTTCTTGGCATGCACTTCGGTGGCCTTGGCGAACAGGGCCTCGGGGCTGAAGCCGAACTGGAACAGCACGGCCAGGGCCATGAAGGTGGCGCCGCCCAGCAGCATGCAGGCCTTGATGATCTGCACCCAGGTGGTCGCCGTCATGCCGCCGAACAGCACGTACATCATCATGATCACGCCCACGAGGATCTCGGCGTACAGGTACTCGAGGCCGAACAGGACCTTGATCAGCTGGCCCGCGCCCACCATCTGGGCGATCATGTAGAAGGCCACCACGACCAGGGTGCTGATGGCCGCGAAGGTCCGCACCGGCGTCTGGGAGAAGCGGTAGGACGCCACGTCGGCGAAAGTGAACTTGCCCAGGTTGCGCAGGCGTTCGGCCATCAGGAAGGTGATGATGGGCCAGCCGACGAGCCAGCCGATCGAGAAGATCAGGCCGTCGAAGCCGTTGGCGAACACCAGGCCGGAAATACCGAGGAAGGATGCCGCCGACATGTAGTCGCCGGCGATGGCCAGACCGTTCTGGAAGCCGGTGATGCCGCCGCCGGCCGTGTAGAAGTCCGCCGCCGTCTTGGTCTTCGAGGCCGCCCACTTGGTGATCCACAGGGTGGCGAAGACGAAGATGGCGAACATGACGATGGCCGTCCAGTTCGTTGCCTGCTTCTGGGCCTGGCCCAGGTCGGCGCCGGCGGCGAACACCGCGCCGGCCGCCAGGAGGGCGGCCAGGCCGCCGAGGATGTGCTGGGAGCGGACCTTCACTTGTTGGCCTCCTTGACGATTTCCGCGTTGATCTCGTCGAACTCGCTGTTGGCGCGGCGGACGTAGATCCAGGTGATGATGATGGTGAAGACGATGACGCCGACGCCGATCGGGATGCCGACGCTCATCACCGCGCCGGTGCCGATCTTGGACGCCAGGAACTCCTTGTTGTAGGCCACCAGCAGGATGAAGCCGTAATAGGCGAGGGCGCCCAGCACGGTCATCAGGATGGAATAGCTGTTGCGCTTGCCGACGAACTCGTGGAACCTGGGGTTCGCCTGGATCTTTTCGTAGAGGTCTGCTGCCATGGCCTGTCTCCGTTTCCTCCGTTGATTGGGACTGCTTTCCTCCCCCGTCCGGCTCCCAAGGGACCGGTTCTCGCTGACCCATGAACGCAGGGGGAGGCTGCGAACATAGCATTCTCTGCTGCCGGCCCAACCTGCCCCGCGGGCAGTCGGACCGACACTGATACGGCGTCGGATGTTACGGGCGCACTCTGACGCCCCACTTACCGCCGGCTGACGGCTGGCTTACAGGAAATGCTCAGCAGGCCAGCCCCTGGGCCTGGCAGAGTTCCCGTTTCAGCCAGGCCAGCGCGATCCAGAGCCAGAAAAGGAGGAAGAACGCCACGAAGGGCAGATGCCGGTCGAGGATCGCGCCGGGCGTCACCATCCGCACGGCGCGCATGACCGGCCGGGTGACGATCAGGAAGAGCGCATAAATGGGGTTGCCCTGCCGCCGGGCGCCGGCCAGGACGGCCAGGATACCCTGCCCCAGCAGGGTCAGCAGGGCCACCTCGACGAGGGCACGCAGGATGCTGAGGATCAGCAGTTCCGGATGGGCCATGGTATCTTCGTTTCACTCCAACTCGACCCGCAGGGACGATGAACTACGAACGCTGGCGCCATTATGCCCGAGGCTGGGTGTTCCATTTCCTCGGCAACCAGGACAAGGCCTATGCGGCTTACGTGGAGGCCTTCCGCCACGATCCCCAGGACGTCCAGTCCGCCCGCCATCTGGCCTTCATCGCCGCCCAGCGCCGGCGCTTCGACGCGGCGGAGCACTGGTTCCTGGAGGCGATCCGCATCGCGCCTGACGACGCGGCGACCCATTTCAATCTGGGATATGCGCGGGAGCAGGCCGGCCGGCGACGGGAGGCCGCCGAATCCTTCCGGGAGGCGGTCCGCCTGCAAGCCAACCTGGACCGGGCCTGGTACGGCCTGGGGCTGGCCCTGGCCGGCCTCGGCGAACACGCGGAGGCGGAAGCCGCCTTCGCCGAGGCAGCCCGGCTGCAACCCATGAACGGCGAGGCCTTCTACCAGCTCGGCATGGCGCAGCACCATGCCGGCCACCGGGACGGCACCCGCGAGACGGTGGAGAAACTCGTCGCCTTCGACCCGAAGCGGGCCCGGCAACTGGTGCGCGACAGCGGCCGCGAGGATCTTTCCGGGCTGATTCCCCACCTTCCGTTCTGAGGTCCGGCCCAGCGGCGTTTGCATCGCGGCGGGCAGGCCCTCCCGCAGAGCCGCCCCGCGGGCCCTCTGCGCGCGCCGTCCCCGGCGCGATTGCGGTGGATGCGTCCCGGTCGCGGCTGAACAGGGGCGAAAAAAAACCCGCCTTGCGGCGGGTCTCAAAGAGGTCTCCTCCTCCGTTGTTCAGGCGGCGCTCGTGTTGATGTCGCCTTCCAGGTTCGGGTAGCGCACGTGGTCCACCAGTTCCTGGGTCTCCTTGCTCGGTGCCGGCGAGATCAGGCTGCCGACGATGACGCCGATGAAGCCCGCCGGGATGCCGAAGATGCCGGCCGAGATCGGGGCGATGTTCCACCACTGGTTGGCCACGCAGTTGGCGCCGCAGCCGAAGAAGGGGTAGGTCATGTACATGTAGTACATGCAGACCCCGAGGCCCCCGAGCATCCCGATGATCGCGCCCAGCTGGTTGGCCCGCTTCCAGAACACCCCGCAGACGAGGGCCGGGAAGAAGCCGGATGCGGCCAGCGAGAACGCGGCGCCCACCAGGAACAGGATGTCGCCCGGCTTCAGGCTGGTGACGTAGGCGGCGAGGACCGCCACCACCAGCAGGAGGCCCTTGGACACCGCCAGGCGGCGCACCGTCGGGGCGTTCGGGTCGATCATCTTGTAGTACAGGTCGTGGGACAGGGCGTTGGCGATGGTCAGCAGCAGGCCGTCGGCGGTGGAGAGCGCCGCGGCGAGGCCGCCGGCGGCCACCAGGCCCGAGATCACGTAGGGCAGGCCGGCGATTTCCGGCGTCGCCAGGACGACCAGGTCGCCGCCGATGGTGATCTCCGCCAGTTGCACCAGGCCATCCTTGTTGATGTCCGTGATCGCCATCAGGGTCTTGTCCACCGCCGCCCAGTTGCTCACCCAGGTCGGCAGCGAAGCGAAGCTCGATCCCACGAGGTTGTGATAGACCTCGTACTTGACCAGGACCGCCAGGGCCGGCGCCGTGAAGTAGAGCAGGAAGATGAAGAACAGGGACCAGAACACCGAGACGCGCGCCTCCTTGACCGAGGGGGTCGTGTAGTAGCGCATCAGGATGTGGGGCAAGGCGGCGGTACCCACCATCAGGCAGAACACCAGGGAGAGGAAGTTCCGCTTCGCTATGTCGCGGGCGTTCTCGTCCTTGGCCGCGAAGGATTCCGCGTGGGCCTTGATCGGAGCGGTCTTCGCCGCCGCGCCGGTCTTGTCCGCCGTCCACTTGGTCTTCGCGGCGGCGGCGTCGGCCGGGAAGTCCTTGACCGCCTTGTCGGCGGCCTCGATGGCCTTGGGTTCCGCCGGGGGATTGGCGGCCTTCAGTTCGGCCAGTTTGTCCTCCAGCTTCTTCTTCTCCCCGGCCAGGAAGGCGGGGCCGCCCTCGGCCAGGCCCTTCAGCTTCGCATCGGCCGCGGCGACACGGTCGCGGAAGATCTGCCGCACCGATTCCTCCCGGGCGCCGTCCGGGCTCGCCTTGTCGTTGAGCACCTTCTCCCGCTCGCTGACCTTCTGCAACGCGTAGCCGTAGCCGACCTGGGGCACCGGGCCGTAGCCATGCTTCACGGACAGCCAGACCACCGGGATCATGTAGGCGACGATCAGGATGATGTACTGGGCCACCTGGGTCCAGGTCACCGCCTTCATGCCGCCCAGGAAGGAGCAGACCAGGATGCCGGCGAGGCCGACGAAGACCCCGACGCCGAACTCCAGGCCCGTGAAGCGGCTGGTGATCAG
>JAEUNJ010000069.1 GCA_016791145.1 Rhodocyclaceae bacterium | reverse complement strand
CGGGTCGGACGGCCCGGCCAGGGAGGCCACCTCCCGCCCCAGGCGGCGGCTCGCCGAGCGCACGCCGAGGAAGCCGACGGCGAGGGTGCCCAGGACGGCGGCCGCCAGGGTGGCGCCGGCCTCCAGCAGATCGGCACGATGGTGCGCCGCCGGGATGCGCAAAACATAGGTCCACGGGGCCGCCCGCGAGGGGACGGCGAACTCCCGGTCGTCGGCGGCCGGCGCGGCGGCCCCGGCGGCGCCGGCCTCGGCGAGGGGCCGGCCGGTGCCGTCCTTCAGGCTGAGGAACCAGCCGGGGGGCAGCGACGCCTTCGCGAAGCGCGCCTCGAACTGGGAACGCTCCATGACCGAGAGCAGGACGAAGGGCACGCGGCCGTCGCGGCTCACCGGCACGGCCAGCGCGACCATGGGCTGGCGGGCCAGCGGACCGACGAACAGGTCGCCGACGGCGGGCCGCCCCTCGGCGAAGGCCGCCGGCACGGCGGCGCGGCCCGCCGGGCGGGGCAGGGGCGGCATGGCCGCGCCATAGGCCAGGCGGGTGTTGAAGACCGGGGTCATGTTTCCGTCTACCAGGAGGACGTGGCTGCCGAACTGGCTCCGGTAGCCCTGGGCCTCGACGTGGAGGTCGGGCCAGCGGGCCGGATCGTCCGCCAGCGGCGAGGCCGCCAGCACCGCCAGGGCGGCGAGCCGCGATTGCAGGTTGCCGTCGATGGCGGTGGCGAAGTTGGTCACCAGGTTGGTGGCCTCCCGGTCGCTGTCGCGCCAGCGGGTCAGGAAACTGTCCGCCGCCAGCCACAGGGCCACCAGGACCAGCGGCAGCAGGCTCAGCCAGACGAGCCGGGACAGCAGGGCCGACAGGGGCACGCCCGGCGTCGGGGGGCGGGATGCGGCGGGGATGCCTGTCCGGTCCATCCGGTGCTCCTTTCCGGGGCGGCGGGAACATTCATGCCGTTTGTCCCATTCTCACCTTAGGCATAGGCCAGGGCAATGACAACCGACAATTTTCCGGGCCTTTCCGGGGCGCGGTGGCGCTCCAGGGCAACCCCGCGGAGCGGGGTCCGGGCGTTCCCGGGACGGGCCGGTTTCCATCGCGGCGGGGACGCCGCTCCCGCGCATCCGTTCGGCACGGCCCCCGGTGGGCGCCGTGCCCGGCGCGATCAGGGCGATTCAGGCTGCATCGCGGCGGGAACCAGGCGGCGCAGGAGGCGGCGCAGGAACTCCGCCTCGTCGGCGGTCAGGCCGGCCAGGGCCTCGGCCTCGACCCGGCGGGCCAGGGGAACGATGGCCCGGGCGGCGGCGCGGCCGGCGGCCGAGGCCTCCACGTCGGTGGCCCGGCGGTCGGTGGCGGAAGGCCTGCGGCGGACCCGGCCGCGGGATTCCAGCCCGGCGAGCACGCGCACGAGGGTGGGCGGCTCCAGGCCGGTGGCCAGGGCCAGGTCGCCGACGCGCAGGCGGCCCCGGTGGGCGAGGACGGCGAGGACCCGCCATTCGGCCAGGTTCAGGCCGTGGGGGGCCAGGGCCGGCTCGAAGGCGCGCAGGACGCCCCGGTGGGCCTGGTTCAGCAGGTAGGGGACGTAGCCTTCCAGGTCCAGGGAATCGCTTCCATCTGGAAGGGATTTTCCGGTGTTACGGGCGGCCTTTCGCGGTGGTGGTCGGGAGGACATGGCGGTTTAGCCCCTATGGATGGGCATTGCATGGCGTTCGCTGCGGGAGGAAGCATAGCGCCGGAGGGCGGGGCTTGCGAAATTTATTTCAATATGAAATGATAAGCCCACTGACAAAGGCCGGGGGGACCCGGTACCGCCCAAGCTGCCGCACCCCGCGGGGAAGGAGACACCCATGAGCACCGAACTGGGACGGGTCGAGGACCTGCCGAAGGACTACTACGACGGCCTGGTGGCGAAGAACACGCTGCCCCTGTGGCCCTCGCTGCGCGCCGTGCTGCCCTACGGCCGGCCGGCCAGGAGGACGCAGCCCGTCCTCTGGCGCTATGCCGACGTGCGGCCGGACCTGATGCGGGCCGGCGAGCTGACGCCGATCGAGAAGGCCGAGCGCCGCGTGGTGGTGCTCTGCAACCCGGGCCTGGGCCTGGAGGCGATGCAGGCGACGCCGACCATCTACATCGGCCTGCAGCTGATCCTGCCGGGCGAGACGGCGCCGAACCACCGGCATACGCCCACCGCGGTGCGCTTCGTGGTGGAGGGCAACGGCGGTTTCACGATCGTGAACGGGGAGAAGCTGCCCATGGAGAAGGGCGACCTGATCCTGACCCCGCCGGGCCTCTGGCACGAGCACGGCCACGAGGGCCAGGGCCCGGTGGTCTGGCTGGACGCGCTCGACCTTCCCGTCATCTACGGCATCGAGGCCTCCTACTGCATCGAGGGCGGGTCCCAGGCCGTGGACAAGCCGGCCGGCCACGGCAATGGGCGCTTCCGGCAGGGCGGCGTGATCCCCTACGACACGCTGGGCGAACAGCGCACCGACTACCCGCTGCTGCGCTTCCCCTGGAAGGAGGTGAAGCAGACCCTCACCGCGCTGGCCGGGGTGACGCCGAAGGACCAACTGGTGCACGTGGCCTACGTGAACCCGGAGACGGGCCGCGAGTGCCTGCGCACGCTGGGCTTCTCGGCCGTCATGCTGCGGCCGGGCCAGGAGATCCGGCTGAAGCGCCGCTCCGCCTCCTGCGTTCTGCACGGGGTGGAGGGCGGCGGCACGGCGGGCATCGACGGGGTCACCCATGCCTTCGGGGAAGCCGATACCATGGCGGTGCCGACCCACGCCGAGGTGACGCTGGCCAACGGCTCGGGGACGCAGCCCGCCTTCCTGTTCATGGTGGACGACGCGCCCCTGCACCGGAAGCTGGGCATCTACGAGGTCTTCGAATAGGCGGCCGGCGCGCGCACGGCCCCACCCCCCCAGACAGAGAACGAGGTCCCCCATGAGCAACGATTACTGCTTCGCCCCGCCGGCCGTGGTTTCCGCGCCGGTGCGCGGCACCGCCGCCCGCTTCCCCATCCGCCGCATCTTCTGCGTCGGCCGCAACTACGAGGCCCATGCGAAGGAGATGGGCGTGGCCGTGGACCGGGAGGCGCCCTTCTACTTCACCAAGGCGGCCGGCGACTACGTGCCCTCCGGCGCCACGGTGCCCTACCCGCCGGGCACGGGGAACTACCACTACGAGATGGAACTGGTGGTGGCGGTGGGCAAGGCCGGCTTCCGGATCGACGAGGAGGCGGCCCTGGGCCACGTGTTCGGCTATGCCTGCGGCCTGGACATGACCCGCCGCGACCTGCAGCTCGCGGCCCGGGAACAGCGCCGGCCCTGGGACCTGGGCAAGGATTTCGAGCAGTCGGCGGTGCTTTCCGAGATCGTGCCGGCGGACCAGTGCGGCCATCCCGCCAGTGGGGTCATCGAACTGCGGGTGAACGGCCAGACGAAGCAGTCCTCCGACCTGTCGCTGCTGATCCACGGGGTGCCGGCGCTGCTCGCCCACCTGTCGCGCTACTACCACCTGGAACCCGGGGACCTGGTCTACACGGGAACGCCCGAGGGCGTCGGCCCGGTGGTGGCCGGCGACCGCATCGAGGGCTCCATCGCCGGGGTCGGCGGCATCGCCCTGGCCGTCGGCGCCGCCGAGTAGGCGGCGGCGCCCGGGGCTCCCCCGCCGGCCCGGCGGACGGGGAGCCCGAACGGCCCCCGCCCCTCCCCGCCCCCCGTTCCGGGCGATGCGGGGCGCCGCCCGGCGCCGGCCGGCGCCGTCTTCCGTCCGCGCGCCTCCCTGAGATCAGGGAGCACCTTGACTTTTTCCTCACCCGGGCGCGGAATCCACGCATGCGGGCACGCGGGAAGGCGCCGGAACACTATGCCCAAAGTTATAATTCCGGACGATGCGCCGGGGATGGTGGGAACGGCGGGGAGGAGGGAACATGTCTGAAGACGACGATATCGTCTTCGTGGCCGAGGAATCCGCGGGGGAGTCGGCAACGCCGGAGCTGGCCTGGCGGGTGCTGGTCGTGGACGACGACGAGGGCGTGCACGAGGCGACGGAGTTCGCCCTCGGCGGCACGCGGATCCTCGACCGGCCGCTGAAGCTGATGCACGCCCGCAGCGGCGCGGAGGCCCTGGCCCTGCTGCGCTCCGAGCCGGAGATGGCGGTGATCCTCCTCGACGTGGTGATGGAAACCGACGACGCGGGCCTGCGCACCGTCGATGCCATCCGCAACGACCTGAAGGCGGTCAACACGCGCATCATCCTGCGCACGGGCCAGCCCGGCCACGCGCCGGAGACCGACACGATCACCCGCTACGACATCAACGACTACAAGACGAAGGGCGAGCTGACCCGCAACAAGCTGTTCACGGCCCTCACGTCGGCCATCCGCTCCTACGACCAGCTCCTGCGCATGGAGTCCAGCCGGCGCGGCCTGGAGAAGATCATCTCGGCGAGCAACCAGTTCATCGCCGAGCAGGGCATGCAGGCCTTCGCGGAGGGGGTGATCACGCAGATCGCGTCGCTGATCGGCGTGACGCCGGAGGGACTGGTCTGCGCGGCGGCCGAGGAGCCGCACGGCGACTTCGGGCCCCGCCAGTACCGGGTCATCGCCGCGGCGGGGCGCTTCCGCAACATGATGCAGCAGCGCCTGTCGGATTTCGAGGACCGGCGGATCGCCTACGCGCTGGCCGACGTGCTGGTGCGCCGGCAGAGCATCATCAATCCGCACAGCGTGGTCCTCTACTTCCGCAAGTCGGAGCGGGAGGGCTTCGCCGCCTTCGTCGATTCGGCGGTGCCCATCGCCGACGTGGACCGGCACCTGCTGAACGTCTTCTGCACCAACATCGCGCTCTGCGCGAAGAACGTGGACCTGGTGAGCGAACTGCGCCGGGAGGCCTTCGTGGACCGGCAGACGGAGCTTCCGAACCGGACGGCCTTCATCGGGCAGCTGAGCGTCCACGCGCGCCAGCCGGGCAGGAAGCCCATGGTGCTGGCGGTCATCGACGTGGACCAGTTCGCGGTGGTGAACGACATCCTCGGCAACTCCTACGGCGACGACCTGCTGCGCGCCATGGCCCAGCGCCTGCGCGCCGCCTTCGTGGCCGATGCCTTCATCGCCCGGCTCGAGGGCGACGCCTTCGCCCTGCTCGGGCCGCCGGACCGGGTGAACCCGGAAACCCTGCGGCGCTGCTTCGCCGAGCCCTTCACGATCCAGGACGTGAGCCACCCGGTGTCGGTGTGCGCCGGCTTCGTGCCGCTGGAGATGCCCTACCGGGAAGGCGCCGAATACCTGAAGGACGGCTACCTGGCGCTGAAGCGGGCGAAGACGGCCGGCATCGGCCAGTCGGTGACCTACTCGCGGGACATCGGCCTGGAGTCGCGCGAGCGGGCGACCATGCTGC
The DNA here is from genome assembly GCA_016791145.1 of Rhodocyclaceae bacterium. Taxonomy (GTDB): domain Bacteria; phylum Pseudomonadota; class Gammaproteobacteria; order Burkholderiales; family Rhodocyclaceae; genus JAEUNJ01. Next base: position 85,627 of record JAEUNJ010000069.1, on the reverse strand, counting down.
GCGACCTCAGGATCGGGTTCGACGACCGGCAGCTCCACCTGGTCTACCAGCCGCTGCTGGAACTGGGCAGCGGCCGGATGGTGGGCGTCGAGGCGCTGATGCGCTGGCGCCGGGAGGACGGCAAGCTGGTGCCGCCGGACCGCTTCATCCCCATCGCGGAGCAGTCGGGGCTGATCGTGAACCTGGGGCGGTGGCTGCTGGAGGAATCCTTCTCGGCCCTCGGCCGCCTGCACGCGGCGGGCCTGGCGGACCTGCGCATGTCGGTCAACATCTCGCCGGTGCAGCTGCGCCAGCCGGGATTCCCGGAACTGGTCCGCAACGCCCTGGGCGACACGGGCACGGACCCGCGGTTCGTCGAATTCGAGATCACCGAATCGGTGGCCCTCGGGGGCCTGGAGGTGGCGCTGGAGGTGCTCGGGGCCCTGCGCGGGATGGGCATCGCGCTGGCCATCGACGACTTCGGGACGGGCTACTCCTCCCTTTCCTACCTGGAGCGGCTGCCGGCCTCGCGGCTGAAGATCGACCGCTCATTCGTCCACTCCATGTCGCGGGAGGGCCAGGGCCGGCGCATCGCGCGCACCATCATCCGCCTCGCCCGGGAACTGGGGATGCGGGTGGTGGCCGAGGGCGTGGACGACCCGGCGGTCCTGCCGCTGCTGGAACAGTTCGGCTGCGACGAGGTCCAGGGCTACCATTTCGCCGAACCGATGGGGGAGGACGCCCTGCTGGCCTGGCACGCGGCGGTCCCCCGGTGAGGGCCTGGCCGGGGGCGGCCGCCCTGCTGCTGGCGGCCCTCCTCGCCGGCTGCGGCAAGCAGGAACCGCTGCGCATCGGCTTCATCGGGGAGCTGACCGGACGGTCCACGGACCTGGCGGAGGCCGGGCGCAACGGCCTCACCCTGGCCGTCGAGCGCCTGCGCGACCAGGGCATTCCGGGGCGGCCGGTGGAGATCCTGGTGCGCAATACCGGGGACAACGCGGCAACGGCGCGGGCGGCGGCCGAGGAACTGGTGGCGGCGCGGGTGGACGCCATCATCGGCCCCATGACGACGACCATGGCGGAGACGATCCAGCCGGTGACCGAGAAGGCGGGCGTCGTGCTGGTGTCGCCCACCGCGTCGGCGGTCAAGTTCCACGGCAAGGACGACCTGCTGTTCCGCATGAACTGGACCACCCGCGACAACGGCCGGGCCTACGCCCGGCGCAGCCTGGACAAGGGGATCCGCCGCATCGGCGTGGCCGCCAGCGCCGACAACCGGTCCTTCTCGGAGAGCTGGCTGAACGAATACCGCGCGGCCTTCGAGGCGGGCGGCGGGAAGGTGGTCGCGGTCCGCTTCTTCGCCTCGGCGAACGAGGACCACGGTCCCGTCGTCGGGGAACTGGTGGCGGCCGGGCCGGACGCCCTGCTGTTCGTCGCCAATGCGGTGGACTCCGCCCGCCTGGCCCAGCAGGCCCGCAAGCATCGGCCGGGGCTGCCGCTGATCGCCGCCGAATGGGCGGGCACGGACCAGTTGATCGAACTGGGGGGGCGCGCCGTCGAGGGGATGGCGCTGGTGCAGAACTACGACCGGGAGGACAAGTCCGATCGCTTCCTCACCTTCCGGGACACCTACACCCGCCGCTTCGGGCGGGAGCCGGTCTTCGGCAGCGTGCTGACCTTCGATGCCGGTGCGGTCGTGCTCCAGGCCCTGGCCCGGCGGCCGGCCGGCATGCCGCTGAAGGAGGCCCTGATCCGGCTGGGGCCCTTCGACGGCCTCCAGCGGCCGGTGACGTTCGACGCCAACGGCGACACCGAGCGCGTGGCCCACCATGTCGTCGTGAGGGACGGGCGGTTCGCGACGGAGCCATGACGGCCCGGGCCCAGTGGCGGCTGCGCACCCTGCTGATCTGGCTGCTGGCCGCCGCCCTGGCGGCCGCCTTCGCGCTCATCGGCACGGCGGTGCTGCTCTACCGCCTGCCGCAGATCACCGAGGAATCCCGGGCGGAACTGCATGCCCAGGGAGACGGCCTGGCGCAGCGGACCGAGGCCCTGCTGGGCGCCCTGGAAACCCAGCTGGACCTGCTGGCGGCGGTGCTGCGCATGCAGGGGGACGACGGCGCCCAGGCGCTGATCGAGTACGCCATCATCCGCAGCGGGGCCTTCACCGCGATCTACCACCTGGATGCGGCCGGACGGGTCCGGCAGGTGGCGGTGGCGCCGGGGCCGGGCCGCGCCGGGCAGGGGGAGGTGGCCGACAACGACTTCTCGGGGGACCGGCTGTTCCGCCGCGTGATGGAGCGGCAGGCGGTGACCTGGAGCGACAAGTACCTGTCGCCGGTCTCGGGCGTCATCACCGTCGGGGTGGCCATTCCGGTGGCCGACGGGGCCCTGATCGGCGAGGTCTCGCTGCCGCACGTGCTGCGGGTCGTCCATTCCGCGGCGGGAAGGCGGGGCAGCGCCGTGTGGCTGCTCGACCGGGCGGGCGAGATCCTCGCCGACAGCGAATCCCCGGCCCGGGTCGGCGTGGTGAACCTCTCCGCGCTGCCCCTGTTCGATCGCGCCCTGAAACGGGATTTCGCGCCGGACAGTCTGGAGTTCGAGGGACGCACCTTCGATGCCGCCATCGCCCATTCCCGGCGCCTGGACTGGTTCTTCCTGGTGCGGGCGCCGGCCGGCCTGGCAAACCCCCAGGCGGCGGCCACCCTCTGGCTGGCGGCGGCCGCCTTCGCCGGCTCCCTGGTGCTGGGCCTGCTGCTGGCGGTGCTCTGGGCCACCTGGATGGCGCGGCCGATCAGCGCCATCGCCGAGCGCACCCGGCGCGTGGCCGAGGGAGGCGAGGCGGGGGAATGGCCGCGCGGCCGGGTGGCGGAGTTGAACGCCCTCTCGGAGGACCTGGGCCGGATGGCGGAGGCCCTGCGGGACCGGGAGAAGGAACTGGAGACGATCTTCGACGCCTCGCCGGTGGCGATGCTCGCGGCCGATGCGGGCAGCCGGCAGATCGTCAAGGTCAATGACAGCATGGTGCGGCTGCTCGGCCACCCGCGGGAGGAACTGGTGGGCAGCACCGGCCGGGACCTGCGGGTCTGGGACGACCGCGCCGACGCCGAGGAAGTGCTGCGCCGGCTCGACGAGGGCCAGGACATCCGCATGGAGGCCCGGCTGCTGCGCAAGGACGGCAGCCGCTTCCTGGCGAGCGTGCAGGCCCGGGTGGTGCGCCGCCGGGGCCGCCTGTGGAGCCTGTGGGTCGCCGAGGACATCACGGAGAAGCGCCGCATCGAGGCGGAGGTCCGCGCCCTGAACACGGAACTGGAGGAACGGGTGCTGCAGCGGACGGAGCAGCTGCGCGGGACGAACGAGGCGCTGTCGCGGACGCTGGAGAACCTGCAGGCGGCCCAGGAGGAACTGGTGCGGGTGGAGAAGCAGGCGTCCCTGGGAGCCCTGGTGGCCGGCGTCGCCCACGAGCTCAACACGCCGATCGGCAACGGGGTGATGGCGGTCACCACGCTGCGCGACGCCACGGCCGAGTTCAAGGCGCGTTCCGCGGCGGGGCTGAAGCGGTCGGCCCTGGACGACTTCCTGCGCAGCGTGGACACCGGCTCGGAGATCGCGGCGCGCAACCTGGGACGGGCGGCGGAACTGATCGCCAGCTTCAAGCAGGTGGCGGTGGACCAGACCAGCAACCAGCGCCGCCGCTTCCACCTGCGCGAGGTGGTGGACGAGATCCTCCTCACCCTGGGCCCGCAGCTGCGGCATTGCGTGGCGACGATCGAGGTGCAGGTGCCGGCGGACATCGCGCTGGACAGCTACCCGGGGGCCCTGGGCCAGGTCCTGACCAACCTGATCGCCAACGCCGCGGCGCATGCCTTCGAGGGGCGCCTGCGGGGGACGATCCGCATCGAGGCGGAGCGGGAAGGCCCGGACGCGATGGTGCTGCGGGTGGCCGACGACGGGGTGGGGATTCCGGAGGCCTTGCTGCCGCGGGTCTTCGATCCCTTCGTGACGACCCGGATGGGCAAGGGGGGAACGGGGCTCGGCCTGCACATCGTGCACAACGTGGTCACCCAGGCGCTCGGCGGCAAGGTCCGGGTGGCGAGCCAGGACGGCACCTGCTTCTTCATCCACCTGCCGCTGTCGGCGCCGCTGCCCGCCCCGGCGGAGGCCTGAGGCGGCAACCTTCCCGGGTTCCCGGGCCGGATGCAGGCGATCCAGGCTGCATCGCGGCGGCCGGGGCGCCGATCGCGGCGAGCACGCCGCCCTGACGCAACGCGGACCCGGCACGACCCCGCGGGCGACGCCCCCGGAACCCCCCCCGGCGCGCGGGGCGATGGCTCCGGCCGGGGCTCAGCGGGGATCGAAGTCCTCGACGCGCAGGTAAAGCTGGGGGCTCCCGGCGTGCTGGCGGTCGATGCGATCGCGCTCGGCCATCAGTTCGTCCCAGGTTTCCAGGCAGGCGATCACCACGGCCGGGTCGAACCGGTTGCCGGCGTTGTCCACCAGGTAGTCCCGCACCACGTCGGCGGACATGGCCCGGCGGTAGCGGCGATCCATGCACATGGCATCAATCGCATCGACGGCGGCGACGATGCGGGCGACCTTGGGGATCTGGGTGCCGGCGAGGCCCCGGGGATAGCCGGCGCCGTCCCAGCGCTCGTGGTGGCAGAGGGCGATCTCCGCCGCCATGCGGAAGAGCAGGGCCTTGGAGTCGCCGATCAGGCGGGCGCCGATCTCCGGGTGGCGGCGCATCTCGACCCACTCCTCCGGGGTCAGCGGGCCGGCCTTGTTCAGGATGGCGTCGGGAATGCCGATCTTGCCCAGGTCGTGCATGGGCGCGGCCCGGCGGAGCAGGTCGCAGGTGGCCTTGTCCAGGCCGGCCCGGGCCCCCACGATGGCGGCCAGGTGGCCGATCCGGATCATGTGGGCGCCCGTGTCGCCGTCCTTGAACTCGGCGGCGTGGGCCAGGCGGACGAGGGATTCGTGCTGGGACCGGGTGAGGTCGGCCACGGCGGTGCGATAGTGCCCGACGAGGGACTGGAGATCCTCCATGGTCCGGTACATCTGCTGGTAGGCGGCATGGTTCTCGCGGCGCAGTTCGGCGACGCTGGGAGGATGCGCGGTTTCCGGGGGGGCCGGGGCGGCGTCGGGCAGGGTGATGGTCTGTTCGGCGTTCATGGCGTTTCTCCGTTCAGGCGGCCAGGGGCATGGGCCGGTCTTCGGGCAGGGGCAGCCACAGGGTGACGGTGGTGCCCATGCCCCTGACGCTCTCCACGTCCACGTCGCCGCCGTGCAGTTCCATGATCTCCTTGACGAGGCTCATGCCGAGGCCGGTGCCCGGGATGTTGCCGGACGGGTCGGCCCGGTAGAAGCGCTCGAAGACCCGGGCCACCTGCTCCCCGGTCATGCCGATCCCATGGTCGCGGACCCGGATGCCGAGCGCCTTGCGCTGGCCGGGCGCCGAGGTGACGGTGGAGAGTTCGATGCTGCCCCCGTCGGGGGAATACTTGTAGGCGTTGGACAGGACGTTGGTCAGGCACAGGCCCAGCTTCTCGGTGTCGAAGTCGACGGCGGGGATGTCGGCGCCGAGGGTGACCAGGACCCGCCGCGGGTCGTTCTGCACCATCAGGTTGGCCACGGTGTTCTCGATCAGGGCGCGCGGGTCCTGGCGGCGCGCCTTGAAGTCCTTGCCGGCCCGGGCCTCGATGCGCGCCAGGTCGAGCAGCTCGTTGATCAGGTTGATCAGGATCGAGGCCTGGCGGTTGATGGTGCCGACCAGTTCCCGGGTCTTGGTCTCGTCGTACTTCCTGCGCAGCAGCAGTTCCGAGAATCCGAAGATGCTGGCCATGGGGGTGCGCAGTTCGTGGGCGGCGGTGGAGAGGAATTCGCTCTTCAGGCGGTCCACCTCCGTCTCGCGGGTCACGTCGCGGAAATAGACGACCTTCTCCAGGCTGCCCTCGGCGCCGCGGCGCACGGAACGCTGGAGGATGCGCTTCTCGGGCTTCAGCAGGGTCAGCGTATGGCGGGGCGCGGAACGGCGGTCGCCGTCGATGGGGGGCACGCCCTCGCCGTCGTCCTCGATGCGGGCACGGACCGGGGGATAGGGCAGCGCGGGATCGCAGAGGCCCTGCATGCGCCGGTCGAACTCCTCCTCGGTGATGCCGACCAGCTCTTCCTGGCGGAACCCGGTCATGCGCAGGAAGGCGGGATTCACGTCGGTGAGGGTGTCGTCGGCACCGAAGCCGACGAAGCCGTCCGGGCTCAGGGAGAAGATGGCGTCCAGGCGCTCCTTGCGCACCTGCAGGTCGTCCTCCGCCTGGACCCGCTGGGTGATGTCGTTCTGGATGCCGACGTAATGGGTGCAGATGCCGGCCTCGTCGAACACCGGGGCGACGGAGAGCTCGTTCCAGAACAGGCTGCCGTCCTTCCGGTAGTTGCGCAGCAGGACGGAGGCCGGGCGCCGCCCGGCGATGGCGAGGGCGAGTTCCTTCACCCCGGGCTGCTCGGCGTCGCCGCCCTGCAGGAGCTTGCAGTTGCGGCCGATGATCTCGTCGGCGCTGTAGCCGGTGATGCGCTGGAAGCCGGGGTTCACGTAGATGACGGGGTTGCCCGGCAGGCGCATGTCGGCGATGACGATGCCGTTGGAGGAGGACTCGATGGCGCGCTCGCGCAGCTGCAGGATGGATTCGGTGAGCTTGGCCTCGGTGACGTCGCGGACCATCAGCGTGAAGCGGGCGATGCCGTCGTCCACGGTCCGGCTCAGCGAGACGGCCAGCGGGAAGTTCTCGCCGGTGGCCCGGCGTCCCTGGGCCTCGAAGCGGGCCACGGCGTTCACGCCGATGCCCTGTTCCTCGATGATCCGGCACAGGCGGGGCACGTCGTGGTCCACGATCAGGTCGTCCAGGGCCTTGCCGTCCATGTCGCGCCCCTCCAGGCCGAAGATCCGCTCGGCGGCCGGGTTGGCGGTGTGCACCCGGCCGGCCGCGCTGACGGTCAGGATGCCCTCGGCCGCGGAGGCGAGCACGGAACGCAGCCGCGTCTCGCTCTCGGAGAGCTGGGAGGTCATGTCCCGCGCCATGGCGAAGGCCCGGTTGCGGGTGTTGGCGAGGCTCATCACCAGCACGGCCAGGAATCCGGTCAGGACCAGTCCGGCGAACAGGACGAAGCGGGACGGGTCCGGCTGCGCCGCCTCGAAGGCCGGCAGGCTGGAATAACGGACGGTCCAGTGGATGCCGCCGAACTCCAGCCTGCGGGAGGCGTTGAAGCGGGGCGGGGCGTCGGCGCTGACGGCGGCGCTGGCGAACATGAGGTTGTCGCCACCCCCGGCGTCGCCGTCGAAGACCTCCACGGCGATGTCGTTGTTGAACCCGGCGAGGATGCCGGTCATCAGGTCCCGGGCCCGGAAGGGGCTGTAGACGAAACCGAGCAGGCCGAGCCGCCGCTCCTCCACCGAGCCGCGGGGCATGCCGGCCCTGTACACGGGGAAGTAGAGGAGGAATCCGGGCTGCACGTCCTGCTTGCCTTCCTGGACCAGGACCACGCGCCGCGTCATGGCGGGTTCGCCATTGTCCCGGGCCCGCTCCAGGGCCGCGCGGCGGGTGGGCTCGGTCATCATGTCGTAGCCGAAGGCGCGCAGGTTGCGGCCCCAGAAGGGCTCCAGGTAGATGATGCTGTGGTATTCGTCGCGCGGCTGCTGCGGATGGACGGTGTATTCGGGGAAGCCCTCGGCGCGGACCCGGGCCACATGCTGGGCCAGGTCCGCCGCGGGAAGCCGCCGGGTGAACCCGACGCCCAGGATGCCCGGATAGGTCTCCTCGAGCCGGAGGCCGGCCACGTAGGTGCGCCACTGGACGCGGTTCAGGTCGTTGTTGAGGTTGAACAGGGCGCCGCCACCGCGCAGGATCTGCTCGTGGCTGATCATGCGCCGCTGGATGGCCAGGGTGATCTGGTCGGCGACGCCGTCGAACCGGGCCCGGGCGGCGGCCTCGCCGCTGCCCGCGCTGACCTGCCAGGCGGCCAGGGTGGTGACGAGGCCGCTGACGGCCACGATGGCGGCGAGCCACCAGGGGGACATGCGGCGGAGCTGGCTCAGGGGGCGGGCCAGGAAGAGGCGGCGGGCGGTGATCGTTGCCATGAGCGCTCCCGGAGTCCGCGCTAGCGGGACGCGGCCGGGCCGGCGCCTTCGGCGCCCACCCGCTCCACGGTGCTGACCAGGTGGTCGAAGCCGAAGGGCTTGACGATGTAGGCGTCGGCGCCGGCGGCCCAGCCCGCCTGCAGGTCCTGGGGCTCGCCCCGGGCGGTGACCAGGATGACCCCGGTGCGCCTGAGCACCGGGTCGCTCTTGATGGCGCGGCAGATGTCCAGGCCATTCACCGGCCCGGGCATGACGACGTCGAGGATCACGGTGTCGGGCTCCAGCGCCCGGACCATGTCGATGGCATTCTCGCCGCTGCCGACCTCGTGGATCACGTGGTCCTCCGTGGAGAGGACGAGGGTGATCAGCTGGCGGGCTTCGGTCTGGTCGTCGACGACCACGAGCTTGCGGGCCATGGCGTCCTCCTCAGGCGGCCCGGCGGTCCGGGGCGGAAAGGAACTGCTCGACCCGGTCCATCAGCTCGAGGGGGCTGAAGGGCTTGATCAGGTAGGCATCGGCGCCGGCGGCCATGCCGGCCTCGATGTCCGTCTTCTGGCCGCGGGCGGTGAGCATGATGATGCGGATGTCGCGCAGGGCCGGATCGCTCTTGATCTTGGCGCAGACCTGGAGGCCGTCCATGCTGCCGGGCATCATGACGTCGAGCAGCATCACGTGGGGCCGGAAGGCCTGGGCCTTGCGCCAGCCGTCGTCGCCGTTCTCGGCTTCGTGCAGTTCGTAGTCGCCGAACTCCAGGGTCATCCAGATCAGCTTGCGGATGTCGGGTTGGTCTTCGACGATGAGGATGCGGTTGCGCATGGGGTTCTCCGGTGTGTTCAGGCGCCGGTGGCGCGCTGGGCGGCGCCGCGGGCGGCGCGCATGCGGTGCATGAGGGCGGCCATGTCCTGGGCGTAGCGCTTGGCCTGTTCGATGTTCAGCGCTTCGTCGTCGACGGCGGGGGCGCCGGTGGCCAGTTCGAGGCGGACCTCGACGAGGCCGTCGGTATCCTCCTCGGGCAGTTGCAGGCGGCCGCCGTGGAGGGCGACGATGCGCTGGCAGAGGGCGAGGCCGAGGCCGGGTCCGCCGGCGGGGGTCTCGGCGGGCCGCCCGGTCAGGGCTTTCCGGGGCATCTTCCTTTCCTTCACGTACTGGGCGATGCGGTGAAAGGGGACGAAGACCGGCAGGCTGGCCAGGGCGGCGGGCCGGAAGTGGCCGTGGTTGCTGACCTTCACGATGACGTGGGCGCCGGTGCATTGCAGCGCCAGACCCACGAAGGACTTGGGCGGGGCCTGGCGCAGGGCGTTGTCGACGATCTCCCGCAGGGCCCGGGTCAGCCAGGCGCGGCTGCCATAGACGGGGGGAAGTTCCTCGTCGAGGCCGTCCAGATGGACCTGGATATCCCGGTCGCCGATCAGCTTGCCTTCCGCGTCGAGGACGTCGCGCACCATCTCGGCCAGGGGCAGCCGCTCCCGGTCGATCAGCGTGGTCGTGCGGAAGAGTTCGGCCAGCATCTTGGTTCGCTTGAGCAGGACCGCGGCAGCCTTGGCGTCCTCGAAGAGGGCCGCCAGGGAATCGGGCACCGAATCCTCCTCGAAACTCTCCTCGAGGCCGCGGGCGAAGCGGTCGATGGGAGCGCCCACTTCGCTGTCGATGAAGTCGAACAGGTTGCGGATCGCGGTCTCGAAGGCCTCGCCTTCGCCGCCGGCGTTGAGGGTCAGGGCGTAGTGGCCCGGGATGGGCAGCGGGGAGAGCACGGCGCTGCGGGTGCCGGCGACGCCGTCGGCCAGGTTGATCAGGAGGGGGGCCCGGGCGCGGCCGGCGACCAGGTCGGCAAGGCCGTTCAGGACGCGGGACTCGGGGAAGGGCTCGCCCACCGCCAGGCTGGCGAAGCGCCCGCCGGCGGCGTTGGCGAACTGGACCAGGCCCTGCCCGTCCACGACGGCGACGCCGTCCTTGAGGGTGTTGAAGAAGGCGCGCATCTGCGGGTTCATGACCGGGCTCCCTTGCGCATGGCCCAGACGTCGTGGTACGCCCGGACCAGGGCGGTCAGGGGCTGGAACTGGAGGGGCTTGTGGAACACGGCGACGCCGGCCGGCAGGCCGCCGCGCTCGCGGATCTCCTCCTGGGTGAGGGCCGTGGTGACGACGATGTGCATGGGGACGGCCAGGGGCGAGGAGGCCAGGGTGTCCAGCATCCGGAAGCCGTCGATGCCGGGCATCATCAGGTCGGTGACCAGCAGGTTGGGTTGCCGCTCGCCGATGCGGATCAGCCCCTCGTAGCCGTTGGCCGCGCTGCGGATGCCGATGTCCGGCGCCACCTCGGCCAGCTTCTTCTCGAGCAGGAAGCGCTGCACCCGCTCGTCCTCGACGACCAGGATGTCGAATTCGCCGTACTCGCTGACTTCCCGGCGGCGGCCCTGCAGCATCTCCTCCACCGAGCGGCGCAGGATGCGGCGGTGCCCGCCGGGCGTCTTCCAGGCGCGCAGGCGCCCGTCCTCCACCCACAGTTGGGCGGTGCGCACGCTGATGCCCAGCATCTCGGCGGCTTCACGGGTGGAACAGGTGTCGGCGGTATCGAGGGTCGCGGTCATGGCATTTCCTTTTTTTGCAAAGATATCACTTTTTTCATTTTGTGCAAGCACTTTTTTTCGCCCAGCAAGGGGCGCGTGAAATCAACGGGTTAGGAAAGCCTTGCGGGGATCAGCCGGCAACCCGGCTGTGCCACCAGATGCGGAAATGGCGGCAGAGACCGTCGGGGCCCAGGTCCACGACGGCGACGCCGTCCAGGGCCAGGCGGGGCAACGGATCCCCCTCCCGGCGGGCCAGCAGGTTGGTGCCGGTGGAGGCGGCCCAGATGCGGAACAGTTCTTCGGACGTCACCTGGTAGGTCGTGTGCCAATGGGCCACGCCGCCGCCCGGATGGGCGTGGAGCACCTCGTAGGCGAGCCGGATGTCGGACTGGAGCTTGGTGCGCTGCCAGTAGGCCTTGATGGCCTCATGGCCCACCTGCTCGGCGAAGGGGGTGTTGTGATAGACGCCGTCGGGGGCGAAGAGGCCGGCCAGCAGGTGCTCGTCGCTGGTTTCCCAGGCCCGCTTGTAGGTGGCCATGAAGGCGTGGATGTCCATGGCCGACACTGTGGCGGCAAGCGGGCCGGCGGTCAAGGTCCCGCCGCCGCGGGAAGGCATGGCCCCGGACCCGCCGGGCCCCATCGGGCTCCCGCGGTACCGAACGGCGCGACCCCCTGCGGGCGCGCCGTCCCCGGCGCGATGACAGCGGTTCGGAATCCATCGCGGCGAGGACGCCAGGCCACGGGATCCGCACCGGGCACGCCGCCCTGCGGGCGGCCTGCCCGGCGGGACGGCGACGGTCGAGGGCCGGATCGCGGCAGCGGCCGCCCTCGCCCCTGTCGGCCGCGGGGCTCAGTCGTCCCGGCCGTAGCCGTAGATCCAGTCCAGGCCCCGGTGGAAGTCCTCCTGGCTCTTGGTGCCCAGGATCTGGTTGCGCACGAGGCGCTCGACGCCGGCCGGATGGTAGAAGTACTGCCCGATGGCCCGGGAGGACAGGACGATGCGCGCGGTGCGGGTGATCCGCTTGTCCTGGTAGGCGGTGAAGGCCCGGTTGAAGTCGGCGCCCGAAGCCTTGGCGGCCTGCATCTGGCGCATCAGTTCGACCGCGTCCTCCAGCGCCATGACGGCGCCCTGGGCGAAATACTGGTGGGTCGGGTGGGCGGCGTCGCCGAGCAGGGTGACGTTGCCCTGGGTCCAGTTGGGCACCGGGTCCCGGTCGCCGAGCACCCAGCGCCGCCAGCCGTCGGACTTCTCGAGGATGGACCTGGGCAGCGGCGGCAGGTGCTGGAAGTGGGCCATCAGCTCGTCCCGGTCCCCGGGCTCGTTGTGGCGCTCCGTGGTGTATTTGTCGCTGTGGAAGGTGGCGACGATGTTGAAGAGCTTCCAGCCGCGCAGCGGGTAATGGACGAAATGGCACCGGGGTCCGGCCCACAGGGCGGCGGCGTTCCAGCGCAGGGCCTCGGGCATCTCCTCGATGGGCAGCACGGCCCGGTAGGCCACGTGGCCGGAGATCTTCGGCCCGCCGTCGCCCACCACCTGTTCGCGGATCTTGGAGCGGACCCCGTCGGCGCCGAGCAGCGCGCAGCCCTTGAAGCTGCCGCCGTCGGCGGTGTTCACCTCGACGACGCCGTTGGCCTGGGAGAAGCCCACCACCTCGTGGCTGGCCAGCAGGGTGACGTTGGGATCCTTCCGGTTCACCTCCAGCATGGCGCCGTGCAGGTCCGCCCGGTGGATCACCGCATACGGGTTCTTGAAGAAGCTGCGAAAGGAATCGCCGAGGCCGATGGCCGCGATGCGGTCGCCGGTCACGCCGTCCATCATCACCAGCTCGTCGATATAGACGGCGTTCTCCAGGGTCTTCTCGGCGACCCCGAGGACCTTCAGGGCGTGGAAGGCGTTGGGGCCGAGCTGGATGCCGGCGCCGATCTCGCCGAATTCCCTGGCCCGCTCCAGCACGACCACCTTGTAGCCGGCCCGCGACAGGCCGATGGCGGCCGCCATGCCGCCGATGCCGCCGCCGGCGATGATGAAGGGAAGCCCGTTGTCCTGGCTCATTGCGTTCTCCTCTGGTCGGTTCGGAAGATCGCCGCCGCCGGATTCCGGTGCGGCATTTAGACAGCCCACTGACAATCAGTATACAACTCATCAGTGTGCTGTCAATATAGGCTTGAAGATTTCCGGCGGGCGGAGGCGGGCCGCTTCCGGCCATCCCCGCCTCCCGCGCCATGGAATAGGCAGTATCATCGTTGGCTTATGAACCGCCCCCCCCTCAGCGAGACCGCCGCGTGAAATCCGCATCCGACAGGCAGACCGCCGCCGGCGCCCATGTGCATGGCCTGCCGGGCCACCTGATCCGCCGCTGCCACCAGATCGCCGTGGCCCTCTTCCTGGAGGAATGCGCCGGGCAGGACGTGACGCCGATCCAGTTCGCCGTGCTCTCCCTGCTGCGCGAATACGGCAGCATGGACCAGATCACCCTGGCCGGCTACGCCGCCCTGAACCGCAGCACCACCGGCGAGGTGGTGGCGCGGCTGGAGGCCCGTGGCCTGCTCGACCGGGGCGACAACCCGGACGACCGCCGCGTCCGCCTGCTGCACCTGACCCCCCAGGGCGCGCGCCTGCTGGACCGGCTGGAGGTGCCGGTGCAGCGCGTGCAGGAACGCATCCTCGCCCCCCTCTCGGCGGCCGAGCGGACCCGCTTCATCGACTGCCTCGACCGCATCGCCACCGCCAACAACGAGTTCAGCCGGGCGCCGCTGCGCCCGCGCCCCCAGGAATAGGAAACGCCATGCAGTACGCCATGATTCCCGTCACCGCCTTCGCCCAGAACGCCACGCTGCTCTGGGAGGAATCGACCATGGCCGGCGCCGTGGTGGACCCGGGCGGCGACCTGGACCGGATCGTCGCCGAGGCCGCGCGCCGGGGCGTGCGCATCGAGAAGATCCTGCTCACCCACGGCCACATCGACCACGCCGGGGCCACGGCCGAACTGGCCGAGCGCCTGGGCGTGCCCGTGGAGGGACCCCAGCGGGAGGATGCCTTCTGGATCGAGCAGCTGCCGGCCCAGAGCCGCATGTTCGGCCTGCCCGCCGCCCGGGCCTTCACGCCCGACCGCTGGCTGGAGGACGGCGACCGGGTGACGGTCGGCGGCATCGAACTGCAGGTGATCCACGCGCCGGGGCACACGCCGGGCCACGTGGTGTTCTTCGACCCCGGCTCCCGGGTGGCCATCGTCGGCGACGTGCTGTTCGCCGGGTCCATCGGCCGCACGGACTTCCCGCGCGGCGACCACGGGACCCTGATCGCGGCGATCCGGGAAAAGCTCTTCCCCCTGGGCGACGACGTGACCTTCGTGCCGGGCCACGGCCCCACCTCGACCTTCGGTGAGGAACGGATCTACAACCCCTTCGTCGGGCTGGGTGCCTGACGGGCGCTCGACCGCGATACCGCAGTCCGCAAGACCCGTCGCCACCCCGCCCTCCGGCCCTCACCCCTCGTCGGCCAGCTTTCGATAGACGTAGGCCGACAGGGTCAGGTGGTCGGCCGGCAGCAGGTCCACGAACTCGACGCCGTGGCGGATGCCGCCCAGGATGCCCTCCTCCCGCTCCCGCTGGGTGGCGCGGATCAGGGCATTGATGCCCAGGTAGGATTCGATGCCCTCCTGGGCCAGCTTGAACTTCACCACCAGGGCGTCGCCCCGCTCGCCGAGCGGCTCCCTGCAGGCCATCAGGGCCCCGCTGGTGCTGAGGTTCACCAGCGTCGCCGCCCGCGTGTCGTCGGGCCCGCCGCCCGGGCGGCTCACCGCGGCGATGATGCGCGTCTCCACCCGCGGGTTGTGCCGGACGAGCATGCCCCGCACCTCCGACGGCCAGGACAGGTGCATGTGCGGGAAGGGCGCGCTGGTGGCCCGGGTCACGGAGGCCGTGAAGGCGTAGGCGTGCTTGCCGGAGAAGGCGCGGACCACGAAGGCCTGGCCCTCGCGCACCAGGGCCACCCGGTCCTCCACCATCGGCATGGTGAGCAGCACGCTGCGCCCCTTGGCGTAGCCCACCAGCCGGACGTAGTAGCGCAGGGGATTCTGGGGATCCTGGGTCTGGATCTGCACCGGATCGCCGATCTGCAGCTTCACTTCGTCCAGGGAGAAGGACTGGGTCGCCGGCCCGCCGGCGCGGCCCTCCTCCCCGGCCGGCGCGCCGGTGGCGGCGTGCTCGGGGCCCAGGTAGTCCCGGTAGGCACCCCGGGCGAGGAGGGCGTCGGCCTGGGCCCGGTCGGCGACCACGACGCCATGCCGGGCGACCAGCGTCCCGTTCCCGTCGTAGATGTCCCAGGCCAGGGGCTGCCCGACGGGCAGTTCGTTCCTGCCCAGCGGTACCAGGCTCATGGCGCGTTCCTCCCGGCGCGATCATAGCGCGCCGCGGCGTTCACTCCCCCCGCACCTCCCCCTCGCGGCGCGGATCGGCGGCGCCGATCCAGCCGGCGGGCGTGCGCAGGATCAGGTGGAGGCCGCTGGTCAGTTCGGCGCGCACGACCTCGTGGCCGCGGGCTTCCAGCTCCCGCTGGACGGCCTCGGGCGTCGCCGGTTCGAGCAGCGTCGGCCCGTTGCGGCTGCCGAAATGGGGCATGGCCAGGGCGCGCCCCGCCGGAAGCCGCCAGTCGATCAGGGCCACCAGCGTCCGCGCCACGTAGTTGATGATGTGGTTGCCGCCGGGGGACCCGAGCACGGCGAGCAGGGCCCCGTCCCGGTCGAACACCATGGTCGGCGCCATGGAGGAGAGGGGGCGCTTGCCGGGCTGGACGCGGTTCGCCACGGGGCGCCCCTCCCGCTCGGGGACGAAGCTGAAGTCGGTCAGCTGGTTGTTGAGCAGTACGCCGGCGGCGAGGATGCGGCTGCCGAAGGCATCCTCGATGGAACTGGTCAGTGCGACGGCATTGCCCTGCCCGTCCACCACCGACAGGTGGGTGGTGGCGGGGCGTTCCCCGTCCCCGGCATCGGCCCGGGGCAGGGCCAGCTCCCCGGCCGGCGCCCGCCCCAGGCTGCGGTCCGGGCCCAGGGCGGCGGCGCGGCCGGCGAGATAATCCGGTGCCAGCAGTTCCCGCACCGGCACGGCGACGAAGGCGGGATCGCCCAGGTAGCGCGCCCGGTCCGCGAAAGCCAGGCGCCCGGCCTCGGCGAACCAGTGGATCGCCTCGGCGCTTCCGGGCCGTGCCGCCCGGAACGGCACCCGCTCCAGGATGCCCAGGATCTGGAGGACGGCGACGCCGCCCGAGGAGGGCGGCGGCATGCCGCAGACCCGGTAGCCCCGGTAGGCGCCGCACAGGGGCTCCCGCACCACCGGACGGTAGGCGGCCAGGTCCTCCGGCGCCAGGTCCCCCTCCCCGCGCGGGCTGGTCCGCACCGCCTCGACGAAGGCGCGGCCGACCTCGCCCCCGGCGATGGCCCGGGCGCCCTGCTCCGCCACGCGGCGCAGGGTGCCGGCCAGCGCCGGGTTGCGCAGCAGCGCGCCGGATGCGAGGGGGGACCCGTCCGGCCGGTAGTAGAGCTCCCGCGCTCCCGGCGAATGCCGCAGGTGCGGATCGGCGGCCAGCAGCATGGCCAGACGCGGCGACACGGGGAAGCCCGCTTCGGCGAGCCCGATGGCCGGCGCGAAGAGCCGCGCCCAGGGAAGCCGGCCGTGGGCCCGGTGGGCCGCCTCCAGCATGGCCACGAGACCGGGCACCCCCACCGCCATGCCGCCCGTGGCCGCCGCGGGGAAGGGCTGCGGCCGGCCGTCGCGGAGGAAGCGCTCCGCCGCCGCGGCCGCGGGCGCCGTCTCCCGGCCGTCGTAGGCCGAGAGCCGGCCGTCGCCGGCGGAGTAATGGAGCAGGAAGCCGCCGCCGCCGATGCCCGAGGACTGGGGCTCCACGACGTTGAGCACCATCTGCGCGGCGATGGCGGCATCCAGGGCGGTGCCGCCTTCCCGGAGGATCCGGAGCGCCGCCTCCGAGGCGAAGGGATTGGCCGTGGCCGCCCCGTGCCGGGAGAAGGCGAGCGGGGGCTTCTCCCGCCATCCGGAGGCCCCCTCGGGCTGGTCCGGACCGGCCGCCAGGGCCGTGCCGGCGGCCAGCATGGCAAGCATGCCGGCCGGCGCGGCGCGCCACCGGGGCAGCGTCCCGGGGTTCCGGGCCCGGCGCAAGGCGCGAAGGAGGCGGAAGGCAGGCCAGGTCATGGGCGGCCGGCGGGCCGCGGTCCTGCGGGTCCCGGGCGACGGATCAGCGCGGCCCACGCCGGCTGCGTCCCCGCGGGCCAGCCGCCTTGCCCGGGTTCATCCGAAAAAATGCAGTTGAACCACAGAGACACAGAGTTCACAGAGGAAAATCAGATCCTTGCCGGGCTGGTGGGACTCACCCGACGGGTGGCCCGAACACCACACGCAAATCCTTGATGTTTTGCATTTCTCTGCGTCTCCGTGCCTCCGTGGTGAGGTTTTCAGGTTCATTCCGCGATGCCGGGGAAGCGCACCTGGCAACGCAGGCCCGCCGGAATCTCGTGCTTCGGATTGGGAAGTTCCAGGCGCAGCCGGAAGGTCCCGCTGGCGGCGTCGATGACCCGGTCGATGACGGCAACCCGGGCCTTGCGGGTCTGGCCGAGGAGTTCGGGCGTGACCTCCGCGGCGGATCCGACCGCCACCTTGCCGAACAGGGCGACGGGGGCGACGATCTCCACATGCAGCGGGTCGATGCGCGCGAGCTTCAGGATCTGGCGGTTGCCGACCTGGTCGCCCGGCGCCAGGAAGCGTTCGGCGACGACGCCGTTGATCGGGCTGGCGATGCTGCGCTGGCGCAGCAGTTCCTGCTTCTCCCGCAGTTCGAGCTGGGCGAGCCGGTGCTCGGTTTCCAGCTGGTCCTTTTCCTGGGCGGAGATCAGTTCCTTGCGGAACAGTTCCTCGTTGCGCTCGGCCTTCCGGCGCGCGAACTCCTCCTTGCCCCGGGCCAGGTTCACGGAGGCCGCCTCCACGGCCGAGGAAAGCCGCACCAGGACCTGGCCGCGGCTCACCAGGCTCCCCCGGTCGGCGCGGATCTCCTCGATGACGCCGTCCACCGGGCTGCCCAGGTTCACCTCCAGCGAGGGCTCGATCATGCATTCCAGGTTCCTGCGCGCCGGCCGGACGGGCTGAACCGGGGCCGCGGCGCCGGTTGGCGGCGCGGGCGGCGCGGGCGGCCGGGCGGCGGCAGGCGCCGCACCCGCCGGCGGTGCCGTCGCCGCGGTGCCGCCCACCTGGGCCATCGCCGCACCCGGCAGCACCGATGCCAGGAGTATCCAAGGCCAGGGCCGGCTCATCCTTCCCCCGCGAATGCCAATACGTTGTCGAGGTGGCGATCATACTGCACCAGGCCGACGCGGACCTCCGTCTCCCGGCGGCCGGCGCGGGCCTGGGCGCGGCGGTAGAGCCAGCGCCTCAGCGGCGCGGCGGCGGCGGCCGGAAGCCAATCCCCCGGGACGGCGGGACCGGCGGGTTCCATGACTTCGTCATCAAGGGAGAACAGGCCCTCGCAGGTCGCCTCCGGGACCCGTCGGCGCACGGCGGCGGCCAGGCGGCCATCGAGGCGGGCGCCCGGAAAGCCCTGGGCGAGGACCAGGCACGCCGGTCCCTCCGGGAGGGGGGGCGCGCCGTAGCGCTCGGGCAGCACCAGGACCGCGTCGGCCGGGTCCGGGGATCCGGCGCCGGGCCGCCGGCAGGAGAGCCCGCGGGCCTCGAGGGCCGCGGCGAGGCCGTCGGCGTCGCCGGCAGCGATGCCGACGAGGACGGCCCGGCCGGCCCGCCGGGCATCCGCCGCCCGCGCGGCGATGGCCTCCCATTTCTCCTCCCGGGTGGCGAACACGCCGCCGATGGGGGGCGCCGCGGGGGCCGTACCGACCACGGGCATGCCGTAGAGGCGCCGGAAGTCGCGCGCGGAAAGGCCGGCCGCCGGGGCGCAGGCGCCCAGCCGGAGGTAGCGGCCCAGGAAATCGGGCAGGGACGTGCGGGCCAGGATCGCGGGTTCGGCGGCGCCCGGATCTTCGCGCAGGACCAGGGGCGCATGGGCCCGGTCCACCATCAGCGCGTCGGCGTCGAGGACGTAGGCGTGGCCCAGGCCCCGCATCACCAGGCCGCGCAGCGGGGAGCCGGGATCGGCGGCCGCCATCCGGTGCCTCAGGGGGCCCAGGCGACGGCCCATCCGGACCCGGTCGCGCAGGTAATCGAAGGCGGCCACGGCCAGGGGCAGGCAGACCAGGTCGGCGGCATGGGCGGCGCGGCGCTCGGCTTCCGGGGTGCGGGCGCCGATGCCGGCCGCGGTAAGGCCGAGGCGGGGGAGGAGGGCGGCTGCCCGGTCGGCGAGGGCCGCCGCGGCCGGCTCGTCGGCGGCGAGCAGGTGCACGGGCAGACCGCGGCCGGCCGCCACCGCCCCGGCCAGGACGGCGGCGGTGACCGGGTCGGCCCCGGGGGGCAGGTCGGCCACGGCGCCGGCCAGCATGGCCCAGGCCGCCCGCCGGGTTTCGGCCGAGGGCTCCGGCTGCCCGCCCAGGACGGCGGCACGGCAGGCGAGGGCGAGGAGGCGCGCCCGGGCATCGGCCGCCTCGCCGGGGGACCCCAGGCGCCGCCGCTGCGTGGCCGAGGCCGCCGGGAGATCGGCCTCGCCCTCCGGCACGGCCGGCGGCGGCCGTCCCGGCGCCCCCAGGGCGGCCCTCCGGCGGCCGGCCCAGGACCACAGCGTGCGGCCGAGCCGCTCCAGCGCACCGAGACCGGGCTCCGGGCGCCGCTCCGGGTAGGCCTCCCGGGCGGCACGGAACAGTTCCTGCTCAGACATTGAAGCGGGCCAGGAACAGGCGCCTCAGGGCCCGGTACGCCTGGACCGCCACGGGCGTCCAGGGATGCTCGAAGCGCACGTGCATGCGCTGGCCGATGCCGGCCGCCGGCACCCCCGGGGGCAGTTCCAGGTCGAACAGGAACAGGGTCTGCAGGGCCCGCGCCTCGCCGCCCGTGCCGGCGGGGCGGTCCTCCTGCCGGTCGCGCCGGCGCCGGGGATCCGTGCCGACGCTGCCGCCCGACTCGACGGCCAGGGCGGCGCTGGGCAACTCGTCCGTGGCGGCCGGGATTTCCCGGAGGACCCGCGCCGCGGACGGCTCGAACAGCCGGTCGGAGGGCAGGACCTCGACCGCCCGCACGGCCGACCGCACCAGGTCCACCTGGGCCTGGTGCACGACGACGCGGACGCGCACCGGGGACGCATCCAGCACGTAGGCCAGCGTGTCGCCACGGCCCACGTGGCGCCCGGGGGCGCTCTCCGGGTCGGCCATCACGAAGCGGCCGTCGGCGGGACTGCGCAGCATCAGGCCGTCGACGCGCTGGCGGATCTCCCGCAGCCGGGCCTCCGCGTGTTCCATCTCCTCCCGCACCATGTCCGCGTGCATCCGGTTGGAGGCGAAGTAGGCGATTCGCCCGGCCGCCAGTTCCTCCAGGCGGCCCTCCAGTTCCCGCGCCTTGGCCACCAGTTCCGGATCCTCGCATTGGACCAGGGGATCGCCGGTCCGCACCCACTGGTCCCGGCGGACGAGCACGGCGCTCACGAAGCAGTCGTTGGCGCTGCGCACCCGGGCCTGCTCGGGCGCCCAGACGATGCCCTCGGTTCTGGTCCATTGGGGCACCGGCACCAGGAACGCGACCGCCAGCAGGACCGCCGCCCCGACGCCCAGGACCAGGGCGGCACGGCGGCGGGCCGGCGCCGGCTGGCCCCGCCCGAGGATCCGCGCCAGGGCCTTGCCCACCGGGAGCACGAGCATGTTGATCGCCGCCCAGACGGCCAGCAGGACGCCCACGAAGAAATACTGCCCGGCGATGAAGAGCACGATGCCGACGGCCACCGCGATCCGGTAGAGGAAGGCGCCGACGGCGTAGGCGGCGAGCCAGAAGCGCTCGGCGCCGGTGCCGGCCGGCGGCGGCAGGTCGCGGCGCCGGAGGACCAGCCGGTTCGCCAGGTGGCCCAGGTAGGCGTTGGCGCGCTGGCCCAGGTTGGGAATCTCGAGGAAGTCCGAGAGGACGTAATAGGCGTCGTAGCGCAGCAGCGGGTTCAGGTTGAACAGCACCGCCGACACCCCGCCGATCAGCATGACGTTGAAGCACACGGCGCGCACCGCGCCGGCCTCCGCCAGGTCCCAGACGATCATGGCCAGGGCGGCCAGCAGGAATTCGGCGGCGACGCCAGCCAGGCCGATGCCCATCCGGGCGCCCCGGCTGCGCACGGCGGCGGCGGCGGAGGCATCCACGTAGGGCACCGGCACCAGGACCAGGAACATGAGGCCCATCTCCCTCACCTGCCCGCCCTGCCGCTTCACCGCGATGCCATGGCCTAGCTCGTGGAGGAACTTGACGGCGGGATAGACGAGGGCGATCAGCAGCAGGTTCTCCAGGGCCAGCACCCGGTCCGCCAGGCCGTGGGTGAGGGCCTGCCAGCGCATGGCCGCCAGGGTGGCGCCCGTGGCGACGACGAGCAGCCACAGGGCCGCCCCCCAGGGGGACAGGAGGGGGCGCAGCCGGGGCACGAGGGCGGACAGGAACGGATCCGGATCCCACAGGGGCAGCTTCACGGACAGGGGATTGCCCAGGTACTGCCGCAGGCGCAGGCGGCGGAACAGGCCCCGCCGGGCGGCCAGCTCGCCCAGGTCCGGCGCGGCGTCGGTCTGCAGCAGGTCGGCCCGGTGCAGCGATGCCAGCAGGGCGATCACCTCCTCCTGGCCCGGCGCCTCGTCGCCCAGTTCGGCGCCGACGGCATCGAAGATCTCCTGCACGGTCCGCCCGCCGTCCATCCGCGACACCAGGGCGTGGGCGGCCGGCGTGAAGCGGTGGTGCCTGCCGCTGGCCGCATCCTCCAGCACGTACCAGGGCTCGCCCCGGTAGCTGTGCCGCCGCACCTGCCCGTGGGCGCGCAGGCGGGGCCGGAGGCCGGCGACGCGATGCCACCCGGCCGCGGCGCGGGGCGCGTTCACGGGACCCAGGTCCAGAGGAAGAGCCGCAGCCAGGATACGAAGCGGCGGGTCCAGATCCAGGCCAGCCGGCGCTCGCCGGCCTCGATCTTGGCGACGCCCTCCATGCCGGGGCGCAGGCGCGGCGGGGCGGCGTCCAGCGTCGCCTCGACCCGGAACACGTTGCCGCCCTCGACGGCCTCGGTGACCGGCGTGACGGCGGCCACGGTGAACGCGAAGCCCTCGTCGGGGAGCGCGGCGAGCACGACCCTGCCCTTCTGGCCGGCCCGCACGTCGGCGATGTCCGCGTCATCGACCTGGACGATCACCCGGTAACCCTCCAGCGGCGCCACCTCGAACAGGGTCTGCCCCTTGCGGACGGCTCCGCCCACGGTCTGGGAAAGGTCGCCGGAGACGACCAGCCCGTCGAAGGGTGCGGCGAGCACGGCGCGCCCGATCTGCTCCTCGGCCAGGGCGAGCTGCGCCTCGGCCTGGACCATCTGGGCCTGGATGACGCTGGCCTGGCCCCGGTCGTGCTTGGCCACGGCATCCTGGTACTGGCGGGCATACTGGGCATGCTGCGCCGCGTGACGGATGCGTTCCAGGCGCAGGTCCCGGTCGTCGAGGCGGGCAAGGACGCCCCCCTGGCGCACCAGGTCGCCGGCGCGGGCATGGGCCTCCGCCACGTAGCCGTCGAAGGGCGCCGCCAGGATGCGCTTGAGGCGGCCCTCCAGGGTCGCCTTGCCGGAGACCCGGTAGTCGCCGGTGGCGAAGGCGAGGAAGAGGCCCGCCAGCACGACGCCGAGGAGGCCGAGCTTGGCGCCGAAGCGGCGCGGCCCCGCCAGCTCGCGCAGGCCGTCCCGGACCGCGTCGCCCAGCCGCGCCAGCGGGTGCCGCTCGGCGGCCCGGCGCAGTTCCAGCACCCGCGCGGCGGCGGCGACGGCCGCCTCCGCGCAGGCGGCCTCGTCCGCGCCGAAGGCCGGACCCGCGGACCGTTCCAGGCAGACCGCGCCCCGCCAGGCGCGGCGGCCCTCGCCGCCGCCGGCGAAGGGGACGGTCAGGACGGCGGCATCACCCTGGCCACGGGCCAGGGACTCGTGGTCGTGCAGCCGCCAGGGCCGGTCGTCCCCGGGCCAGGACAGGGCGGCGCCCGCGGCGAGGGCCTCGTCCATGGCGGCCTCGATGGCGCCGACGAGGGCCATGTCCCGGCGGAACTGGGCGCTGTGGGACAGGGCCCGCAGGCGGACGCCGTCCCCCTGGGCCAGTCCGATGGAAACCCGGTCGCAGCGCAGCCGGGTGGCGAGCTCGGTGACCAGGGCCTCGGCGGCGGATGCCCCGTCCGCGGCCTCCAGCGCCGCGGCGACCCCGTCCAGGACCTGGCGCAGGGTGTCGCGGGCGGCGGCCTCCCCTGCGCAGCGCCGCTGCCAGAGGAAGGCTTCCAGGCGGCCCAGGCCCCACTGGAGTTGCCGGACCACCACGGACTGGCGGGCTTCGGGACAGGGAACCACCTCGACGACCACGACGCCGGCGAGACTGCCGCCCAGGTGGATGGGATGCGCCACGCCGGCCCGCGGCGCACCGCCGCCGTCGGCGCGGCCCATGGCCACGGGCCGGCCCTCGGCGAGGGACGTTTCCGCCACCTGGGCCAGGAAGCCGCCGGCCGGGGCGTCGGCCGGCAGGACGGCGGCCGGCGCCAGCCGTCCCTCCGCGTTCTCCAGGATCAGCAGGCCGGCAACGGTGCCGGGTATGGAGGCGCAGAGCAGGGAGAGCCAGGCGGCCCCGCTCGCCTCCGGGGACGTGGCGCCGGCCAGGGCCCGCCAGTGGTCCTGCTCCGCCGGGGCGGGCGCGCCGCCCGCCGCCGGACCGGATCCTTCGCTGGTCATGGTGGATTTCCGGGCGGCCGGCGCCGCCGGGGGGCGATCAGAGCTTCAGCTCGCCGAACTTCGCCTCGTATTCCTTGAGGCCCTTCTCGAGCATCCGCGCGAGGCGCTTGGCGGCGTAGGGATTCAGGATGATGCGGTCGCTCAGCGTCACCTTGACCTCCCGCTGGTCGCTGCGCCAGGCCTGGTGGGCACCGAAGAGGAGGGTGATCTCCTCCCGCGTGCCGAGGACGTTGCAGACGTTCGCGTAGGACGTCTTCATGACTGAATCGTCCCAGACGACCTTGGGCTGGGCCTGGGGGTGGCTGATGATGGGCTCGTCGCCTTCGTTGCTGGCCATGGAAAACTCCGTGATGGTGGATGGTCCGGGTGCGGTACGCGATCGTCGCGGGGGCGGGCGGGGATCAGGCGGCGCGCCGCAGCGCCGCCTGCCGGGCCGGCGGGCCGGGGATCCGCCAGGTGCCGCTGGCCGGATCGAACACCCGGGTCCGGCCGTTCCCCGCGGCGGCGCCGAGCAGGCCGGCAAGCCAGAGCTGCGCGTCCCCCTGGCGGGGGCCGTCGGCGGACGGCGCGACGGTCACGAACAGGGCATCCGGCGCGCCGGCCGCCAGGGCGGGCACGACCGGATCGAAGAGGCCGCCGGCCCAGTCGGCGGCGGGCGCCTGGGCGACCGGGGTGACCGCGGCAGCCGCGGCGCTGCCCGCGGGGGCCGGCGCGCCGTCGGCGGGCGGGGCCTCGGGCGGCGCATCCGAGGACTCGGTGGCGCCCCCCGAGGACACGGCCTCGGGATGGCCGAGGATCAGGTCGATCAGGGCGTTGCTCATGGCGGCGGGCAGCGACGCCAGGGGCCGGGCGCCGCCCAGGATCAGTTCCAGGCCGCTTCCCGTCGCCACCAGCCGCGGCACGCCGGCCTCCCCATCCCCGGTGTCGGACTCCGGGGCGCCGGCCAGGACCGCCGCCAACGCGGCGGCGGCTTCGCCGGGGGTCGCCTCGACGCCGGCGTCGGCCGGGGTCTCATAGAGGGCGAAGAGCTGCTCGAGGACCAGGTCCATGCTGCCCAGCAGTTCGATGCTGGTCACCAGTCCGCCGGAGAAACGGATGCGGGCGTTGTCGCCGATGATCAGGTCCTCGGCCAGGTCGCCGTCCATGGTGTCGGCGCCCTTGCCGCCGAGCATGATGTCCGCCCCGGCACCCCCCATCAGGGTGTCGTCGCCGCCGATCGCGGAATCCCCCTCGATTTCCGAGAGTCCGCCGGCCACGTAGCTCACGTGCCCGCCGTCGCCCATCAGGATGTCGTCGCCAGCCTGGCCGGAAAGGCCATCCGATCCGTCGCCGCCGATGGCCACGTCGTTGCCGCCGCCCAGGTCCACCTGGTCGTCGCCGCCGTCGATGGTCGCGTCGTTCCCGGCCCGGGCCAGGACGCCGCCGGAGAACTCGGCCACGCCGCTGTCGCCGAGCACCAGGTCTTCGCCGTCCCCGGTGACGATGCGGTCGCGGCCGACACCGCCCAGGACCACGTTGCGCCCGCCGCCGGCCGTGATGCGGTCGTCGCCGCCGGTCGCCGGGCCGCCGTCCGTGGTCCCGGCCGAGAGCAGGCCGCCGTCGTAGTCCAGGCTTCCGTTGTCGCCCAGGATGACGTCGTCCCCGGATCCGGCGTCGAGCCGGTCGCCGCCGAATCCGCCGACCAGGATGTTGTCGCCGGCCCCGCCGTCCACCGTGTCCGCCCCGCCCAGGAACGACACCTCCGAAACCACCCGGGAGATCAGCCCGGCCGCCGTCCATCGCGCCTCGCCGTTGTCGCCGATGACCAGGTCGTCGCCGTTCCCGGCGGCCACGCTGTCCGCGCCGAGGCCGCCGAGGACCAGGTTGGCGCCATCGCCGGCGGCGATCGTGTCGCCGGCGCCGGTGGCGGCGCCGGCGTCGGTGGAGGCGAAGCGGACGACGACGGCGCCCGAATAGAGGATCTCGCCGTTGTCGCCGATGATCCGGTCGTCGCCGGTGCCGGCGGCCACCGTATCGGCCCCGACGCCGCCCAGGACCAGGTTGTCGCCTTCGCCGGCGGCGATGTCGTCGGCGCCGCCGGTGGCGGCGACGCCGTCGGTGGAGGCGAAGCTGGCGACGATGCCCAGAGCATAGACGATCTCGCCGTTGTCGCCGATCAGGGTGTCGGCGCCGCCGCCCCCGGCGACGGTATCGGCGCCGAACCCGCCGACCGCGATGTTGGCGCCGTCGCCCAGGTCGAGGACGTCGCCGCCGCCGGTCGCGGCATCGAGGCTGCGCGCGCGGGTGATGACGCCGGCGTCGGTATAGGTGACCTCGCCGTTGTCGCCCAGGGCGACGTCGGCGCCGCCGCCGGCGGCGATGCTGTCCGCTCCCGCGCCGCCGATGACGAAATTGCCGCCGCCCAGCGCGTCGATGTCGTCATCGCCGCCCGCCGTGCCGAGGCTGGCGAAACGCGTCACGACGCCGGAGACAAAGGCCACCTCGCCGGCATCGCCGATCAGGATGTCGTCGGCCACGCTGCCGGACAGGGTGTCGCCGGCGGCGCCGCCGAACAGGATGGCCTTGCCCGTTCCGGCGAGCAGCGCGTCCGCCCCGCCGTCGCCCGGCAGGACGCTCGCCGCGCCCGTCAGGGTCAGGAAGCGCTTGTCGGCGCCGGCATAGGTCTCGGCGCCGCTGTCGCCGAACAGGAGGACGGTCACCTCGGCATTGGTGACGGCGGAGGCGTCCAGGGTGTCCCCGCCCCCGTCGCCGTGGATGGCCAGCAGCCGGTCGGTGCCGCCGGCCAGGTCGTCCACGGTCACGGCGTCGTCGCCGCCGTTGGCGTGGATCGTGGTCACGTCGTCCAGGCGCGTGGAAGCGACGCGGATGACATCGTCGCCGCGGCCTGCCCAGACGTTCACGCCGCCGGTGAACCGGCCGCCGGTGGCGGTGTAATCGATCCGCGCCGGGGCGAGACCGGTGATCGCATCGGCGGCGATGACGGCGGACGGGTCGGCATCGGCATCGCCCAGGTCACTGACGGCCAGCGTGTTGCCGCCCCCGCCGGCGTCGATGGCCAGGTCGCCGAGCACGCCGTCCAGGCTGCCCGCCAGGGCCGCCCCGTCGGAGGAGACGAGGAAGGCGTCGTCGCCGTCGTTGCCCCACAGGTGGGTGGCGGCGGTGGTGCCCTCGATCTCCACCGTGTCGGCGCCGCTGCCCAGGCGCAGGTTCAGGGTATCCACCTCGTAGTGGACGATGCCGGCGGCCATCCCGAGGCCGGCGAGCGTCGACCCGGTGATGACGGCGGACTGGTCGACGGTGGCGGCCGTGTCGTCCAGGTTCAGCACGTCGGTCCCGGTGCCGCCGGCGAAGGCCAGTTCGCCCGCGATGGCGGCCAGGTCGCCGCCGGTAGCGGCGGGGGCCAGGCTGCCGGCATTGACGGTGTCGTCGCCCGCGCCACCGTTGATCGTCAGGTCGCCCTCCATGGCCCGCAGGTCCACCACGTCGTCGCCGTTGCCCAGGTTCAGGGTCAGGCGGGTGACCGGATCGATGGCCGTCACGGTGACGAGATCGTCGCCCGCCCCCATGTTCAGGTCGAACTGTTCGACGCGCGTGTAGGTCAGTCCGTCGGGGCCCATGCCGAGCCCGCCCACGTGGTAGTGGAGGCCCTTGTCGTCCGTGGTCGTGTCGAAGGTGGCGGTGTCGGCCGGATCGCCGTCCTCGTTGTGGACGACCAGGGTGTCGGTGTCCAGCTGGCCATCCACGGTGAGCTTGCCCCGGATGCCGGGCCTGAAGGCGTCCGCGCCGGTGCCGCCCGCATGACCGGACTCGTTCAGCGTGTACTTCGGGCCCGCCGTGAAGTCGATCGGGTCCGGATCGATCTCGTAGGCGGCGGGGGTGACGGTGTAGGGCGCCGGATCCACCCAGACCGGCACGGACCAGGTGTAGGTGACCAGGGGCTGGTAGCGGAGGAAGGGGAAGGACCACGTCCAGTACCAGTAGTCGCCCCAGGAGAAGGAGTAGGTGTCGTAGTGGTCGATGTAGGGCGCCGGATCGATGGTCTGGGTCGGCGGCTGGTAGATGTAGGCCGGCGGGTCCACCGTCACCGTCACGGCCGCGCCGCCAATCACGATGGTGTCGTCGCCCGAACCGCCGCGGATGGTCACGTCCAGCCCGTCCAGCGTGCCGAAGACGTAGATGTGGTCGTTGCCGCCGGCGCCATTGACCTCGAGCCGCTCCACGTCGGTCATCTTGATCTGGAGGCCCGCGCCGACCACCTGCTGGCGCAGTTCGAAGACGCCGGGGGAGACTTCCAGTTCGATGGTGGTGACGATGAAGGTGTCGCCGATGGCCGTGCCGTTGACGATCACCGTGTCGTTGCCGGCGCCGCCGTCGATGTTCACGGCCGCGTTCTGCACGTAGGAGATGGTGTTGTTGCCGGTGCCGCCGCGCACGTTGCGCAGCGGGTCGTCGGACGGATCGTCGTCGGTCAGGTGGGCGTTGATGACGAAGGTGTCGTCGCCCGCGTCCCCGTAGAGCCAGATCTCGGCGACGTTGTGGTTCACCTCGAAATAGTCGTCGCCATAGGCGTAGCCGCCCACCGGCGTGTCGTCGCTGCCGTCGTCTCCGTAGAAGCGGGAGACCACGCTGATGCCGTTGGAGATCTTGGTGGCCACGGGTATCCCGCCCACGAGGGCCTCCTCGAGGACCCGCCCGATCACGAAGTTGTCGCTGCCCTCGTCGCCGTAGACGTCCAGGCCCAGGGCCACGTCGTCCACGGTGAAGTAGTCGTCCCCGGCCCCGGCATGGATGTCCATCGATTCGGAGCGCGTGTAGTTGAAGGTCTCGCTGGTGCCGTAGGCGTGGTAGGAGCCGTCGTCGCCGATGAAGCCGTGGGCCACCTGCACGTAGCCGTCGGTCAGGATGCTGGCATCGCCGTTGTTGGCATCCAGGAAGAAGAAGTCCTGCCCCGAGGTGCCGAAGACGTGGATCGCGTCGGCGGTGCCCAGGGTGCCGCCGGAGTCGTTCTCGGTGATCACCGAATCGCCGGCGCCGCGGAAGTGGATGTTGTAGACGTCCCCCTCGCCCGCCCCGTCCATGCGCAGGGTGCCGGTCCAGTCGGAGACGTCGAAGCGGTTGTGGCCGGCGCCGCCGTTGAGGATCACGGTCTCGAAGGGCGCGATGGTCGATTCGGTCTCGGCGCCGATGGTGAGGACGCCGCGGGTGATCGCGAAGTTCGCGTCGCGGGTCTCGATGAGCTGGTCGTTGCCCGAGGCATCGGAGAAGGCATCGACGCCCCGGTTGCCGGTCACCCGGTCGTCCCCGGCGCCGCTGTCCAGGGAGTCGTTCCACTGGGTGCCCAGGATCAGGTCGTTGCCCGCCGCGCCGTCCAGGGTCATGGCGAGCAATTGGATCTCGCCCGCATCCCGGTCCTTGCCGACGTTGCTGAAATCCACGTTGTCGTTGCCGCCCAGGGTGTGCAGCGTGAAGGTGTCGATGGCCAGGGGATCGGCCACGGACCCCTGGTCCACCGAATACAGGATGGACGGCGACTGGCGGCTCACGTTGAGGACGTAGAGCCCGTCGGCGTCACGGGCGGTGTTGGCCGAGAACACGTCGTCGCCGGCGCCGCCGTAGATGACCACGGAATCCGCCTTGCCGTCGTCCGCGAACTCGCGGACCACCTTGTAGGGCACCGGCGTGCCATCGTCGTAGACGTCCTTCAGCAGCGCCTCGCCGAAGCGGTCCCGGATGACCGCGCCCTCGCCGTCCAGCATGGCCGGGGGATCGTCGTCGTAGGTGCCGTCCCCATCGTAATCGTAGATCGTGGATTCGACGATCTCGCCGCCCAGGCTGATGGAGATCTCCTTCGCGGCGGTGCCCGCCAGGTCGCGGATCGTGAAGCGGTCGAGTCCCTGGCCGGCGTTCAGCGTGAATTTCTCGGTGTTCTGGGTGAGCAGGCCGTTGGCACCCCAGGCGAGCAGCACGTTGCCGGATGAATTGGACAACTCGATGTCCGTATCGACGTCCGCGCCGGTGACGATGATGCCGTCCCCGTCGGCGCCGCCGTCGATGACGCCGTCCACGCCGTCGCCGACGGTCCAGTAGATCGTGTCGCCGCCCGCCTCGCCGCGGACCTGGTCGATGCCCCGGCCGGCGGTGAAGCTGTCGTCGCCGCTGCCGCCCCAGAGCTGGTCGTCGCCGTCGCCGCCCTTGAGGGCATCGCTGCCGGCACCGGCGTGCACGGTGTCGTTGCCCTTGCCGGCATCGATGGAATCCCCCAGGGCCTTGCCGCTGGGCAGGAGGCCGCTCTCATCGCCGCCGTAGACCAGGTCGTCGCCGTCGCCGGCCTTGATCGCATCGCTGCCGGTGCCGCCGTAGACGGTGTCGTTGCCCACCCCCGTGTCGATGGTGTCGCCGTTGGCCTTGGCCCCGGAGACGGCGACGCTCTCGTCGCCGCCCTCCACGTAGTCGTTGCCCGTCCCGGTCTTGATCTTGTCGTTGCCGTCGCCGCCGTAGACGCTGTCGTTGCCGTCCGAGGTGGTCAGGGTGTCGTCGCCGTCGCCGCCGTAGAGGCGCGCGGTGCCAGCCGCGTGCCCGGCCGCCTTGGTCACCGCCAGCCGGTCCTTGCCGGCGTCTCCGTACAGGGTGTGGGTGCCCGAGGACTGGCTGGTGACCCGGTCGTCGCCCTCTCCGCCGTGGAATTCCACGTTGGCGGCGACGCCCGCCCCGACGGTCAGGCTGTCCGCCCCGCCCGCCGCGTCGTTCACGACGATCCGGCCGACGGATGCCGCGTTGTAGACCTCCGCGTAGCCGTTGTACTGGACCACCAGCACGTTGGTCGCCGCCGTGGCCGGGCTGCCGGCGATGTTGTAGTCGGCCAGCGAGGCGCCGGCGGCCAGGTATTCGACCAGGTAGGTCTCCGCGGCGTCTCCGTCGGTCTCGGTGACCCGCTGGTCGGCGTCGGTGCCCATGTGCAGCACCAGGTCGCCGCCGCTCATGTGGGCCAGGTTCGGCCGCAGGACGACGGGGCAGTGGTGCTCGAATTCCGCGATGTTGCCGCTGCCCAGGCTGAAGTTCTCGTCCCAGAGGGTGATGCGGCCGAAGAAGCCGAGGTCGAGGCCCACCCAGACGAAGGCGTTGAGGAACCAGTCGATGGAGCCGGACACATCCAGGAAGCAAAGCGGTCCGGCGCGCGTCAGTTCGATGAAATCCTCGATGCGGACCTTGCCGTCGCCCACCTCGCTGCCCGCCGCCCCCATGACGACGTCGTTGAGGTCGAACTCCACGGTCCCCGTGATGCCGGCCTCCACGCCCGCCTCCACGAGCCCGGCCACGCCGACCGAGGCGCCGGCGCCGATCGTCGCGTGCAACTCGACCTCGGCGGCATCGCCCCCGGTTCCCTCGTCGCCGTGGTCGTCGATGTAGAAACCGTCGAAGATGTCGGCCGGATCGCTGCTGGTCAGGAATTGCTGGATGCCGTAGGTATCGAAGCCGAAACCCAGGCGCACGGTGGCGCTGATGCCGCCGAAGAAGATGGCATTGAGCGGGAATACGATGGGGGTGGACTTGCGGAAGCTGAAGTCGAACTCCAGGTCCGGCAGGTTGAACTTGAAGAGGTCCACGTTCTGCCCCATCAGCAGGCCGAGGACGGCGGACGGGCTGGTCAGGAGCGGGATCTCGAAACCCTTGCCGACCCCCGAGCCCTTGAGCTTCTGCATGAAGCCCTTGCGGTCGGAGTTGGTGTCCGACGCGTTCTGGTTGTCGAAGGCCGAGGTGTCGTTGGCACCCGAGACGGCGTTCCGGTCGGCCGACTTGAGGGCGTCGGCCTTGGTGGCATCGACGCCGGTGCTGCCGCCGGCCACGGTGAAGTCGCCGAAATTGATCAGCACGGTGTCGCCGGTCGGGATGTGGTTGATCAGGTCGATCAGCTCGATCAGCACCGTGACGGCGGTGTAGACGGACCGGTACTTGGTCTCGCCGAGGATGGTGCCGGCGAAGTCGAGCATGGAGACCCCGTCCTTGCCGTCCTTGTTCAGGGCGTTCTTCAGGGGGTCTAGGTCCGAGATGATGGGGATGTCGGTGCGCAGCAGGTCGATGATGGGCTGCAGGGGCTCGGTGAAGACCTGGATCTTCTCGAGGATGGGGCCGATGAAGTCCGAGATGAAGGACCCCAGGTCGATGGTCACGTCTTCGAAGGAGATGGTCGGCGTCTCGAGGCCCGTCATCGTGACGCCCCCGGCCCCGAAGGCCAGGTGCACGTCCAGCAGGTCCTGCTCGTAGTGGAAGATGGTGATGATGCGCGGGATCACCGCGCTGCCCGCGACGGACACCTCCCCCTTCAGGTCCACGTCGATGCCGGCATGGAAATCGGCGACGATGTGGTCCAGGAAGCTGAAGCCCGGGGCGCTGATCTCGGTCAGCGTGAGCCTGCCGTCGTCGTCCGGGTCGCTCACGTCCACGGTGAACTCGGCCGTGATGCCGCTGCGCTGCCCGTCGTCGTGCTGGTCGTCGAAGTACTTGACGTCGTCGGTGAACTCGGCAATGTCCAGTTGCAGGAAGCCCAGCACGCCGGTGGCCGTGAAGTCCTCGGGCAGCGTGGCCTCCAGCGTCATCCGGAATTCCTCGGGCCCCGATTCGTCCTCGGCGGTGAGGGGGTCGTCCTCGAAGCCGGCGGTGATCAGGTAGAAATCGCCGCTGGTGAAATCGACGCCGATGCCGAGGGTGAAGTCGTAGGTGAAGGCGAGATGGATGTCGCCGTCGATGGTCAGCCCCAGGCCCGGCGCCGCGCCGGCGAAATCGATGGAGACATCCTTCTCCCAGATGGTCCCGTGCAGTTCCATCCGGACTTCCAGGGCCGTGAGGCCGGGCAGCGTGACGCTGACCTCGCCGCCGGCCAGCTCGAAGGTCAGGCCGGACTCCAGCGTCGTCTTGATGATGGCGTCGGTGGTCAGCGTCAGGTCGTCGGTGAGCAGCGCGGTGGCGAAGGGATCGACCATGCGGGCATGCAGGTCGGCCAGGAAGTCCTCGATGCCGCTCCCGATGTCGCCCACCAGGGGCAGGGAAAGGCCGCCGAACAGGCTGGCGAAGCCGTTCTCCAGGTTGTCGAAGGCCACGTCCAGGGCCTCGATGGCCGTGTCCGGATGCTGCACCTTCCCGATGCCCGTGGCGCTGCCGCCCACCCGGGGTGCCCGGTCGCCGCCGGCACCGTCGCCGATCTCGCCGGACCCGGTGAGGTCCAGGCTGTCGGCCAGGCTGGAATAGTCGAGGACATCCCCATCGACGCTGCCGCCGCCCGCCAGGTCGCCCGCGAGGATGGCGCTGCCGGACTTGGCGAAGGCGAAGACGTCGTCGCCGGATCCGCCGGTGAGGTTCTCGATGCCGTTGGCGGAGAGGACGTCGGCGCCGTCGTCGGCGCCGAGGGTGCCGACGCCGATGTCGAAGGCGATGCCGGAGGTGACGGCCGAGAAGTCGCCGCTGTCGGTGCCGCCCGTCTCCGTGACAACGTCATCACCCCAGCCTTCCGCGAACAGGTAGGTGTCGTCCCCGGATCCGCCGGCCAGGCTGTCGTCGCCGGCGCCGCCGGCCAGGGTGTCGGCCCCGCCGCCACCGGCCAGTTCGTTGGCTTCCCCGTCGCCGGCGATCTCGTCGTCGCCCGTGCCGCCGGTGACGTTCTGGATGCCCGAGACGGCGCCGCCGACGCCCGTGGCCGTGCCGGCCGCCAGGTTCGCGGTGATGCCCGTGGTATTGGCGGAATGGTCCAGGGTGTTCGCGCCGCCGCTGCCGCCGGTGAGGGCGCCTGCCAGCACCGCCCCGTCCTCGAAGGTGAAGACGTTGTCGCCGCCGCCGCCGATCAGGTTCTCCACGTGGGTGGCCGTCGCGAGGAGGGTGGCCCCGGCCTTCACGACGATGCTGCCGTCGAGCTTGACGGTGAAGGCGAGGTCGCCCGAATAGCCGGAGAAATCCAGGGTGTCGCTGCCGCCGGCCCCGTCGAAGGTGACGGCGTGGGCCCAGCCGTCGCCGATCGCCAGCGTGTCGGCGCCGGCACCGCCGGTGGCGGTCAGGGCAGCGCCCGTGGCCGTGGCCACCGCGGCATCGACGGTGGCACCCAGTTCGGCGGTGTTGCCGGCGGCCGCCAGTTGCAGCGTCTCGACGCCGGTGACCTTGGCCCACACGGCGTCGGTGATGGTGCCCGCGCTGGTGACGATCAGGGCATCGGCGCCGGCACCGCCGGCCACGGTGTCCGTGGCGGCCAGGTTGGCAATGCTGAAGGAAAAGTTGTCGGCGCCGCCGGTGCCGCTGAAGTTGTCGTTGCCGGAGGTGCCGACGAAGTCCGCCAGCACGCCGTCGGTCAGGTGGAAGGCCAGCGGTGCCGTCTCGACGGCGCCGACCGAGGCTTCCAGATGCCAGTCGCCGCCGCGGGCCGCGGCGCCGGTGGCATCGGTGGAGGCGGCCACGTCGGCGCCGGTGGCGGCGGCGAGCCGTTCCAGGAAGCGCAGCCCCTGGGCCCCCTGGGCCACGTCGCAGCCGTAGAGCAGGATGTCGCCGCCGGCGGCCAGGGCCTTGCCCCAGGCCGCGATCTCGGCCTCCCGGGCCGCCAGGCTCGCCGCGTCCAGCAGGGTGCCGGCGATGTCCAGGAGACCCGTGGCCC
This sequence comes from Rhodocyclaceae bacterium, assembly GCA_016791145.1. GTDB lineage: Bacteria > Pseudomonadota > Gammaproteobacteria > Burkholderiales > Rhodocyclaceae > JAEUNJ01. The sequence goes on along the minus strand of JAEUNJ010000069.1, from coordinate 51,468 downwards.
CGTGGGTGAGCACGTGGATGGCGGCAAGGTCGCTTTCGCCGGCCAGGGCGTCGGTGATCTGGCGCAGGCCGTCCTCGCCCGCGGCCAGGACCAGGAAACGCACGCCCGGCACGGAACCGGGCAGGTCAAGGGCCCCGGCGACCCGCGGGTCCACGATCACCAGCTGTTCCGGCACCGGGCCGGTGCCCGCCGGATCGGAACCCGCGACGGGCGCCGCGACGGCGGGACCCGCCGCCAGGGCGCCCGGATCGATCACCCCTGCGTCCATCCCGTCGCCCATCGCATCGAAGACCGGCAATGGCGCGGGAAGGTCGTGAATCAGCGCGGCGGCCTCCACGGGCTGCGCCTGCGCCGGCAGTTGGGCGTCCGGCTGGGGCGGCAGGACGGGCAGGTCGGCCGAAAGGAGCAGGCGGGGCTCCAGGGCCTCGAAGATGACCCGGCGGCGGAAAGGCGGGAGCGCGGGGGCGCGGGGGGCCGGTGCCGCGGAAAGGGCGGCCCGGAAGCCCTTGGTCAGGCGGCGGGCGGTGCGCTGGGCGATCTGCACGACCATCAGCTTCTCCTTGCTCGCGGATCCGCCGCCGGCATCAGTCGGCGAGGCGGCCCACCCCTTCGAGATCCTCCTCGGACAGGCTGCCGGCGGCCTGTTTCAGGCGCAGGCGATAGAGAAGGTAGTCGTAGCGGGCCTTCGCGTAGTCCCGCTTGGCCATGTACAGGTCGCGCTGGGAATCCAGCACCGCCAGGACGGTGGCCACGCCGGCCTTGTAGCCTTCCTGCTTGAGGTCCAGGGCGCTGGTCTGGGAGACGACCCCCTGGCGCAGGGCCTGGACCTGGGCGATGCTCGACACGACACCCTGGAAGGCGGCCCGGGCCTGCCGCTCGGCGACGCGCCGCTCCTGCTCCAGGTCCTGCAGCGACTTCTGGTAGCGGACCGCGGCCTCGTCGGTCAGGGCGGTGGTGAGCCCCCCCTCGAAGATCGGCATGGAGAGCTTCAGCGACAGGTCGCCGGTTTCCACGTGGCTGCCGCCGCCGAACAGGGTGCCGCCCTGCTTCCGGTTGTTGTAGGTGCCGACCAGGTTCAGGGTCGGCAGGTAGCCGGCCCGTTGCCGGTCCACCTCCTTCTGGGCCGCCTCCACGGCCTGGCGTTTCGCCTCGACGGCCAGATTCTGCGCCAGGGCGGTGTCGACCCACCGGTCGGCGATGGCCGGCTCCGGCAACTGCAGCGGGATGTCCTCCCGTATGCCGCGGTACTGGGTGATGAGCTGCCCGGTCATCTCCCGCAGGCCCTGCTGGGCATCCGCCAGGACGTTCGCGGCCTCCAGTTCCCGGGCGCTGACCTGGGCGTGGCGGGCCCTCGCCTCGTGCAGGGCGCCGGCGGCCGCCAGGCCCCGCGCCACCCTTTCCTCGACCAGCTGCAACTGCTTCACCACGGCCTGGCGCTCGGCCGCGGCGAATCCCTGGCTGTCCCGGGCCGCCAGCACGCCCAGGTAGGCGGTCGCCACGCGGACCATCAGGCCCTGCTCGGCGGCCAGGCGATTGGCATAGGCCTGGCGGACCCCCGCCTCGGTCTGCGCCAGCCGGTCCCATACCGCCTTCTTGAAGATGGGCTGGGTGATCGTCAGCGTGTGCTGCCGGATCGGGAAGGTGCTGGTGCCGGCACCGATGACCGTGTTCTGGCTGCTCAGGATGTTCTGGCGTTCCTGGGTCTTCTCCAGGTCCAGGATCACGGAGGGCAGGAGGCCGGCACGCGCCTGCCGGACCACCTCTTCGCTGGCCTGGTGATCCAGCCGCGCCGAGGCGAGCCTGGGATCGTTGGCGACGGCCTGCCGGTAGGCCTCCATCAGGGTTTCCGCACCGACCGTTCCGGAAACCGCCATCCCCGCCGCGAACAGGATTGCGCAAACTGGCTGGGGATGGCGTCGGGGCATGAATGCAACTCTTTGATTTTATGGCCCTCTACCCTTCGGCCGCCAACCGGCTTTCGGCACCGGCGGCGCGGGGGCGCAGGACTCTGTTGATGGATATTCCGATTGTAGGAACATGAGGTGCCCGGCGCAACCGGAACGCACCCCCCGGGACACGAACGTGCTTCCCGGGGAGCGACCTTGCCGGCAAGGCGGCGCCAAAAAAAACAGGCGCCCCTTGGGACGCCCGAACCGCAGTGGAGACGGAGGATCCCGCGGTCCGGCGCGGCGCGCCGGACCGTCCGGGGATCAATAGTGGTAGGCGGTTTCGCCGTGGGACACGATGTCGAGGCCCTCGCGTTCCTCTTCCTCGCTGACCCGCAGGCCGACGAACATGTCCACCAGCTTGAAGGCGACGACGGCGACGATGCCGGACCAGATGACCGTGGTGCCGACCGCCGTGGCCTGGACCATCACCTGGCCCATCATGTCGTAGCTGTCGGCGGCCTTGTTGGCCACGTAGTCGAAGATGCCCTGGCCGCCCAGGCTCGGCGCGGCGAAGACGCCGGTCAGGATCGCGCCCAGGATGCCCCCGACGCCATGGACCCCGAACACGTCCAGGGAGTCGTCGGCGCCGAGCAGCTTCTTCAGCCCATTGACGCCCCAGAGGCAGACCACGCCCGCGGCGAGACCGATCACCAGCGCGCCGACCACGCCCACGTAACCGGCGGCGGGCGTGATGGCCACCAGTCCGGCCACGGCGCCGGAGGCCGCGCCCAGCATGGAGGGCTTGCCCTTGACCAGCCATTCGACCATCATCCAGGACAGGGCCGCGGCGGCGGTGGCGAGCCAGGTGTTGACGAAGGCGAGGGCCGCGATGCCGTTGGCTTCGAGCGCCGAACCGGCGTTGAACCCGAACCAGCCGAACCACAGCAGCGAGGCGCCGATCATGGTCATCGTGAGGCTGTGGGGGGCCATGGAATCCCGGCCGTAGCCGACCCGCTTGCCGACCAGGAAGGCGCCCACCAGCCCCGCGACCGCGGCGTTGATGTGCACCACCGTGCCGCCCGCGAAGTCCAGCGCGCCCTTCTGGAACAGCCAGCCGGCGGTCGCGTTGGCCTTCTCGGCCGCCTCGGCGGACGTGTAGGCGTCCGGACCGGCCCAGTACCACACCATGTGGGCCATCGGCGCATAGCTGAACGTGAACCAGAGCACCATGAACAGCAGGACCGCGGAGAACTTGATGCGCTCGGCGAAGGCGCCGACGATCAGGCCGCAGGTGATGGCCGCGAAGGCGCCCTGGAAGGGGATGTACGCCAGCTCGGGCACCACGACGGCCTTCGACCAGGTGGCCGCCATCGACTCGATGGTGACGCCCTTGAGGAAGAGCTTGTCGAGGCTGCCGAAGAAGGCGTTCCCCTCGGTGAAGGCGATGCTGTAGCCATAGATGACCCACAGCACCGTGATCAGCGAGAAGGTCACGAAGACCTGCATCAGCACCGACAGCATGTTCTTGCTGCGCACCAGGCCGCCGTAGAACAGGGCCAGGCCCGGGATGGACATCAGGATCACGAAGGCGGTGGCGACCAGCAGCCACGCGGTGTCACCCTTGTTGGCCTGCAGTGCCGGCGCGGCGGCGGGGGCTTCGGCCGGCGCGGCCGCGGCCGGAGCCTCGGCCGTGGCCGCCGTGGGGGCGGCGGCCGGCTTCTCGTCGGCCAGCACGGGCGCCGACAGGGCGCCGAGGCCGACGGCGCAGGCCGTCAGGAGCATTGCGATGAACTTTTTCATGACTGGCACTCCCCTTTACAGCGCTTCCTCACCGGACTCGCCGGTGCGGATGCGGATGACCTGCTGGAGATCGAAGACGAAGATCTTTCCGTCGCCGATCTTGCCCGTGCTGGCGGACTTCTCGATGGCTTCGATCACCTGGTCGAGGATGTCGTCCTTGACGGCGGCCTCGACCTTGACCTTGGGCAGGAAATCGACCACGTACTCGGCGCCGCGATACAGCTCCGTGTGGCCTTTCTGGCGTCCGAAACCCTTGACTTCGGTGACGGTGATGCCTTGAACGCCGACGGCGGCCAGGGCCTCGCGCACCTCGTCAAGCTTGAACGGCTTGATGATGGCGGTTACCAGTTTCATGAGGAGGTTCCTTGTGTGTTGAGGGATTTCGCGGCCCCGCCGGCGCCGGCCGTTGCACCGGCGGGGACTTCATGCTTCGTTCAGAACGTCTTGCTGATGGAGAGCACCAGCGTGGTGTCGCGCGGGTCCTTGCAGTTCGGCGACGTGTTGCAGTAGCGGTAGTACTGGGTCTTGGCATTGGTGCCGACCACCGCGGCACCCAGGGTCGCCCACCCGAAATCCCGCGTCAGGCCGATCTTGTAGTCGGTGTAGCTCAGGTCGCCGAAATGGCGCACCGAGGTGTGGCCGACGTGCAGGCCCAGCGTCGTCTTGTCCATGATCTCGAAGTTGGCGTTCAGGTCCAGGTAGCCGGAGCCCCGCGAATTCGCCGTCGTCACGGGCATGGTATTGCCGGTCGGGGTGCCGTCGGCATTGATGCCGGCATAGCCCGAGTAGGTGTTGCCCTTGATGCCGAAATAATCGCTGACGGCGTGGGAGTACTTGGCCGAGAACCACTTGTAGGTCAGGCCCAGGTAGATCTCCGTGTTGTTGAACTTGTCGCGGGTCGCCACGTTGTAGTAGGCGCCCGGGTACCAGTAGTACAGGACGCCCACGTCGATCCCCAGGTCCTGGATGGGCTCGAACTTGTAGCCGCCGTAGAAGTCCCACTCGAGGCCGGCGCCGTTCGGATACAGGTTGCCGCTCACGTTGGACGCCCAGGTGCCGACGTAGAAGCCGCTGGCGTGGGAGTAATCGAAGCCGCCCTGGACGGCGGGCAGCTTGTAGGTCTGGGACACGCCACGGAACCGGTAGTCGCTGACCAGCGCCACGTTGCCCGTGAAGGTGTGGGGCGATGCCGGCGCGGCGGCCTGGGCGAAGACGGAGGAGGAGCCCGCGAAGAGGCTCGCCACGGCGGATGCAACGAGAAGTTTGCGCATAGTGTTATCTCCGAAGAAGAATGCAGACTGCGACCCACTCTTAGCACGGCCCGTGCCAGCCAGGTTTCCCCAATGAAAACAGAGGTTCACCGGCCCGAGGCCCAAAATCGGGGACCGGCCGGCACACCAGCATGGTGCATGGTCCCGCCGGCGCACCAAAGGAGTGCACGGCCTCCGGGACCCCCGTGCTAGACTCGCCGGACCTTCCCCGGGGGAGTTGCCGCCCCCGCCCGAGAGGCCCCTCCCCATGCTCAAGCCCGACACCATCGACGATTTCAGCGCCCGGATTTCCAAGCTGGCCGCCGCCTCGCCGGCCGCCGACCTGGAGAAGAACCTGCGCGCCCTGCTGGGCGGCCTTTTCTCGCGCCTCGACCTGGTGACCCGGGAGGAGTACGAGGTGCAGGTGGCCCTGCTGGAAAAGGCCCGGGAGCGCCTGGCCGCCCTGGAGGCGCGGGTGGCCGAATTCGAGCGGCGCTGATCCCGCGCGGGTACGCCCCCGCGGCCGTCGCGCGACCCGGCGCGGCGAAGGGCGCGCCGCATCTCCGGTAGACTCGGGCCCAGGCCCGCCTCCCGTTCATCATGTCCCTCGCCATCCTGAAAAGCCGCGCCCTCGACGGCCTCGCCGCGCCGGAAGTGACGGTGGAGGTGCATCTGGCGCCGGGGCTCCCGGCCTTCACCCTCGTCGGACTGCCGGAGACCGAGGTAAAGGAGTCGCGGGACCGGGTCCGGGCGGCGATCCAGAACTGCGGCTTCGAGTTCCCCGCCCGCCGGATCACCGTGAACCTGGCGCCCGCCGACCTGCCCAAGGAATCCGGCCGCTTCGACCTGCCCATCGCGCTGGGGATCCTGCTGGCATCGGGACAACTGCGCGCCGGGGCGCCCGCGGACCTGGAGTTCGTCGGCGAACTGTCCCTGTCCGGCGGGCTGCGGGCGGTGCGCGGCACGCTCGCCATGTGCCTCGCCGCCTCGGGCGGCGGATGCGCCTTCGTGCTGCCGCGCGACTGCGCCGCCGAGGCCGCCCTGGTGCGCCACGCGCGCATCCTGCCGGCATCCAGCCTGCTCGAGGTCTGCGCCCACCTGGACGGGTCCGCGCCCCTGGCGCCCTTTGCCGGCGCAGCCCCGGCGGCGGCGCACCCCATGGCGGACCTGGCCGAGGTGAAGGGCCAGGCCCAGGCCAAGCGGGCCCTGGAGGTGGCCGCCGCCGGCGGCCACAGCCTGCTGATGAGCGGCCCGCCGGGAACCGGCAAGTCCATGCTCGCCCAGCGGCTGCCCGGGCTGCTGCCCCCGATGAGCGAGCGGGAAGCCCTGGAGAGCGCGGCCGTGCTTTCCCTGGCCGGGCTCTTCGAGCCCGCCGCCTGGGGCCGGCGGCCCTGCCGTTCGCCGCACCACTCCGCCTCGGCGCCGGCCCTGGTGGGCGGCGGCGGCGTGCCGCGGCCGGGGGAGATATCGCTGGCCCACCATGGCGTGCTGTTCCTCGACGAACTCCCCGAATTCGACCGCCGCGTCCTCGAGGCGCTGCGCGAACCCCTGGAAACGGGCCGCATCTGCGTCTCCCGGGCCGCCCGGCGGGCCGACTTCCCGGCCGCCTTCCAACTGGTCGCGGCGATGAATCCCTGTCCCTGCGGCTGGCTGGGCCATGCCAACGGCAAATGCCGGTGCACGCCGGACCAGGTGGCGCGCTACCGCGGCAAGCTCTCCGGGCCCTTCATGGACCGCATCGACCTGATGGTCGAGGTGCCGGCGGTGCCGGAGCGGGAACTGGCGGCGCGGGGGACCGGCGAATCCTCCGCCGCCGTCCGGGAACGGGCGCAGTCCGCCCGGGAGCGCCAGTCCGCCCGCCAGGGCAAGCCCAACGCCCGCCTGACCCCCGACGAGGTGGATACCCACTGCCTGCCCGATGAGGCCGGCGCCCTGCTGCTGAAGCAGGCGATGCTCCGCCTCGATCTCTCCGCCCGCGCCTATCACCGCATCCTCAAGGTGGCGCGCACCATCGCCGACCTGGCCGCCAGCGACCGGGTGGGCGGCCCCCACGTCGCCGAGGCCATCCAGTACCGCCGGGGCCTCGGTGGCTGAACCGGCGCCTCCCGACCGCCACGGCCGGGCGCCACCGGGCCTGGTGGTGCTGCTCGCCGCCCTGTCCACCATCGGCCCGTTCTCCATCGACACCTACCTGCCGGCCTTCCCGGCCATGGCCGGCGCGCTGGGCGCGACGGAACTGCAGGTCCAGCAGACCCTGACGGCCTACATGCTGCCCTTCGCCTTCATGATGCTGTGGCACGGCGCCCTGTCCGACGCCCTCGGCCGGCGGCGGGTCATCCTCGGCGGGCTCGTCCTCTACGTGCTCGCCACCCTGGTCTGCGTCTTCGCGCAACGCATCGAGATGCTGTGGATCGGACGCGCCCTGCAGGGCCTGTGCGCCGGCACGGGGATGGTGGTGTCCCGGGCCGTGGTGCGCGACCTCTTCGACGGCGCCGCGGCCCAGAAGCTCATGTCGCACATCGCCATCCTGTTCGGCATCGCGCCGGCGGTCGCGCCGGTGATCGGCGGCTGGATCCACGCCTGGTTCGATTGGCACGGCATCTTCGTCTTCCTGGCCGTGTTCGGAACGGCCATCTTCCTGCTCGCCTGGTTCCGGCTCCCCGAAACCCTGCCGCCGGCGCACCGCCAGTCGCTGCACCCCGTGCTGCTGTCGCGGGCTTACGGGCAGGTCTTCTCCCATGGGGATTTCCTCCGCCTGTCCTTCGCACTGGCCTTCTGCTTCAACGGCATGTTCCTCTACGTGCTCTCGGCCCCGGTCTTCCTGATGCGCCACCTGGGGCTCTCCGCCCAGGCCTTCGGCTGGATGTTCGGCCCCGCGGTGCTGGGCCTCATGACCGGTTCCTGGATTTCCGGACGCCTGGCGGGCCGGGTTTCGCCACGCCGGACGGTCGGCCTCGGAATGGGGCTGATGGCCGTCGCGGCCGCCGCCAACGGCATCCTGAACGCGTTGGCCACGCCCGCCTTTCCCTGGCCCCTGCTGCCGCTTCCGCTGTATGCCCTCGGGCTCGCCATGACCATGCCGTCCATGCAGTTGATGGCCCTGGACCATTTCCCGGAACGCCGGGGCCTGGCGTCGAGTTGCCAGAGCGTCATCCACACCGGGGCCAACGTGTTGACGGCGGCCGTGCTGGCCCCCCTGCTGTGGGACAGCACGCTGGCGCTGGCCGGCGGCATGGCGGGCTCGCTGCTCCTCGGGGCCGCGGTCTTCGCCCTGGCGCCGCGAAAGCCGCGGCCTGGGGCATGAAGGGCGGGCTCCGGTCCGCGCGGCGGCATCGTCGCTCCGTCCTTGGGCGGCCGGAACGGCGGGCGAGGACGGCCCCCGTCGTCTGTACCCCAAGCCGCTCCGGGTGCGGCGGTTCGGCCGGGGCCGCCGGCCGAATCGGCTATGCTTCGCGGACCGGGCGCGAAGACCCGGCAACCCTGTTCCAGGAGGACGTGTCATGACCCCAACCCTGCGCATCGCCGCCCTTTGCCTCTTCCTCGCCGCGAGCCCGGCCTCCCGGGCCCAGCAGGCGCCCCCGCCCGCCGACCGGGTCGTCCTGCAGGTGAGCGACGAGGACCCGAAGAAATGGGCCCTGGCCCTGAACAATGCCCGCAACATCCAGGTCGACCTGGGCGGCAAGGTGGAGGTCGAGATCGTCGCCTACGGACCCGGCATCGGCATGCTGAAGGCCGACGCCCTGGTCGCCAACCGGGTGCTGGACGCGATGGCCGGCGGCATCCGGGTGGTGGCCTGCGAGAACACCATGACGAACCAGAAGATCGCGAAGGACGACATGATCGCGGGCATCGGCTACGTCAAGGCGGGCGTGGTGGCGATCATGCGCCGGCAGCAGGCCGGCTGGGCCTACATCCGGCCGTGAGGGCGCCCTCCACGCAGGGGCCGGGCCCCTGCCCCGACTGGTCGGCCATCGACACCGTCCTGCTCGACATGGACGGCACGCTGCTGGACCTGCATTTCGACAACCACTTCTGGCAGGCGCACGTGCCGCTGCGCTACGCGCAGGCCCGCGGCCTGAGCCCCGAGGCGGCCCGCGAGGAGCTGATGGCCCGCTACCACGCCCGGGCCGGCACCCTGGACTGGTACTCGGTGGATTACTGGCAGACGGAGCTGGAACTGGACATCATGCGCCTGAAGGAGGAGGTGGCCCACCTGATCGCCGTGCATCCGGCCGTGGTGGACTTCCTCCAGTGGCTGCGATCCAGGGGTCTGCCGGCCCACCTGGTGACCAACGCCCACCACAAGAGCGTCACCCTGAAGATGGCGCGCACCGGCCTGCGCCCCCATTTCGAGCGCATCGTCAGCGCCCATTCGGTGGGGCGGCCCAAGGAGGACCCGGCGTTCTGGCGCCGCCTCCAGCAGTTCGTGCCCTTCGATCCGGGGCGCACGCTGCTCGCCGAGGACAGCCTGCCGGTCCTGGATTCCGCCCGGGAGTACGGCATCCGCCACCTGGTGGCGATACGCAATCCGGATACCCGCCAGCCGGCCCGGGACACGGGCCCCTACGCAGCCATTTCCAGTTTCGCGGAGCTGATGCCCGGCGCATGACCGCCCCCTTCGGGCGTCCTGCGGGGCGCCGGCCGAATCTCCGGACATCCCTCGCCCGACCCGTCGACGATGCGGGCCGGTGCGCGCCGCACCGCGCGCGGCGCACCGGGACGGGACCGGGCGGGCGGAGGCGCCCATGAATCCGCAACCCCAGGTCTGCGCCGTCGGCCTGCAGGAGCCGCTGCTGCGCGGCGAGCGCCGGCCGCGGGCCGCCCTGGTGGGCCGTCTGGGCGTCGGGCGAAGCACCGTGTTCCAGGGCGCCGCCAGCGCCATCGTGCAGCACGAGCGGCTGGCCGGCGAAGGCCCCGCCTATGAGGAATGCGTGGTGGACGTGGGGCTCGACCAGATCTCCCTGGTGGACCTGCCGCCGCTGGAATCACTGCATGGCCTGGACGACGCGGGCCGCGTGGTGCTCAAGTACCTGCTCTGGGGCGACCGCTGGCCGGCCATCGCGCGCCACGAGTCCCGGCAGCCGGCGGCGGCATTCCAGGCGCCGGACGTCCTGGTGCTGGTGGTCGACGCCACGGCCTTGCAGCGGGACCTGGAACTGGTGCTCGAACTCTCCCTGCTGGGCCGCCCCGTGGTGATCGCTCTGAACCGCATGGACGAGGCCCGGGACAAGGGGCTGTACCTCCACGTGCGCGGCCTGTCCGAAGCCCTCGGGGTTCCCGTGGTTCCCACCGTGGCCCACATGGGCAAGGGCCTGCGGGAACTCTTCACGGAAGTGGTGCGCGCCGCCCGCGAGAAGGTCTGTCCCCTGCCGCAGCCGCCGAGCCCCCACGTGGCCGGGGCCCTGGAGGGGCTGGGCGGCCTGGTGGGGGCCGCGGAGGTCCAGGAGGCCTTCCGCGTGCCGCGGGCGCTGCTGGTGGCGCAACTGGCCGAGAACGACGACTACTTCGTGCCCGAGCTGGCGGCCCATTTCCCCGCCCTCGTGCCGGCCCTGGACGAGGCCCGGCGGGCCGCCGGGACAAACCTGCCGCGCCCGCTGCACGAGGAGCTGCACGCCGACCGGCACCACCGCTGCGCCCTGCTGTTCGAGCGGGTGAGCCGGCCCGCGCCGCGGGCCGGCACGCCCGGCTGGCAGTTCTGGCTCGACGAGGTGTTCCTGCATCCCCGCTGGGGTCTCCTGGGCAGCACGGCCGTCTTCGCCCTGGTGCTCTTCCTGGTCTTCGAGGTGGCCACCGGCCTGGACGCCGCGACCTCGGCGCGCCTGGCCGCCTGGGTCGGCGGATGGACGCCGGACTCGGCGGCCGGCGTCGCGGGCCGGGCCGTGGCCGACGCCCTGGTGGGACTCGTCGGCATCGTCGTCCCCTACATGCTGCCGCTGGTGTTGCTGCTCGTCCTGCTCGAGGAGTCCGGGATCATGCACCGGGTGGCCTTCGTCGTGGACCGGGGCTTCCACCGGATCGGGCTGCACGGGGGCATCGCCCTGCCCTTCCTGATGGGCCTGGGCTGCAACGTGCCGGCCATCTCGGCGGCCGGCGGCGTCGCCACGGGCCGGGACCGCATCGTCGCGTCCGTGCTCATCACCTTCGTCCCCTGCTCCGCCCGCTCCGCCATCATCCTGGCCCTCGGCGGCAAGTACCTGGGACCGGCCGGCGTGGTCGGGATCTTCCTGCTGATCCTGGTGGTCATCGGGGTCGCGGGGCGGATGCTTGGCCGCCGCTATTCGGCCATCGTGCCCGGCGTGATCCAGGACATCCCTCCCTATGCGCTGCCCGCCCCGCGGGCGGTCCTGGCCGCCACCTGGGAACGGACCCGCGACATCCTCACCATCGTCACCCCGCTGCTGATCGCCGGCAGCGTCGTCCTGGCGATGCTGAACCACCTGGGCGCCGACGACGGCATCAACCTGGCGCTGACGCCGGTCACCGCCTGGTGGCTGGGCCTGCCCGTGGCCCTCGGCGTTCCGATCCTGTTCGGCGTCCTGCGCAAGGAACTGTCGCTGCTGATGGTCGCCCAGGCCCTGGGCACCACGGAGGTCGGCACCGTCCTCGACACGGTGCAGATCGCCACCTTCCTGGCCTTCCTGACCTTCTACGTGCCCTGCGTGTCCACCTTCGCCGTGATGCTGAAGGTGGTCGGCCGGCGCCAGGCTTGGATCTCCATCGGCATCTCCGTCGCCGCGGCCCTGGCCATCAGCGCCGCCGTGCGGCTCCTGCTGTCCCTCGGAGCCCTTTGGCCAGCTTGAGGGGCTGCGGAATCCTGACGCCCGATGGCGTCCCTCACGGGCGCCGCCCCGGAGGAGCGCACCGCCATGCCCGCCCCAGGCCTCGCCGGCCATCCGCTGGCGGGGGCGCCGCGCCACGGGACGCAGGCACCAGCAGCGGCAACGTATCCAGGGGCGGGCCGATGCGGCAGCGGGTCTCCGCGCGGCCCTTTCGAATGCGCTGGCGGCTGCGGCCGGCGGTCGCCGATCCGGCGAATGATTCCGTTGTCATCGGATCCGGCACGGCACTCCCGGCCGGCCGGGTCGCGCGCCGCGCATCCGGCGACGGCCGCCGCGGCAACGCCCCGATTCCCGGCCTGCGGGAGAGTGTGAAGATTGTAAATTTTCGCCTTGCGGGGCCGGCCCGCAACGTATGATCCAACCATGAATCGCGTCGCTTTCCCCGGGCACCCGGCGTTTCCGGGGATGCTTCACGTCCACGTCCCGGGCCCCGCCACAGGGCGGCACGGGAGCGATCCGGCAGTGACCGTCACGGGGGCACCGAGGGGCGGCGTCAGGATGGGTCCTCCTGCCGGAAGCCGCGATCCGTCCCCGGGGGTCCGGCGGACCGCGCCGGTTCCGGGATCGCCGCCACCGCTCGCCCGCCGTCCCGGGCGCAGGAGCGGATAGGGATGGCGGCCACGTCCCTGAAACGACGGCTGCTGGCGATGCTGGCCGGCATGGCCCTGGCGGTCCTGGTGCTGGCCATCGCCATCTTCACCATCGCCGGCGTCCTGCGCCACCAGGCGGCCATGATGTCGCAACTGCGCAGCCTCGCCCACGTGGTCGCCGCGAACACGGAGGCCGCCGTCCTCTTCGGCGACGGCCGGGCGGCCGAGCAGAGCCTGTCCGGCCTGCGCGAGCGCCGCGAGATCGTGGCGGCGCGGGTGGTCCTGCCCGATGGCCAGCCGCTGGCCGTGTTTCCGCCGGGGACGCCCGACGCCGCCTTCGCGGGGCTGCCCTCCCGCTCCTTCGATGCGCGCATGCCCTTCAAGGCAAACCGCCTGCGCCTGGACCACCCGATGGTGGCCATGGCGCGCGCCGGCGCCGAGCCGGAAGTGCTGGGCACCCTGTCGATGGTCATCGACCTGGAGGACATGTGGGCGCAGATCCGCATCGACATCCTCGCCACGGCCGGCATGGGCCTCGCCCTGTTCCTCCTGGCGGTGGCGGTCGCCATCCGCCTGCAGCGGCGGATCAGCGAGCCGATCCTGCGCCTGGGCGAGACGGCCCGGCGCGTCGCCGAGACCAAGCGCTACGACCTGCGCATCACGAGGACCAGCGACGACGAGATCGGCGACCTGGTGGACAGCTTCAACGCGATGCTCGGGGAGATCCACGCCCGCGACGAGGGCCTGCGCCAGCACCGGGACCACCTGGAGGAACTGGTGGAGGGCCGCACGGCGGAGCTGCGTGCCGCCAAGGAGCAGGCGGAGGCCGCGAGCCAGGCGAAGAGCGAGTTCCTGGCCACCATGAGCCACGAGATCCGCACCCCCATGAACGGCGTGCTCGGCATGACGGAACTCCTCCTCGGCACCCGGCTCGACGAGACCCAGAAGAGCTATGCCGAGTCCTCCATGCGGTCGGGCCGCCACCTGCTCGGCATCATCAACGACATCCTGGATTTCTCCAAGATCGAGTCCGGCCACATGGAGCTGGAGCGCCTGCCCTTCAACCTGGGCGAGCTGGTGGAGGACACGGTGGCCATGTTCGCGCAGCCGGCGGCGGAGAAGGGGCTCGAACTGGCCGTCCAGCTCACGCCGCCGAACCTTCCCATGGCGGTGCGCGGCGACCCGCTGCGGCTGCGCCAGGTCCTGGCCAACCTGATCGGCAACGCGATCAAGTTCACCCAGCGCGGCGAGGTCGTGGTCCGAGCCCGGGCCCTTGCCGCCGACGCGGACGGCATCGCGATCCGCCTGAGCGTCGAGGACACGGGCATCGGCATCCCGCCCGAGGCCCAGGACCGCGTGTTCGAGCATTTCGCCCAGGCGGACGGTTCCACCACCCGGGAATTCGGCGGCACCGGACTCGGACTGGCGATCTGCCGGCGCCTCGTGGAACTCATGGGCGGCACCATCGGCCTGGAGAGCCAGGTGGGCCGGGGGACCACCTTCCGCGTCGACCTGACCCTGCCGCGGGCGGGCGAGGTGGCGGTCGAGCCCTTCGAGGCGCCGCGGCTGGACGGCGTCCGGGTGCTGGTGGTGGACGACAACCGGACGAACCTGGACATCCTGCGCCAGCAGTTGGGAAGCTGGCGCATGGACGTGGGCTGCGTCGAGGGCGGCGAGGCGGCGCTGGCCGCCCTGGCCGAAGCGGCCGCCGGCCGGGCGCCCTACGCCCTGGCCATCCTCGACATGCACATGCCGCGCATGGACGGCCTGGGACTGGCGCGCGCCATCAAGGCCGACCCGGCCGTCGCCGCGACACCGCTCGTCATGCTGACCTCGACCCACACGGCGGGCAACGCCCGCGAGCGGGAAGCGGCCGGAATCCTCCGCTGCATCAACAAGCCGGTGCGCCAGTCGGAACTGCACGAGGTGGTCACCTGGGCCCTGATGTCGGGCCAGGGGGCGACCCCGGTGCGCCCCGTGGCGGAAGCGGTTCCTGCCTCCGAGCACGGCCGGCTCGCCGGCCGGGTGCTGCTGGCCGAGGACAACCCGGTGAACCAGCGGGTCGCCCGGGCCATGCTGGGACAGCTCGGCCTGGCCGTGGAATTGGCGAACCACGGCGAGGAGGCGCTGGCCCTGGCGAGCCGGGAGGAATTCGACCTGGTGCTGATGGACTGCCACATGCCCGTCATGGACGGGTTCGCGGCGACGGCGAGCCTGCGCCGGCTGGAAGCCGGCCGCGGCGGACACCTGCCGGTGGTCGCCCTCACGGCCAACGCCATGGAAGGCGACCGGGACCGTTGCCTGGCCGCCGGCATGGACGACTACCTGGCGAAGCCCTACACGATGGCGCAGTTGGAGCAGGTCCTGAGGCGCTGGCTGAAGTCCCCGGAGGCCGCCGGGCCGCCGCCAGAACCTGCCGCCGCGCAGGAGCCGCTGGACCCGAAGGTGCTGGACCAGTTGAACGAACTGGACCCCTCCGGCGCCCTGGCCCGCGAGATCATGCAAGTGTACCTGGCCAGTTCGGCGCCGCTGATGGCCGAGGTCGGGCAATCCGTCGAATCCGGCGACGGGGACGCCCTGCGCCGCACCGCCCATTCCCTCAAGTCGAGCAGCGCCAACGTGGGAGGCGGTGCCCTCTCCGCCCTGTTCCGTGAACTGGAGCGCCTGGGCAGGGAGTCGCGCCCGGGCGAGGCCGGCCCGGTGCTCGCCGAGGCCCGGCGCGAGTACGAACGGCTGTGCGCGGCCATCCGCGAACGGCTGGGGGCGGCGCCTTGAGCCGCCGCCAGTCGCGCATCCTCGTGGCCGACGACGAGGCCACGGCCCGCCTGCTCCTCAAGGCCGCCCTGGAGAAGGCCGGCTACGAGGTGGCCCTCGCCGCCGACGGCGAGGAAGCCCTCCGGTCGTTCCGGGCCGAGCCCGCGGACATGGTGATGCTGGACGTGGAGATGCCGGGGCTGAACGGCTACCAGGTCTGCGACCGCCTGCGCTTCGAGGCCGGCGACGAGCTTCCCATCGTCATGGTCACCGGCATGGACGACATGGCGTCCATCGAGCGGGCCTTCGAGGCGGGGGCGACGGACTTCATCGCCAAGCCCATCAACTGGGCCCTGATCGGCCACCGGGTGCGCTACCTGTTCCGCGGCTGCCAGGTGCTCCAGGACCTGCACGCGGCCAACCGGCGGCACATGGCGATCCTCGATGCCATACCCGATTCCCTGCTGCGCCTGGCGCCGGACGGACGGGTCCTCGATGCACGCCTTGCGGCGGGCGACCAGGACCGCCGCGCCTTCCTGCCCGTTCCCGGGAACCTGCTCGGCGAGAGCCTGCCGCAGGCCGTGGCGGACCGGCTGCTGGCGGCCGTGGGCCAGGCCTGCGCGGCGGGCGCTCCCGTGTCGGTGACCTACGATCTGGCGGGACCGGACGGCCAGGAGCGCCACTACGAGGCCCGGCTGGCCGGCATCGGTGACCGGGAGGCCCTCTGCCTCCTGCGCGACATCACCAAACGCAAGGAAGCGGAACGCCGGGTGTATCGGCTGGCCTATTTCGACACCCTCACCGGCCTCCCCAACCGCCAGTCCTTCGCGGAAAGGCTCGAACGGGAAACCCGGCGCGCCCGCCGGCTCAACGAGAAGCTGGCCGTCCTCTTCCTGGACCTGGACGGTTTCAAGACCGTGAACGACACGCTGGGCCATGGGGCCGGCGACCTGCTGCTGCGCTGGACGGCGGACCGCCTGCGCCTGAGCGTGCGGCCGGCCGATCTGGTCGCCCGGTCGGAGATCGGCCAGGAGGATTACGGCCTGGCCCGGCTGGGCGGAGACGAATTCACGGTGCTGATCCCGCAGCTGCGCAGCGCGGAGGACGCCCTGGGCGTCGCCCACCGGATCCGGGAGGCGATGCGCCGCCCCTTCCCGCTGGAGGGCCGCGAACTGGTGGTCACGACCAGCATCGGCATGGCCGTGTACCCGGACGACGGCGAGGACGCGGCCACCCTGATCAAGCATGCCGACACGGCCATGTACCACGCCAAGGACCGGGGCCGGGACAACTGCCAGTTCTACAGCGCCTCCCTGACCGAGGAGGCGATGCGCCGCCTGACCCTGGAGAGCAACCTGCGGCTGGCCCTGGAGCGGAGCGAGTTCTTCCTCGTCTATCAGCCCCAGCTGGACCTGGCGAGCGGCAGCATACGTTCCGTGGAGGCCCTGATCCGCTGGCGCCACCCGGACCAGGGACTGGTGCCGCCGGGCCAGTTCATCCCGGTCGCCGAGGAGAACGGCCTGATCGGGCCCATCGGGGATTGGGTCCTGCGCACGGCCTGCGCCGAGGCCGCCCGCTGGCGGGCCGCGGGCACGCCGCTGCGGGTGGCGGTGAACCTCTCCGCGGTGCAGTTCCGCGATCCCGGCCTCCCGGACCGCATCCGGGAGGTGCTCGCCGACACCGGGCTGCCCGCCGAGTGCCTGGAACTGGAGGTCACCGAGGGCGCGCTGATGGAGGATTCCGCCGCCACCCTGGCGATCCTCAATGCCCTGCGCGCCGTCGGGCTGCAGCTGTCCCTCGACGATTTCGGCACCGGCTACTCGTCCCTGAGCTACCTGAAGCGCCTGCCCCTGAACAACCTGAAGGTGGACCAGAGCTTCGTGCGCGGGCTGCCGGACGACCGGGAAAGCCTCGCCATCGTCCGCGCCATCGTCTCGCTGGCGAAGAACCTGGGATTCACCGTGACCGCCGAGGGCGTCGAGACGGCGGACCACGCGCGCGTGCTCGGAGCCCTGGACTGCGAGACCCTGCAGGGTTACTTCATCGACAAGCCCATGCCCGCCGAACACCTTCCCGCCGCGTTGACGCGACAATGGCGGCGGGAGGATCTTTCATGAGCGATGCACCCGAGGCAGCGCCGGGCCGCCTGGAGCCCCCGGGACAGGGGAGGAAGCTGGATCAGTTGCGGCAGGCCCACCGGCTGCCGAGCCCGAAGGGCGTTGCCCTGGCGATCATCGAGGTCTGCCGGCGCGACGACGCGGGCATCGACGACATCGCCCGCATCGCCCAGACGGACCCCGCCCTGGCGAGCCGCCTGCTTCGCCTGGCGAATTCGGCGGCGCGCCCGCATGCCCGACCGGCGGCGTCCGTGGCCGAGGCCGTCGCGCGCATCGGCCTCAAGGCGGTGCGCCAGGCGGCCTTGGGCTTCTCCCTGGTGGACCAGTACGCCACGGGCCCCTGCCGGGCCTTCGACTACGGCCGCTTCTGGTCCCATTCGCTGCTGATGGGCGCGGCCATGCAGGAACTGGCCGCGCTGACCCGCGTCGCGCCGGCCGACGAGATGTTCGCCTGCGGCCTCTTGGCCCGGATCGGCTGCCTGGCGCTGGCGACGATATACCCCGCGGAGTACGCGAACATCCTGGAATCGGGCGCCCCGGAGGACGATCTGGCGGCCCGGGAGCGGGAGCTCCTGGAGATCGACCACAACGACGTGACGGCCGCCATCCTGGCCGATTCGGGCATCCCGAAGGCCCTCGCCGAGCCGGTCTTCCACCACGAGGCGCCGGATGCGGCCGGTTTCGCCGAGGGATCGCGCCCCCACCAGCTCACCCACCTGCTCTACCATGCCAAACGGATTGCGGACCTGGGGGTGGCGGCCGAGGCGGACCGGGGCGGCATCGTCTCCGAGCTGATCCGCCTGGGCGGCCGGCTCGGGCTCGCCGACCGGGAACTCAACGAACTCACGGACAGGATCATCGGCCAGTGGCGCGAATGGGGCGAGCTGCTGAAGGTGGCCTCGGTACCCCTGCCGCCCTTCGCGGCGATGGTGGACGCGCCCGCCCCGAAGGCCGAGGAGGGACAGGCGCCCTGCCCGCCGCTGAGCGTGCTGCTCGTGGAGGACGAGCCGACCACGCGCATCCAGATGAAGGCGGTGCTGGCGGGCATCACCGGCCGGGAGGTCCATACGGCGGCCGACGGCAAGGAAGGCCTGGCGCGTGCCCTGGAGGTGATGCCGCAGGTGGTCGTCACCGACTGGCTGATGCCGGTGATGGACGGCATCGAATTCTGCCGCGCCCTGCGGGCGACCGAATGGGGCCGGTCCATGTACGTGATCATGCTGACCGCCGTGGAGGACGAGAGCGACATCGTCCGCGCCTTCGAGGCCGGCGTGGACGACTACGTGACCAAGCCGGTGAACCTGCGCGCCATGAGCGCCCGCATGCGGGCCGCGCTGCACTACGTCCAGCTCCTCGAGGCCTGGGAACGGGACCGGTCGCAACTGAAGCAACTGGCGGCGGAACTGGCGGTCAGCAATCGCCGGCTGGAGCATTCCGCGCTGACCGACCTGCTCACCGGCCTGCCCAACCGGCGCGCCGGCATGGACACGCTGGCCCGGGCCTGGAGCGCCGCGAACCGCTCCGGCCAGGGCCTCGCGGTGATGATGGTGGACATCGACCGCTTCAAGGACGTGAACGACACCCACGGGCATGCGGTCGGAGACCGGGTGCTGGCCGAGGTGGGCCAGCTGATCCGCGCCTCGGCCCGCCGCGACGACCACGTGAGCCGGGTGGGCGGCGAGGAATTCCTGGTGATCTGCCAGAACGCCGACCTCAAGTCGGCCGCCCAGGCCGCCGAACGCCTGCGCCAGCGGATCCGCGGCACGGCCATCCCGGCCGGCGAGCTGACCCTGCGGGCGAGCGTCAGCATCGGCGTGGCGGGCAAGGAATCGGCGATGGCGGATGCCGACAGCCTGGTGGCCGCCGCCGACCGGGCCCTGTACGCCGCCAAGCGGGGCGGCCGCGACCGCACCTGCCTGCATTCCGCCGGCAGGCTGATGATGGGTGGCACGGCCTGAACCGGCAAGGCCCGCCCTTGGCGGCGCGGAACCCCGCCGCGGAGGGGCGGAGGAATCCGGCGCGTCAGGCGCCCCGGGCGTCGCGTCGGCCCGCCATCGGGCGGGCACGTCGGCCGCGGGCGGCACCGATCCTTCCGATGACCCCGCCGTCCCCGCGACCCGGCCGCGGCTTCCCGGTCATGGCTGCCTCGCCCGCCACTCGCGCAGGGCGGACAGGGTGTTCTCCACGTGCCTGTCCGGACTCATGGCGGAATAGGCGTAGATGACGGTCCCGTCCGGCGCGACCACGTAGGAGACCCGGTCGGCCCAGCCGGCGAACAGGACGGCGTCGTAGCCCTTCATGATCCGCCGGTCCGCGTCGGAAGCCACCGGGAAGCGCCCGGCGCACTCGCTGGCCGAGAAGCGGTTCAGCACGTCGATGGGGTCGTTGGAGACGCCGATCACCGTCGCCCCCAGGGCCTTGAAGCGGTCGATGGCCTCGGCGAACAGGTGGGCCTCCACCGTGCATCCCTTGGTGAAGGCCTGGGGGTAGAAATAGACGACCACCGGCCCCTGGCGCAGCGCATCGGCCAGCCGGTAGGTGAATTCCTTTCCGTTCAGCGAAGCCCGGGTCGTGAAGTCGGGCGCCTTGTCGCCCGGCTTCAGGTCGGCGAGGGCTGGAGCTGCGACGATACTGAGTATGGAACACAGGGCGGCGAATCGCGTCTTCATCTCGGTCTCCGTTGTACGGGCAAGGCTGCATGGCTTCCGACCGCCGGTCGTCCCGCCGGTTCCATCTCCGGCCGAGCGCCCAAGCGGGTTTCGCCGGAAGGCATCATGCATTCCCCAGAGTAGGCCGGCAAGCCTTGCGCCCGGTCGATCGGGGACCGGTGGCGGGGCCTGCGCCGCGTTGTTCCGCCCATCTGCGCGGCCGCCGGGTCCGGACGCCGGCAGGCCTCCGGAGGGGCTAGAATGCCCCGCGACGCCAACAAGAAAGGGGAGTTCCGCATCATGTCGCGCTATTCCGCAGAAGCCATCCGCACGGTTGCCCTGGTCGGCCACGGGGGGGCCGGCAAGACCACCCTCGCCGAGACCCTGCTCGCCGCCGCCGGCGCCATCCAGGCCAAGGGCAGCGTCGAGAAGGGCAGCACCGTCTGCGACTTCGACCCGCAGGAAAAGACGGCGGGCCATTCCCTCAATGCGGCCCTCTGCCATTTCGACTGGCACGGCACCGAGGTCCACCTGATCGACACCCCGGGCTACCCCGACTTCTCGGGCCAGGCCATCGCCGCCCTGGCCGGCGTGGATACCGCGCTGGTGGTCATCAACGCCCAGACCGGCATCGAGCTCTCCACCGAGCGGATGATGCGCTTTGCCGGCAACCGGGGCCTGTGCCGGATGATCGTCGTCAACAAGATCGACGCGGACAACGTGGACCTGCCGGGCCTGGTGGCCGACATCCGCGAGCGCTTCGGCAAGGAATGCCTGATCCTCGACCTGCCGGCCCACGACCGCCACGACGTGGTCGAGGTGCTGGAGCACGATTCCGGCGATTCCGACTTCGATTCCGTCGGCGCGGCCCACCGGGCACTCATCGACCAGATCATCGAGGAGGACGAGGACCTGCTGGCCCAGTACCTGGAGGACGGCAAGGATCCGAGCGCCACCGCCCTGCACGCGCCCTTCGAGAAGGCGCTGCGGGCCGGCCACCTGATCCCCATCCTCTTCGTCTCGGCGCGCACCGGCGCCGGCATCCCGGAACTGCTCCACGTGCTGGAAACCCTGGCGCCCAACCCGGCCGAGGGCAACCCGCCGCCGTTCCACAAGGGCGAGCCCGGCGGCGACACGGAGGAGTTCCACCGCGAGCCCGATCCGTCCAAGCACGTGCTGGCCCACGTCTTCAAGATGGTGCCCGATCCCTACATGGGCAAGGTCGGAATATTCCGCGTGCATCAGGGCACGATCCGCAAGGATTCCCAGCTCTTCGTGGGCGACGGCAAGCGGCCGTTCAAGGTGGGGCACCTGTACAAGCTGCAGGGCAAGGACTACGTGGAGGTGGACGAGCTGGTGCCCGGGGAACTGGGCGCCGTGGCCAAGGTGGAGGAGGTGGAGTTCGACGCCGTGCTGCACGACTCCCACGACGAGGACCACATCCACCTGAAGCCGCTCGAATTCCCGCACCCCATGCAGGGCCTGGCGGTGGAGACGAAGAAGAAGGGGGACGAGCAGCGGCTCTTCGAGGTGCTGCACAAGCTGGAACTGGAGGATCCCTGCTTCCAGGTGGAGCGGCACCCGACCACCCACGAGACCGTGATCCGCGGCCTGGGCGAGATGCACCTGCGCTACAAGCTGGAAAAGCTGGCCAACCAGTACAAGCTGGAGCTGGACACCAAGCCGCCGCGCATCCCCTACCGGGAGACGATCACGAAGAATGCCGAGGGCCATTGCCGGCACAAGAAGCAGACCGGCGGCGCCGGCCAGTTCGGCGAGGTCTACCTGAAGATCGAACCGATGGAACGCGGCGCCGGCTTCGAGTTCGTGGACCAGGTGAAGGGCGGCGTGATCCCCGGAGTCTTCATGCCGGCCGTCGAGAAGGGCGTCCGCCAGGCGCTGGACGAGGGCGTCATCGCCGGCTACCCGGTCAGCGACCTGAAGGTCATCGTCTACGACGGCAAGACCCACCCGGTGGACGGCAAGGAGGTCGCCTTCGTGACGGCGGGCCGCAAGGCCACGATCGAGGCGATCCAGGCCGCCAACCCTATCGTCCTGGAGCCCATCGTCAGCATCGAGATCGTCGCGCCCGAGGCGAACATGGGCGACCTGGCCGGCGACCTCTCGTCCAGGCGCGGCCACGTGACCGGCACGACGCCCCGGGGCCACGGCACCGTGGCGATCGCCGGGGAAGTTCCCCTGGCCGAGATCGGCGATTATGCATCCCGCCTGAAATCGATGACCGGCGGCAAGGGGGCCTACACCATCGAGTTCTCCCGGCATGCCCAGGTGCCGCCCCAGACCCAGCAGAAGCTCATGTCCGGGCACAAGCTGCGCGAGGAAGAGGAATAGCCGGCGGCGCGCCACACCGGGGCCGGCCATGCGCCGGCCCTTTTTTCTTCCGGCCATCCTCTTGGCATGGGCGCCGGCGCGCCGCCCGGGGCGCCCCGCCTCCGGTCGGGCGCGGACCGCCGACGGCGCCCGGTCCGTCCAGGCCACGGGTGCCGGCCCTTTCCCCGGCGGCGGCCCCGGACATGGCGCGCGGAGGCGGCAGCGGGCGCATTCCCAGGGGGGCCGGCCGGCCCGCCTGCGGTTAGAATCGCCTTCACGGAAACCGCCCGGCCCGCGATCGGAAACGGAAGACCCATGCGCCCATCTGCCCTGCGTCTGTGCCGGCTCGCGCTGCTGGCGGCCTGCGCGGCGGCGTCCTTCGGCGCCGGCGCCCGGGAGGTCGGACGCCCGCCGGCCGAGGGTCGCCTGGGCCAGGTCATCGCCAGCGGCGCGCTGCGGGTCTGCATCTGGCCGGACTACCACGGCATCACCTACCGCAATCCGCGCACCCAGCAGCTCTCGGGCATCGACATCGACATGGCCCGGGAACTCGGGCGCGACCTGGGCGTCGAGGTCGCCTTCGTCGACAGTTCCTTTGCCAAGCTGATCGACGACCTGACCCAGGACCGCTGCGACGTGGCCATGTTCGCCATCGGCATCACGCCCGCCAGGGCGGAGCGGCTGCGCTTCACCCGCCCCCACCTGGCCAGCGACATCTATGCGATCACCACGAAGTCGAACCGGCGGATCCGCGAATGGGCCGACATCGACACGCCGGATACCGTGGTGGCGGTCGCCAGGGGCACCCTGCACGAACCGGTGATGCGGGAGAAGCTCAAGTCGGCGCGCCTGATGGTGCTGGACACGCCCTTCGCCCGGGAGCAGGAGGTGGAATCCGGCCGGGCGGACGTCTTCATGACGGACTACCCCTACAGCCAGCGATTCCTGGCCGGCGCCGACTGGGCGCGCCTGGTGGTCCCGCCGACCACCTACCACGTGACGCCGTATGCCTATGCCATGAAGCCCGGCGACGACACCTGGTACGCCCGGGTGGAACGCTTCATGAGCGACATCAAGCGCGACGGCCGCCTGCTGGAGGCGGCGCGGCGCCACCGGCTGGAAGCCATCGTTGCCCGATAGCCGCCTGCCCCCCGTCCCCGGCCTGCGCCAGGGCCACCTGCGCACGATCCTCTTCGGCGCCCTGGCGCTGACCGTCGCCGGCGTCCTCGCCGCGACGGCGTTCAGCGTCTGGCGCCTGCGGGTGGAGGCCATCGCGACCGCCTTCGAGATCGCGGCCACGAACGCCCGCGGCCTGGAGGACCACCTGACCCAGAACCTGCGGGCCGTGGAACTGGCCGCGGGGGCGGGCCTGCCATGGGACCCGGCGACAACCGGCGGGGACGCGGGACGGCCGTTCGCGGAGATCCTCAGCCACGCACCCTTCCTGCGCTCCCTGTCCCTGGCCGATGCCACGGGCCGGATCGTCGCCAGTTCCAATCCCGCCAACGTGGGACAGGTCGTGCCCACCGACGGCTTCCTGCCGCCGGCCGGCGGCGACGCGGAGATCCTGCGCGTGGGGCCCGCCTGGGCGGGGCGGGATTTCGCCGGCGGGCGCCCTGCGACGGCCGCGGACCCGGTGGCCGCCGACGGCCTGAGCTTCGTGCCGCTGCTGCGCGCCTATCGCCGTTCCGGCGGACCGGTGATGCTGCTGGCGACCGTGAACCCCGACTACTTCATCAACCACCTGGAAAGGGCCCTGGCGGCAACGGCCGGCACCGGCGAAGTGGTGCGCTACGACGGCTCGCTGCTGCTGTCCACGGACCGGAATGCGCGGCCGGGGGCGGCGGACGGCCGCCTGGCGACGCTGATGCAGGGCGGCGAGGCCGCCTTCGGCCGTGCCGAGGAGGAAAGGCCGGACGGGCGGGTGGCGCTCACCAGTTTCCGCATGTCGCGGCTCTACCCCGTGGCGGTGGTCACCCGCCTGGACCGGGACGCGGTGCTCGCCCGCTGGCGCGCCGATGCCATCCACGTCGCGGCGGTCATCGTGCCGACGCTCGCCGTGGTGTCGCTGCTCGCCGTCGGCTTCTACCGGCGGCAGTCCCAGCTCCTGGTCGAACGGGCCGAGGCCGAGCGGCTCACGCGGCTGAACTCGACCGTGTTCGAGAGCAGCACCGACAGCATCGTGATCACCGACCCGGAGGCGAGGATCGTCTCCGTGAACCCGGCCTTCACCCGCATCTGCGGCTATGGGCCCGAGGAGGCCATCGGGCGGAATCCCCGCATGCTCGCCTCGGGGCTCCAGGGAAAGGGCTTCTACGACCAGATGTGGCAGGAGCTCCTGGCCCGCGACGGTTGGCAGGGCGAGATCGTGAACCGTCGCAGGGACGGCAGCCTCTACACGGCCCAGTTGTCGATCACCGCCTTCCGGCGACCCGACGGCAAGCTGCTCCATTACGTGGGCGTCTCGAGCGACATCACGGAACGCAAGCGCCAGGAGGCGCGCATCGACGAGTTGAACCGGACGCTGGCCCAGCGGGTCCAGGAGGCCGAGGCCGCCAACCGGGCGAAGACCGCCTTCCTGGCCAACATGAGCCACGAGCTGAGGACCCCGCTGCATGCCATCATGGGCATGGCCGACCTGGTCCTGCGGGCCACGACCGAGCCGAAGCAGCGCGCCCGCCTGGAAAAGGTGAAGCACGCGTCCCGGCACCTGGTGGAGATCATCGGCGACATCCTGGACATCTCCCGCATCGAGGCGGATCGGCTGGCCCTGGACCGGGTGGCCCTGCGCCTGGGGGAAGTCCTGGAGGGCGTCGAGGCGATCGTCGGGCAGAAGGCGGCGGAAAAGGGTCTGGCCCTGGCGGTGGAGGTCGACCCCGTCCTGGCGGAGCGCCGGTTGTGGGGCGATCCGCTGCGGCTCAGCCAGATCCTGGTCAACCTCGCGGGCAACGCGGTGAAATTCACCGCCGGGGGCTCGGTCCGGATCGCCTTCGCGATGGTCGCCGAGGAGGCGGACGAGGTGCTCCTGCGCTGCGAGGTGCGGGATACCGGCATCGGCATCCGGGAAGAGGACCTGGGCGGCCTGTTCAGGCCCTTCGCCCAGGTGGACGATTCCATGACGCGGGCCTACGGCGGCACCGGCCTGGGCCTCGCCATCAGCCGGAGCCTGGCGCACCTCATGGGCGGCGAGATCGGCGTGGAGAGCAGGTTCGGGGAAGGCAGCACGTTCTGGTTCACCTGCCGCCTCGGCGCCGCGGAATCGCCGCCCGACCCGCGCCCGGACCGGGGGATGCCCGCGGTCGTGGCCCAGTTGCGCGAGGACCTGGCCGGGGCCCGGGTACTGCTCGCCGAGGATGACCCGCTGAACCGCGAACTGGCACTGGAGGTGCTGCGCGAACTTGCCGCCAGCGTCGACGTGGCCGCCGACGGGGAGGAGGCCGTTCACCTGGCCCGGGCCGGCGACTACGACATCGTCCTGATGGACCTGAACATGCCGCGCCTGAACGGGATCGATGCCACCCTCGCCATCCGCGCCTTCCCGGACCGGGCGGACCTGCCGATCCTGGCCATGACGGCCAATGCCTTCGACGGCGACCGGCGACGCTGCCTCGCCGCCGGGATGAACGACGTCCTCGTCAAGCCGGTGGGCAGGGACGAGCTGTTCGCGGCCATCGCCCGCTGGCTGCCGCCCCGCCCGTGAGATACCCTCGGCGCGCGGTGTCCGCGCCCCGTCCGGGCGGTGGATAATGCGGCCTTTGCCCCTGGCATGCGACCGATATCCGGCGCCGCCGGGACCCGGAAGGCGATCCGTTCCAGGATCGCGGTTGCAACGAGGAGGACGCTGCGGAAGACCGGAGCCTTGCAACGATCGGTGCACATGCACCCGATCCGGCACGCTCCCGCCGTCCCTCCCCCTTCCCCCATGCCTTCCCTCCTCCCCTTTTCCCGCGTTCCGCGCGTTTCGGATCCACTGCATTCCTCCCCATGAGCGCAACCTCCCCATCGACCGGGCCCCGCCGGGGCCGCTTCCTGCCTTTTCCCGCCCTGCTGCTGGCGGCCGCCGCGCTGTCCGGTTGCGGCCAGCCGAAGGAGACCCCGGCGGGCGCGCCGGAAGCCGCCAAACAGGCGGCCAAGCCCGCCCTGACCGTCAGCGCCGTGACGCCCGAATCCGCCGAATGGCCGCGCCTGCTGCCCGCCGCCGGCAACGTGGCGGCCTGGCAGGAGACGGTCGTCGGCGCCGAGGTCGCCAACTACCGGCTGGCCGAGGTCCGGGTGAACGTGGGCGACACGGTGCGCCGCGGGGACCTGCTCGCGCGCATCGCCGACGACGGCCTCGCCGCGGAACTGGCCGAGGCCAGGGCCGCCGCCGCCGAGGCCCAGGCGGTCCTGGCGGAAGCGAGGGCCAACGCGGAACGGGCCCGGGAACTGGTGGCGAAGCGCTTCTACAGTGCCCAGCAGGCCGGCCAGTACCTGACGGCCGAGCAGACGGCGGCGGCCCGTGTCGAGGCGACCCGGGCCCGGGTGCGCTCGGTGGAGCTGCGGCTCTCCTACACCCGCGTCGTCGCCCCCGATGACGGCGTGATCTCGGCCCGCGCGGCGACCGTCGGATCCCTGACCGTGCCGGGGCAGGAACTCTTCCGGCTGATCCGGGGCGGACGCCTGGAGTGGCGCGCGGAGGTGACCGCGGCGGAACTGGAGCGCATCCGCCCCGGGACCGCCGCCGTGCTCACCAGCCCGGCCGGCGCCACCGTCCGCGGTGTCGTGCGCTCGTCGGCCCCCACCGTGGACGCCCAGACCCGCAACGCCATCGTCTACGTGGACCTGCCGGCCGCGGCCGGCGGGACGCTGCGGGCCGGCATGTTCGCCCGCGGCGAGTTCGAACTGGGCCGGACGCCGGCCCTGACCCTGCCCAAGGGCGCCGTCGTGCTCCGGGAGGGCTTCGCCTATGTCTTCCGGATCGAAGGGGAGGGCACGGGCGCGCCGGCGGGACTGGTCCGCGTGACCCAGGTCAAGGTGGCCGTCGGCCGCCGCGCCGGCGAGCGCGTGGAAGTCACCGGGGGACTCGAGGCCGGGGCGCGGGTCGTCGCCACCGGCGCCGGCTTCCTGGCCGACGGCGACCTGGTCCGCCTGGTGGCCGCGCCATGATCAACGTCTCCTCGTGGTCGATCCGGACGCCGATCCCGGCCATCCTGATCTTCGCCATGCTGACCCTGGGCGGCATCCTGTCCTTCCGGGCCATGAAGATCCAGCAGTTTCCGGACATCGACCTGCCGACGGTGATCGTCACCGCGAGCCTTCCGGGCGCGGCACCCTCCCAGATGGAAACCGAGGTGGCGCGCAAGCTGGAGAACTCCATCGCCACGGTCCAGGGCATCAAGCACA
Source organism: Rhodocyclaceae bacterium (assembly GCA_016791145.1). Lineage (GTDB taxonomy): Bacteria > Pseudomonadota > Gammaproteobacteria > Burkholderiales > Rhodocyclaceae > JAEUNJ01. The sequence goes on along the minus strand of JAEUNJ010000069.1, from coordinate 23,868 downwards.
TCTACACGAAGGTCCAGGACGGCACGGCGACGGTGACCGTCGAGTTCCGCATCGAGAAGCCGACCCAGGAAGCCGTGGACGACGTGCGCGACGCCGTCTCCCGGATCCGCGCCGACCTGCCCGGCGACCTGCTGGACCCGGTCATCGCGCGGATGAACGTGGCCGGCTCGCCGATCCTGACCTACACGGTGGCCTCCAGCCGCCTGGACGACGAGGCCCTGTCCTGGTTCGTGGACAACACAGTGGCCAAGGCCCTGCTCAGCGTGCGGGGCGTCGCCGGCGTGGCCCGGGTCGGCGGCGTCAGCCGGCAGCTGCGGGTGGAGCCGGACCCGGCACGGCTGCTCGCCCTGCGCGCCACCGCGTCGGACATCTCGCGCCAGTTGCGCCAGATCCAGCAGGAGGCATCGGGGGGCCGCGCCGACGTGGGCGGGTCCGAACAGTCCGTGCGGACGGTGGCGACGGTGCGCAGCGTGGAAGAGCTGGCCGCCATGGACATCGTCCTGTCCGACGGCCGCCGGGTCCGGCTGGACCAGCTCGCCACCGTCACCGACACCGTCGCCGAGCAGCGCTCAGCCGCGCTGCTGAACGGGCAGCCGGTGGTGGGCTTCGAGATCACCCGCAGCCGCGGCGCCGGAGAGGTGCAGGTGGCCGCCGCCGTGGGGGCCGCGCTGAAGCAGATCAAGGCCGACCATCCCCACGTCACGGTCACCGAGGCCTTCAACTTCGTGGATCCGGTGCAGGAGAACTACGAGGGCTCCATGGCCCTGCTGATCGAGGGCGCCATCCTGGCCGTCATCGTGGTCTGGCTCTTCCTGCGCGACTTCCGGGCCACCGCCGTTTCCGCCACCGCGCTGCCGCTGTCCGTCATTCCCGCCTTCGCGGCCATGCACATGATGGACTTCACCATCAACGTGGTGACCCTGCTCTCCCTGTCGCTGGTGGTCGGCATCCTGGTGGACGACGCCATCGTCGAGATCGAGAACATCATGCGCCACTTGGCGCTGGGCAAGACGCCCTTCCAGGCGGCCATGGAGGCGGCCGACGAGATCGGCCTGGCGGTCATCGCCACCACCTTCACGCTGATCGCCGTATTCCTGCCCACGGCCTTCATGGGCGGCGTGGCCGGGAAGTTCTTCGTCCAGTTCGGGTGGACCGCGGCCATCGCGGTGTTCTTCTCGCTGGCCGTGGCGCGCATGCTGACCCCCATGATGGCGGCCTACATCCTGCGCCCCCCGAAGGGAGGCTTCGCCCAGCCGGCCTGGCTGACGCTCTACCTGCGCGTGGCGGCCTGGTGCCTGCGCCACCGGCTGGCCACCCTGGCGGCGACCACCCTGTTCTTCTTCGGCTCCTTCGCCCTGGTGCCCCTGCTGCCCACCGGTTTCCTGCCGCCGGACGACCTCTCCCAGACCCAGGTCTACCTCGCCCTGCCGCCCGGCAGCACCTTCCAGGAGACCCTGGCCGCCGCCGAGGCGGCGCGCGGCATCGTGGAGAAGAATCCCCACGTGCGCATGGTCTATACCGCCGTCGGCGGCGGCGCCTCCGGCAGCGACCCCTTCATCCCCCAGGGTGCGGCGGAAGTGCGCAAGGCGACCCTCACCATCAACCTGACGCCCCGCGCCGAGCGGGGCGGCGTCAAGAAGCAGGCCGTGGAGAGCGACCTGCGCGAAGCCCTGGGCGTCCTGCCCGGCATCCAGGTGAAAGTCGGTTTCGGCGGCTCCAGCGAGAAGTACGTGCTGGTCCTGGCGAGCGAGAACGGCCCGCTGCTGGCCGAGCATGCGCGCCAGGTGGAGCGGGAACTGCGCACCATCCCCGGCATCGGCAACGTCTCCACCACCGCGAGCCTGGTGCGGCCGGAACTGGTCGTGCGGCCGGACTTCGCCCGGGCGGCGGACCTGGGCGTCACCTCCGCGGCCATCGCCGACGTGCTCCGCATCGCGACGGCCGGCGACTACGACCAGGGACTGGCGAAGCTCAACCTCGCCCAGCGCCAGGTGCCCATCGTGGTCAAGCTGCCCCCCGGGGCGCGCCAGGACCTGTCGCTGCTGGAGCGGCTGCCGGTGCCGGGCAAGCGGGGTCCGGTGATGCTGGGACAGGTGGCCACCCTGACCCTGGAAGGCGGCCCGGCCGAGATCGACCGCTACGACCGGCTGCGCAACGTGAATTTCGTCATCGAACTGAACCAGCAGCCCCTGGGCGACGTGGAGCGCCAGGCCCTGGCCCTGCCCAGCCTGAGGAACCTGCCGCCGGGCATCATCCAGTCCACCGTCGGCGATGCCGAGGCCATGGCGGAGCTCTTCGAGAGCTTCGCGCTGGCCATGCTGACCGGCGTGGCCTGCATCTATGCGGTCCTGGTGCTGCTCTTCCGGGATTTCGTGCAGCCGGCCACCATCCTCGCCGCCCTGGTGCTCTCGGTGCCCGGCGCCTTCCTCGCCCTGTTCCTGACGGGCACGGCCCTCTCCATGCCCTCCATGATCGGCCTCATCATGCTGATGGGCATCGCCACCAAGAACTCCATCCTGCTGGTCGATTACGTCATCATCGCCCGGCGCAACCATGCCGGCGAATCCGACTTCAGCCGGCTGGACGCCCTGCTCGACGCCTGCCGGAAGAGGGCCCGCCCCATCGTCATGACCACCGTCGCCATGGGCGCGGGCATGCTGCCCATCGCCGTCGGCTTCGGCACCGACCCCAGCTTCCGGGCGCCGATGGCCATCGTGGTCATCGGCGGGCTCATCACCTCCACCTTCCTGAGCCTGCTGGTGATCCCGGTGGTCTTCACCTTCGTGGACGACGCGATCGCCGCCCTGGCGCGGCGGCTGTTCGGCAAGGCGGCCGGGGCATCGCAGGCGGGGTCGCCGGAACCGCCCCGGGTCGCCGGGGAATCGGCGCCGCGTTAGGCGCCCCCCAGTGCCGCCCCGCCGGGAGCCCCTCCGCATGGACCAGCGGCGCCCATGTCCGCGGCATCGCGGATGCGCGATTGCCGGTCTTGCCGCGTGAGCGGAAATCCCGCCGGGATGGGGGAAGGACCGGAAACCGCCGCCGCGGGGCGGGTGGATCCGCCGGCCGCCGGCGGGGATGGGGATTCGACGCGCGGCCCGCGGCCCCGCGGCACCGGCGCCCGGCGCCCGCTCTGGCTGGCGGGCCTGGCGTCCCTCGCCGCCGGAATCGTCCTGGTGGAGGCGATCGCCGAATCGCCGGCGGCATCGCCCGGATTCGTCCTGGTCCTGGTCGCCGCGGGCTTGCCGCCGGTGGCCCAACTGGTCGCCGGCTTCGCCTCCATCTTCGGAACGACGTTCCTGCGCCTGGGGTTGCGGGAAAGGATTGTCGCCGTGATCCTGGCCGGGCTGGTCGCGTCGCCGGCCCTGGGCGGCGCGGCCTTCGTCCTGGTGTCGGTGCAGGAACTGCGCATCCAGCTCTCCTGCGGCGGCGCCGCCTGTGCCCAGGGCGGCATCGGAGTGCTGATCCACCTCCCGTTCGCCTGGGCAGGGGCGTTCCTGGCCAACGAAATGTCCGTCCGGTTCGCGCGCCGCCACTGGTGGCCCGGCGCCCTGCGCCCGCGCTTCGGCAGGCTCTTCGAATAAGGCCGTGGGCATGCGCGAAGGATCCCCGGCCGCGCGGGCCCGCGCCGCGCGTGGTGCTCCCGGTGGCCGCCGCGGGCACCCGCGTCGCGCCGGCACGGCGGTCCCGGTGCCGACGGTTTCCCCCGGCGCGGCATGGCCCGCCGGGGGGAGGCGGCATGGCGGGTCCGCCATGCCGCGGCGATGCTCAGTCCAGCGGACGGATGTTCGAGGCCTGCTGGCCCTTGGGGCCGGTGGTGATGTCGAACACGACCTTCTGGCCTTCCTTCAGGGTACGGAAGCCCTTGCCCTGGATGGCGGAGAAATGGGCGAAGAGATCGTCACCGCCGCCGTCCGGGCTGATGAATCCGAATCCCTTCGCATCGTTGAACCACTTGACGGTACCGTTAGCCATGCCTTGAAACCTCTCGGAAGAATGAATGGGCGGGGGCGCACCCCGGCGGGCGCAGATCAAGACGGAAATGCAGGGAAGGAATGCCGGAACGACGAGGGAATACCGAACCAGACGACCACGGCTTGAGCGACGCAGCGCGCACTATGCCCATGTTCGGGGCGGATTGCAATCCGCGAGGGGGCCGGCCCCAGGGCTGCGCAGCCGCCATGGCGACGCGCCGGAAAGCCCCGCCGGGCGGTCCCGGCCGCCCTCGGCGCGCCCGGCACCGTGGGCCCATCGCGCCGAGTTCTTCGGGAGCCATGCGCCGCGCCGCGTCCTGGGGGAGAATCGCGTTTTTCACCGGAGGGGGAAGGGCTTCGTGAAGGGACTCGCGGAAACGACCAAGGGCGTGCTGGCCAGCGTCGCCATCGGATTGAACGTGCTGGCCGTCTTCTCCGCCATGACGCCGTTCGCGCTGCTCAAGCTGGTCGTGCCGGGCGCCCCGGTCCGGCGCTTCTGCGACCATGCGCTGATGGCGCTGGCCTCCCGCTGGATCGCCTTCAACGACCTGATCATGGCCACCGTGGGCCGCACCCGCTGGGACGTGCGCGGCCTGGACGACCTGAACCGGCGCGGCTGGTACCTGGTCAGTTCGAACCACCAGAGCTGGACCGACATCCTGGTGCTGCAGAAGGTGTTCCTGGGCCACATACCCTTCCTGAAGTTCTTCCTGAAGGCGGAACTCATCTGGGTGCCGGTGATCGGCCTGGCCTGGTGGGCCCTGGATTTCCCGTTCATGAAGCGCGGCAAGAAGGGGGGGCGCAGCGACCTGGAGACGACGCGCATCGCCTGCGAGAAATTCAAGACGATCCCGACGTCGGTGATGAACTTCGTCGAGGGCACCCGCTTCACGGCGGCGAAGCACGCCCGCCAGGGATCCCCCTACCGCCACCTGCTGAAGCCCAAGGCCGGCGGCATGGCCGTGGCCCTGGCCACCATGGGGGAGGATTTCGATGCCCTGCTGGACGTGACCATCGCCTATCCGCGCGGCACGCCGACCTTCTGGGACCTCCTCTGCGGCCGCATGGAGGAGGTGGTCGTACGGGTCGAGACCCGCGCCATCCCGCCGGCCCTCGCCGGCGGCGACACGGCCCGCGATCCCGGCTTCCGGACGGCGGTCCAGGAATGGATCGGCGGCATGTGGGAAAGCAAGGACCGCCTCCTCGACGAGCTGCTTTCCGCAACCCCCGGTTCCCCCGGGCGGGGTTGACCACCACCCGCCCCGGAAGGCAGGCATGGGGGTGCCGCCGGATCAGGCCGGGGCGCGGCGGTAGTGCAGCAGCCGGCCCCGGTAGGGGTCGCCGTTGGACAGGGGCGCGTCTAACCTCGTCTCCTCCAGGGAGAACCCGATCCCGCGCATATGGCCTGTGAATTGCGCGCGGTTGCCCCGGTCCGGATCGACGAGCATGACCTCGGCCGCGGGTGCCGCGTGGCGGCGGAGGAATCCGGCCAGTTGCCTGGGGTGGTCGCGCTCGTAGAGGAGATCGCTGCCGACGAACAGGTCGAACTCGCCGAGGTCCGGGTTCCGCCGTTTCCAGTGGCCGTCGCGGTACCGCATCCCGCCCAGGCCGTTCAGGCGCAGGTTGGCATCGAGGAAGGATCCGGCCAGGGGATGGCAGTCGCTGGCGGTGATGTCGCCGCGCCGCCGGTGCAGGACGAGGCTCGCAAGCCCGAGCCCGCAACCGACCTCGAGGATCCGCCGGGAGCCGAGTTCCAGGCGCTGCATCAGGTCGGCGAGTTTGCGCGCCGACGGCCAGACCAGGCCGAAAAGCGGCCAGGAGGCCGGCGAGATGCCGGCGGCGTCGGCCGCGCCGTCGGGATCGGAATACTGGTTCCGGTCCAGCAGGGAGCGTATTTCCAGGTCGGCGCCGCCGGCCACCGGGACGCTCTGGAACCTCACCCGGTAGCCGGGCACCCCTCAGTGCCGGCGCCGCTGCTCGGCAGGCCGTGGCCCGCGGGTCTCCAGATGGCGGAAGGTGATCCGGCCCTTGCCGAGATCGTAGGGAGATATCTCCAGGGACACCTTGTCCCCGGCCAGTATGCGGATGTGGTGCTTGCGCATCTTGCCGGCGGTGTAGGCGACCAGGCTGTGCCCGTTCTCGAGGGTGACGCGAAACCGGGCGTCCGGGAGCACCTCGTCGACGACGCCTTGCATTTCCAGCAGTTCTTCCTTGGCCATGGCCCTGTCTCCGGAAAAACGGGCCTCCGGCGCGGATCGCCGTTGCGATGCGCCTGGAGGACGGTGGTGGGGACGGGCCCGGCGTCGGCCGGGGCAATCCGGAAAGGCGGTCCCGCCGGCCGAAGGCCGGCAGTTCCGCCCGGGATGGCACGGCGTCACCGCCATGCCATGGTGATGCTCAGTCCAGGGTGCGGATGTTGGACGCCTGCTGGCCCTTCGGGCCGGTGGTGACGTCGAAGCTCACCCGCTGGCCTTCCTTCAGCGTCTTGAAGCCCTGTCCCTGAATCGCGGAAAAGTGGGCGAAGAGATCATCACCGCCGGCCTCGGGGCTGATGAAACCGAAACCCTTCGAATCGTTGAACCACTTCACGGTACCTGTTGCCATGTCTTGAAACCTCGAAAAATGAAAAATACGGGCTCTGCCCGCGTGGGCGAAGATCAAGACTGCGGGGTAATGAAGGGAGGGGATGCCGGAAAAGCGAGGGAATACCGAACCAGACGACCACTGCTTGAACAACGCGGCGCGTACTATGCACCCAAACGCCACGGAAAGCAATCGCGCCAGGCATGGCAGCCGTGGGACCGGGGCCGCAACCGGGCGGGTGTCCCCGGGGGGCGCGGCGCGGGGAACCCGCCCCGCGGGTCGGGCTTCATGCCAGGCGCAGCGACGCCAGCGTCGCTCGGGCGTGGCCGCGCGAGATGTCCGGAACGACGCGAAGTTCCAGCCCGGTGACGCCGGTCAGGTCGAGCCCGTAGTCCTCCACCTCCCGCACCGATCCCCAGGGGCTGAAGTTGAACTGCTGCCGCACCAGGTCCCGGTAGCTGCGCCCGCCGTCGCCGGACCAGCGGAGCACGAACTCCTGGGTGCGCTCCCGGTCCCTTTCCTCGAAGACCAGCAGCACCCGGCGCACGGAGCGCGGGTCGTCGAACAGGATGCGCAGTATCTGCTCGCCGGCCTCCGCGGCCCGCCATCCCCCGTCGCGGCCCGGCAGCAGCGCCGCCTCGACCGGGTGGTCCCACTCCTCCGAGCTCACCTCCACGCGCGCGAGCAGATCCAGGTCCAGCCATTGGTCATGCGGTTCCGGCGCCGCGGGCGTCTCGTGCCCGATGATCGTCTTGCGCATCGCTTCCCCTTTCTCCGCGCCGGTCGGCGCCCTCCCCCATTGTCCTCGCCCCGGACGCTCAGGGCAATGGCGGTCCCGCCAGCGGCGCTCTCCGGCAAAGCGATTCATGCGGCAGCGCAAAACTGATACATATTGACAAGCGCCATGCGACCGAATGTATCATTTGCCACGTGATACAGAAAAATACTTGAGCAGTTTGTTTATGTATCAATAAATGGAAGGTGGTTTTCCGGTCGTCCCCAGGACCGGCAGGTGACAAGGCAGTGGTTCGCAGGGTTCGGCCGACCGGCCGGGCCCGGTTCAACGGTCCGCAGAAGACGGCATCCCAGCAGGTGCCCGCCGGCCCCAGGAGGAGACGACATGAAGACGACGCTCGTGGCGGGGCTCAAGGCCAGTCGCCGCATCGCGGTGGACAAGCCCCGCACCATCGATTTCCTCGGCGAGGCCCTGCGGGTCTATGCGACGCCGGAACTGGTGCGCGATTTCGAGATCGCCTGCCGGGAATTCCTGCTCGACCACTGCGATCCGGGCGAGGACTCGGTGGGCACCGGCATCTCGGTCAGCCACGGCGGCGCCACGCTGCTGGGCATGGAGGTGGAGATCTCCATCGAGGTGAAGGAGATCGCCGGGCGCCTGGTGAAGTTCGCCCTCGTCGCCCGGGACGGGATGGAGGAGATCTCCCGCGGCGAGCATTCCCGCTTCGTGGTCGAGGTGGAGAAGCTGCGCGCCAAGGTGCAGGCGAAGGCCGACAAGCTGAAGTCCGCCTGACCGGCCAGTGCCAGCCCATTGATCCGACGCAGACGGATGAGCGATCTGTCCTTCCCCCCGGCCACGGCCCACGGGCGCTACGCCATCGAGCGTCGCCAACCGGGCGCGCGCCACGCGATGGAGGACGAACTGGCCGAAGAGGTGCCGGTGGCCCTGGTCTTCAACGGCGTCTCCCATGCCGTCATGCTGGCCAGCCCGGAACACCTGGAGGACTTCGCCATCGGCTTCAGCCTCAGCGAATGCATCGTCGGCGCGGCCGCGGAGATCACCGACCTGGACATCCTGCACGGCCCCCTGGGCATCGAGGTGAGGATGCAGATCATCGGCCTGCGCGACGCGGCCCTGCGGCAGCGGCGGCGCACCCTGGCCGGGCGCACGGGCTGCGGGCTCTGCGGCATCGAGAGCCTGGAACAGATGGCGCCGCGGCCGGCATCGCGCGACCATGACTTCGGCATCGCCGCCGAGGCCCTGGTCCGGGCGCAGGCCGAGGCGGCCGACCTGCAGGACCTGCATCGCCGCACCGGCGCCGCGCACGCCGCCGCCTGGTGCGGTGCGGATGGGGAAGTGCGCCTGTTGCGCGAGGATGTGGGCCGCCACAACGCGCTGGACAAGATGATCGGCGCCCTGGCCAACGGGCGCCGCGGCTTCGGCGACGGCTTCGCGCTGATGACCAGCCGGGCCAGCGTCGAGATCGTGCAGAAGGCCGCCGCCGTGGGCATTCCGCTGCTCGCCTGCGTTTCGGCGCCCACCGGCCTGGCGGTCCGCGTCGCCCGGGAGGCCGGCATCGCGCTGGTCGGCTTCCTGCGCGGCGACCGCCACTGCGTCTATTCCCACCCCGAGCGGATCCGCTGATCCGGGAGACCGCCATGCCCGCCGCCCAGTCCGCGAAGAAGGTCCCCACCTACTGCTACAACTGCGTGTCCGGCCCGGACCTGATGACCGTGAAGGTGGTGGACGGCGTGGCCACGGAGGTGGAGCCCAACTTCGCCGCCGCCGACGTGCATCCGGCCCGGGGCCGGGTCTGCGTCAAGGCCTACGGGCTGGTGCAGAAGACCTACAACCCGCACCGGGTGCTGCAGCCCATGAAGCGCACCAACCCCCGGAAGGGCCGCGACGAGGATCCCGGCTTCGTGCCCGTCTCCTGGGACGAGGCCCTGGACATGCTGGCCGCGAAGCTCGCGGCGGTGCGCGCGCAGGGCATGCTGGACGAAGCCGGCCTGCCGCGGGTCGCCGCCACCTTCGGCCACGGCGGCACGCCGGCCAACTACATGGGCACCTTCCCGGCCTTCCTGGCCGCCTGGGGGCCCATCGACTACAGCTTCGGCTCCGGCCAGGGCGTCAAGTGCGTCCATTCGGAACACCTCTACGGGGAATTCTGGCACCGGGCCTTCACCGTGGCCGCCGACACGCCGCTGGCCGACTACATCATCGCCATGGGCGCCAACGTGGAGGTGACCGGCGGGCCCTGCGCCGTCACCCGCCACGCCGACGCCCGGGTCCGCGGCTACAAGCGCGTGCAGGTGGAGCCCCACCTGTCGGTGACCGGCGGCTGCTCGGCCGAATGGGTGCCGATCCGGCCGAAGACCGATCCCGCCTTCATGTTCGCGCTGATCCACGTGCTGGTCTGCGAACACCGACTGGACGAACTGGATGTCCCCTTCCTGCGCGACCGCACCTCGGCCCCCTACCTGGTGGGCCCGGACGGCCTCTACCTGCGCGATCCTGCCACCGGCAAGCCCCTGGTCTGGGACGAGGCCTCGAACCGCGCCATCCCCTTCGACACGCCCGGCGCACGGCCGGCCCTGACGGGCAGCCACCCGGTGGCCGGCGCCGTCAGCGTCGACGCGGACGACGCGCGCACCGAATTCGCCGAAACCGTCGGCACGCCGGCCCATGGAAAGCTCGTCGAGCACATTCGGCGCTATTCCCCCGAATGGGCCGAGAAGGTCTGCGACGTGCCGGCGAAGACCATCCGCCGCATCGCCAACGAATACCTGGCCGCCGCCCGCATCGGCGCCACCATCGAGATCGAGGGCCGCACCCTGCCCCTGCGCCCGGTGGCCGTGACCCTGGGCAAGTCGGTGAACAACGGCTGGGGAGCCTACGAGTGCTGCTGGGCCCGCACCGTGCTGGCCGTCCTGGTCGGCGCCCTGGAGGTCCCGGGCGGCACCCTCGGCACCACCGTGCGCCTGAACCGTCCCCACGACAACCGCCATGCCAGCGTCGTGGCCGGCGAGGACGGCTTCATGGCCCAGAAGCTCAACGCCACGGACAAGGCCCACTGGGCCGCCACGCCGACCGGGCGCAACATCCACAAGACCCTGGTGCCCATCGTCGGCGACTCCGCCTGGGCCCAGGCCCTGGGCCCCACCCAGCTGGCCTGGATGTTCCAGCGGGAACGCCCCGAGGACTGGTCCATGCCGGCGCCGTCCCTGCCCGAGGTCTGGTTCGTCTACCGCTCCAATCCGGCCATTTCCTTCTGGGATACCCGGCAGCTCGCCGACACCATCGCCCGCTTCCCGTACACCGTGGCCTTCGCCTACACGGTGGACGAGACCAACTGGATGGCCGACCTGCTGCTGCCCGAGGCCACCGACCTGGAGTCCCTGCAGCTGATCCGCGTCGGCGGCACCAAGTTCATGGAGCAGTTCTGGGAGCACAGGGGCGTCGTGCTGCGCCAGCCTGCGGTGGCGCCCCAGGGCGACACCCGCGACTTCACCTGGATCAGCACCGAGCTCGCCCGGCGCACCGGCTTGCTGGAGGCCTACAACCGGGCCCTGAACAAGGGAACGGCGGGCGTGAGCCCCCTGTCCGGCGAGGGCTACGACTTCAGCCTGGACCCGGCCGTCCCGCATCCGGTGGACGAGGTCTGGGATGCCGTCTGCAAGGCCGCGACGACGACGCTTTCCGGCGGCAGGGAGACCCGCGACCTGGCCTGGTTCCGGGAGAACGGCTTCTACACCGTGCCCATGTCGAAGCTGGACTGGTACCTGACCCCGACCCTGGAGGATCGCGGCCTGCGCTACGAGCTTCCCTACCAGGAGCGGCTGCTGCGCATCGGCCGGGAGCTGGGCAACCGGCTCCACGAGACCGGCATGCACTGGTGGGACAGGCAGCTGTCCGAGTACGCGGCCCTGCCCGAGTGGCACGACGACCCGGCGCGCTGGGAGGAGGCCGTCGCCCGGGCCGGCGCCGACCCGCGGGACTTCCCCCTGTGGCTGCTCGCCACCAAGAGCATGCAGTACCACACGGGCGGCAACGCCGGCATCGCGCTGATGCGCGAGGTGGCCCAGAACGTGCGCGGCCACGCCGGGGTCATCATGAACACCCGCACCGCGGAAGGCCTGGGCATCGCCGACGGCGACCCGGTGGAGATCCGCTCCCATATCGGCGCCACCTACGGCAAGGCGGTGCTGGCCCAGGGCGTGCGCCCCGACACGCTGGTGATCATGGGGCAGTTCGACCACTGGGCCATGCCCTTCGCCAAGGACCTCGGCCTGCCCAGCCTGAACACCGTCGCCCCCATGTCCATCGAACTCACCGACGCCACGGGCTCCGGGGCCGACATCGTGCGCGTCGCCGTGCGCCGGATGCCCGACGCACGACCGGGAGCCCGGCCATGACCCGCTATGCCATGGTGATCGACCTGCGGCGCTGCGTCGGCTGCCAGACCTGTACCGCCGCCTGCAAGAACGCCAACGCGACGCCGCCGGGTGTCCAGTGGCGCCGGGTGCTGGACCTGGAGACCGGCGAATTCCCCGACGTGCGCCGTAGCTTCCTGCCCGTGTCCTGCATGCACTGCGATGCGCCCCCCTGCGAGGAGGTCTGCCCCACCACGGCGACGAAGAAACGCGCCGACGGCCTGGTGACCATCGACTACGACATATGCATCGGCTGCGCCAACTGCGTGATGGCCTGCCCCTTCGACGCCCGGTCCATCGTGCACGAGGCGCGCTTCGCCTATGGCGACACGCCGATTCCTTCCGAGGCCGTGCGCTTCGATCCGGCGCGGGTCTCGGTGGCCAACAAGTGCAGCTTCTGCAAGGACCGCATCGACCGCGCCGCGGAGACGGGCCAGGTGCCGGGCCGGGACCCGGAGGTAACCCCGGCCTGCGTCAATGCCTGCATCTCCGGAGCCATGAGCTTCGGCGACCTGGACGACGCGGAGAGCAACGTGGCCCGGCTGCTGCGCGACACGGAGCACTTCCGCCTCCACGAGGACCTGGGCACCCAGCCGCGGGTCCATTACGTCTGGGACGGAAAGGGGAGGTGAGATGAACGGCTCCACCGCAAAGGCGCCGAGGCGCGAAGTTCGCAAAGGAACGCAGATGGGGAAGGCCTGCCTGCAGGTCTCCGGACCCTTCGCGACCCTCAGCGCCATTGCTTCTTTGCGGTGGTCTTCTCAACGGCAGGCAACCCGATGAAATCTCCCATCGACCCCACCACCCGTTCGGGACCACGCCGCCAGGGCTACTGGGACTGGCGGGCGGCCGGCAACTTCATCGGTGGCGGGTCCGGCGGGGGGCTGCTGTTCCTGGGCGCCCTGGCGGCGGCCTTCGGCGCCGACTTCCGGCCCCTGGCCCTGCTCGGCCTCTGCCTGATCGGCGGCGGCCTGCTCTGCGTCTGGCTGGAGATCGGCAAGCCCTGGCGCGCCTTGAATGTCTTCCGCCATTTCGCCACCTCCTGGATGACCCGGGAGGCCTCCGTGGCGCCGCTGGTGATGGTCGCCGGCGCGGTGTGCCTGTTCGCGCCCCATCCGCTGGCCACCGCCGCGGCGGGCCTGCTGGGCCTCGCCTTCGTCTACAGCCAGGGGCGGATCCTCGCCGCCGACAAGGGCATCCCCGCCTGGCGCCATCCCCTCTGCATGCCGCTGCTCGTCGTCACGGGGCTGGCCGAAGGCATGGGCCTGCTGGCCCTGGCCGCGGCGAGTCCCTTCGTCGCGTTCGAGGCTGGCGCCTGGCCCGTGCCGGTGCTGGCGGCAACATTGGCAACCTTGGCAATCCTGCGCGCGGCCGTGTGGCGGCGCTACCGGGCCGGCCTGGAGGCCGCCGGCGCGCCGGCCGGCACCCGCCGGGAGCTGGCCGCCATCGAGCGCCGCTTCCTGGCGCTGGGCTTCTGGATTCCCCTGGCATCGGCGCCCGCCGCGCTGCTGCTGCCCGCCGGCACCCTCTGGGCCGCGGCCGGCGGCGCCTGCGCGACGGCCGCCGGCTGGCTGCTCAAGTACACCCTGGTGCGGCGGGCCGCCTTCACCCAGGGCTTCTCGCTGCCCCACCTGCCCGTCCGGGGACAGCCCCGGACTGCCCACTGAACCCGGAGGCGACGCCCGATGATCGAGATCCGCATGCACGGCCGGGGGGGCCAGGGCACCGTCCTCGCCGCCGCCATGCTGGCCAAGGCCTTGGTGGCCGAAGGCCGGCACGCGGTGGCCGTGCCCTCCTTCGGCTTCGAGCGCCGGGGGGCGCCGGTGGCCGCCTTCCTGCGGGTGGACGACAAGCCCATCCGGCGCATGACCAACATCTACGAACCCCATTGCGTGCTCTGCATCGACCCCACCGTGGGCCGGGCGGTCAACGTCTTCGAGGGCCTGCAGCCCGGCGGCACGCTGGTGCAGACCACCGCCCGCGGCCTCGACGATCTGCAGATGCCGGACACCGTGGGCCGGGTCGGCCTGTGCGATGCCGTGGCCCTGGCCATGGGCATCTTCCGCCGCCCGATCACCAACACCCTGATGCTGGGCGCCTTCGCCCGCACCACGGGCCTGGTCTCGCTCGAGGCGCTCGAAGAGGCGGTGCGCGGTGCCGAATTCCGCGACGCCGGCCTCGCCCAGAACCTGGAGGCGGTGCGGCGGGGCTTCGAGGCCACAACGGTGCATGAACTTACCCACGCGGAGGCAGCATGAATACGGCTCCCTTCCCCCCCGGCCCCCCTTCCCGGGGAAGGGGGGAGCGCCAGCGCTCCCCTTCGGGGGAATTGGGAGCCTTCCCCCCCGGCCCCCCTTCCCGGGGAAGGGGGGTGACGGTAGTTCGCGGGCGCGGCCCGCTCAACTTCAATGACCGGCTGCCTCCTTGGGGCGGCCCGGCGGAGGCAGCATGACCGTTACCCGCGCCGTCCCCTTTTTCGACGCCAGCCGCATCCCCGACGACCTGGCCCCCATCGCCGTCAGGCCCAGCCCCATGCTGCCCGGCGACTGGCGCAGCATGCGGCCGGTGGTGGCCCGCGACAAGTGCGTCAAGTGCGCCGTCTGCTGGCTCTATTGCCCGGTGCAGTGCATCGTCGAGCGGGCCGCCTGGTTCGACGTCAATTACGCCACCTGCAAGGGCTGCGGCATATGCGCCCAGGAGTGCCCGCAGCGGGCGATCTCCATGGTGCCGGAGGGCGCGTGATGAAGACCGCATTGTCGTCGGGAGCACGGTGCGAACGGGACGGTGGGGCGCTCCGCTCCGCTCATGTCCCCCGGCGGCATCCTTCGGCTGCCGCCTCCGCCTTTACTTCGCTGCGCGGAGCACCCCACCATCCCATTGCTGAAGCGCCGCAGGCATCCGCGCGTCGGGCCACACGGGGGACTACCGCCAGGGGTGGCAGGGGGCCGGCGCGGCGAAGTAAAGGAGGAGGGCCGGGCGCTGCCCGGACCGGCGGACATGAGTGGCGCCGGCCCCCTGTCGCCCACGGTGCCCGCAAGCCATCCGGAAAAGCGCGGCCTGTTGCGCATGACGCCTTCGTTGCGCCCGGGCGAGGCTGACATGGCCGCCGTCCTCGAAAAGAAGAAGCCCAAGGTCATCGTCTGCGACGGCAACGAGGCGGCCGCCTGGGGCGTGTCCCTGGCCAACGTGGACATGGTGGCGGTGTATCCCATCACTCCCCAGAGTTCCCTCGTCGAATACGTGGCCAAGTTCGTCGCCGACGGGCGGCTGAAAGCCGACATCGTGGACGTGGAGGGCGAGCATTCCGTGCTTTCCGTCCTCCAGGGCGGCATGCTGGCCGGGGCGCGCACCTACACGGCCACCTGCGGGCCGGGCCTCGCCTTCATGTTCGAGCCCTACCTGCGCACCCCCGGGCTGCGCATGCCCATGGTCATGTCCATCGTCACCCGCGACACCCTGTCGCCCCAGAGCGTCTGGGGCGGCCACCAGGACGCCATGAGCGTGCGCGAGGCGGGCTGGATCCAGCTCTACTGCGAGACGGTGCAGGAGGTGCTGGACACGGTGGTCATGGCCTACCGCATCGCCGAGCACCACGACGTGATGCTGCCGGTGAACGTCTGCCACGACGGCAACTACCTGTCCTACGGCGCCTCCCGCGTGGAACTGCCGGAGCAGGCGGACGTGGATGCCTTCCTGGGGGCGAAGGACGTGAATTGGCACGTGGCCCTGGACCCCACGCGGCCCATGGGGGTGGACCCGCTGACCGGCGGTGCCGGCGGTCCCGGCCCGCGCATGTTCGTCAAGTACCGCAAGGGCCAGTGCCGCGGCATGCAGAACGCGCTGGCCGTCATCGAGGAGGCCCATGCCGAATGGAACCGGCACGTGGGCCGCTGGCACGCGCCGCTGATCGAGCCCTACCGGATGGAGGATGCCCGATTCGCGCTGGTCACCCTGGGCTCCATGACCGGCGCCGCCAAGGATGCGGTGGACGAGGCCCGGGGGGCGGGCGTTTCCGTGGGCCTCGTCAAGGTGAAGACCTACCGCCCCTTCCCCCTGAAGGCCATCGCCGCGGCCCTGGCCCCCGTGGAGGCGGTGGGCGTCATCGACCGCTCCGTGGATTTCGGCTTCGACTGCGGACCACTCTACAAGGACGTGCTCGGCGCCCTGGCCGGACTGCCGCGGCGCATTCCCGCCCGCTCCTTCATCGGCGGCCTGGCCGGGGCGGACATCACCGTCGGGCACGTGCAGCGGGTCATCGGCGAGGTGGCGGAACTCGCCGCCTCCGGCACTCCCGGCCCCACCGCATGGCTGAACGAGAGGGATTGAGGATGAAGGCGGCGCGCGGCGGAAATCCATCGCGGCGGGGACGCCGCTCCCGCGACAACCCTCCAGCGTTCCCCCGGGGGAGCGCGATTCCGGGCGCAACAGCAGCGTATCCGGCCCCATCGCCGGGGGGCTGCCGCCTGCACGACAGCCTGCCCGCCCCACGCCCCGTGCCCTTTGCCTTTCGGGCGAGGGACTTCGCAACGCCGAAAGGTCCGTCATGCACAGCCACTACCTGATCCTCGGCGCGAGCCACGCCGCCCTCTCGGCGGTGGCGGCGATCCGCATGGCGGACACGGACAACGCCCTGACCGTGGTGGCGAAGGAGCCCCACCTGCCCTATTCGCCGACGGTGCTGCCCTACGTGGTCTCGGGCCGCTCGGACCCGGCCCGCATCGCGCTGGCCGACGAGGCCTGGTTCGGCGAACGGAAGGTCGACGTGCTGCGCGGTACAGGCGTGGCGGGCGTCGATCCGGTGCTGCGCCGCGTCCGCCTCGCCGACGGCCGGGAACTCTTCTACGACAAGCTGCTGGTGGCCACGGGTGCCCGCCCCTTCGTGCCGCCGGTGCCCGGCCTCTCCGCGCTGCCCTTCCACGTGCTGCGCACCCTGGACGATGCCCTGGCCCTGCGGGAAGCCGCCCGGGGCGCCCGGCGGGCCCTCGTTCTGGGCGCCGGGCTGATCGGCTCCCACGCGGCCGAGAACCTGGCCAAGGCCGGGCTGGAGGTGACCGTCGTCGAGCGGGAGCCGCGCATGCTGCCGGCCTATTTCGACGCCCGGGCCGCCGCGATCATCGAGCGCCGCTTCGCCGAGCACGGCGTGCGGGTCCTGACCGGCGCGACCGTCCGCACCGCCGAGCGGGCCGCCGAGGGCTGCCGCCTGGGCGTGGAGAACGGCGCCGGCTGGGAGGCCCTGGAGGCGGACCTGCTGGTGGTGGGGGCCGGCGTCGTGCCGGCGACGGATTTCCTCGCCGGGACCCGGATGGACGGAAACCGCGGCATCCCGGTGGACGACGACATGGCCGCCGCCGAGGGCATCTGGGCCGCCGGCGACTGCGCCCGGGTGGCGAGCTTCTACGGAGGGCCGCCGGTGGTGGGCGGCATCCTGCCCGACGCCGTCCAGCAGGGACGGGTGGCCGGGCAGGCCATGGCCGGCGACCCGGGCCGCAAGCCCTATGCCGGTGCCATTCCGCTCAACACCTACACCTTCTTCGGCCACCAGGCCGTGTCGGTGGGCGTCCAGGACCTGCCCGGCGCCGAGACCCACCGCTGCGGCGATCCCGCCGCCGGCCGGGACCTGAAGGTCGTCACGAGGGACGGGCGCCTGGCCGGAATTTTCGGCATCGACTGGCCCTTCGACGGCGGCGTCATGTGGGAGCTGATCCTGCGCCGGGTGGACCTGGCCCCCGTGATGGACCGCTTCCTGGCCGACCCGCAGGACACCGCCCGGACACTGATGTCGAAGCTGTGGAGATGAGCATGGGGAAAGGCGCGGGTCGCCTCACCACAGAGGACGCAGAGGACTCGGAGGAAAGCGTGATCGGGAAAGCAGCCCGGGAAGTGCTGCCGTTCGCCATGCATGCCATCCCGGCACGACGACGCAGGCGTTGTCCCGACCGCCGCGCCTGCCAGCACATGCCGGACCCTCGACTCTCAATGTTCTTCTCTGCGTCCTCTGCGTCCTCCGTGGTGAACGCCTTTCGTTTTTCCTGACCCGAAGAGCCATCCATGACCGCCTATTCGACCCTGCGCTTCGACGCCGCCCGGTGCACCGGCTGCGGCGACTGCATGACGGCCTGCGCCGTGGCCAAGACCGGGTCGGACGATCCGGGCCGGTCCCGGCTGCGCGTGCTCCCCGGCAACACCCCGGGCACCTGGGAGGCTGCCGTCTGCCGGCAATGCGGCGATCCGCGCTGCGTGTCCTTCTGCCCCGCCGCGGCGCTGGCCAAGGACCCGGAGACCGGCACCGTCGAGTGGGACGGCGCGAAGTGCGTGAACTGCCTGCTGTGCACGGTCGGCTGCGCCTACGCCGGCATCGCCTTCGACGCCGCCGCGGGGCACGTGGCCAAATGCGACCACTGCGGCGGCAACCCCGCCTGCGCCGCGGCCTGCGGCGAAGGCGCCCTGGAATGGATGACCACGGCCCGCATCTACAACGAGGTGGGGCAGGACGAGGACCTTTTCGTGCCGGGCCTGGCCGGCTGCCAGGGCTGCAATACCGAGATCGTCATGCGCCACGCCATGCGCCGCATCGGCCCCGACTGCGTGCTGGCGACGCCGCCGGGCTGCGTGCCCGGCATGGGTTCGGTGGGCTACAACGGCATGACGGGCACCAAGGTGCCGGTCTTCCACCCGCTGCTCACCAATGCGGCTTCCATGCTGGCCGGCGTGCGCCGGGCCCACAAGCGCCAGGGCCGCGACGTGCTTGCCGTGGCCCTGGCCGGGGACGGCGGCGCCTCCGACGTGGGCTTCCAGTCCCTCTCCGGCGCGGCGGAGCGCGGCGAGGAGATCCTCTTCATCGTCATCGACAACGAGGGCTACATGAACACCGGCATGCAGCGCTCCAGCTGCACGCCCTTCGGCGCCTGGACCAGCACCACGCCGGTGGGCGAACGGGGCCGCGGCAAGACCCAGGACGCCAAGAACCTGCCGCTGATCATGGTGATGCACGAGTGCGACTACGTGGCCACCGCCTCCACCGCCTTCATGGAGGATTTCTACGCCAAGCTGGACCGGGCCATCGCGGCCGCCCGCCACGGCTTCGCCTACCTCCACGTCTATTCGCCCTGCACCACGGGCTGGCGCTTCCCGGCCGAGAAGAACATCGAGGTGGCCCGCCGCGCCGTCGAATGCAACTTCGTCACCCTGTGGGAATTCACGCCGGAGGCGGGCCTGCGCTTCACCCGCGACCCGGACCGGCCGCGGCCCCTGGCCGACTACCTTTCCGCCCTGGGCAAGTTCCGCCACCTGGGCGCAGACCAGGTCGGCCACCTGGAGCGCCACCTGGCCGAGAACGTGAAGCGGCTGCGCGGCCTGGCCCGCGAACCGGCCGCCGCCTGAAGATTCCGAGCCGGACGCAGAGCCGGCCATGTCATCCACGCACGGAGGAGGAGCACCATGGCAGAAAAGCGGGCATTCGAGCCCATCGAGGTGGCGAGCCGGGACGAGATTTCGGCGCTTCAGTTGCAGCGTCTGAGGTGGTCCCTGCAGCACGCCTACGACAACGTGCCCCACTACAGGAAGAAGTTCGACGACCGCGGCGTCCATCCCTCCGACCTCCAGGACCTGAAGGACCTGGCCAGATTCCCCTTCACCACCAAGGCCGACCTGCGGGACAACTACCCCTACGGGCTCTTCGCCACGCCGATGCGGCAGATCGTCCGCGTGCATGCGTCCTCCGGGACCACGGGCAAGCCGACGGTGGTGGGCTACACGCAGAAGGACGTGGACACCTGGGCGACGATCATGGCCCGCTCGATCAATGCCGCCGGCGGCGGGCCCGACGACATCCTGATGGTCTCCTACGGCTACGGGCTCTTCACCGGCGGCCTCGGCGCCCACTACGGGGCCGAGCGGCTCGGCTGCGCGGTGATCCCCATGGGCGGCGGCCAGACGGAAAAGCAGGTGCAGCTCATCAACGACTTCAAGCCGACCGTGGTCATGGTGACGCCCTCCTACATGCTGGTCATCGCCGAGGAAATGGAGCGGCAGGGCTTCGACCCCCGGCAGAGCAGCGTGCGCCTGGGCATCCACGGCGCGGAACCCTGGACCAACGAGATCCGGAGCGCCATCGAGAAGCGCTGGCACTGTGATGCCATTGACATCTATGGCCTGTCGGAGGTGATGGGGCCCGGCGTCGCCCAGGAATGCGTCGAGACCAAGGACGGGCTCACCGTCTGGGAGGACCACTTCTATCCGGAGATCATCGACCCGGACACCGGCGAGCTGCTGCCCGACGGGGAGCTGGGCGAACTGGTCTTCACCTCCCTTTCCAAGGAGGCCATGCCGGTGATCCGCTACCGGACCCGGGACCTGACGCGGCTGCTGCCGGGCACCGCCCGCTCCATGCGCCGCATGGCGAAGATCACGGGGCGTTCCGACGACATGCTGATCATCCGCGGCGTGAACGTCTTCCCCTCGCAGATCGAGGAACTGGTCATGCGCCAGCCGGAGCTGGACTCCATCTACCAGATCGTCGTGGACAAGGACGGGCCCCTCGACAGCATCGCGGTGAACGTGGAGTTCCGGCCCGCCCACCTGAACGCCAGCCCCGCCGAGCAGAGCCGCGTCGGGGCCGAGCTGCACCACGCGATCAAGTCCTACGTGGGCGTCTCCGCCCACGTGAATGTCCTCCATTCCGGCGGCGTGGAACGGACCATCGTGGGCAAGGCGAAGCGCGTGGTGGATCGCCGTCCGAAGTAGGGGTTCCCCGACAGGAAGCCCGGTGGAATACCCGAGCAATGGTGCACCGCATATGGATTTTTCCCCGGACGTGGTGCAGATTGGGGGCATTGCCACGAGACACCGCGGCGGGAGGAGGGTGCCATGGACATGGAACGAGACAATTCCGGCATAGAGGAATTCGAGCGCCAGTTCGGCCTGCTCGCCTGGACGACAGGGCGACTGGACATGCTGCCGGACAACAAGGTCCAGCGCGATCTCATGCAGGACATGCTGGACTGGCTGGCCCACTACACGCGGGAATATTTCGGCTTCCAGGAGCGCCTGATGCGGGAGTTCTGGAATCCGGACTCATTCACCGCGCGCATGCAGGCCCACATGAAGTTCCGGCGCAAGCTCTCCGCCCTGTGCCTGGACATGATGCGCGGCGACCCGACGGTGGCCGGGCGCATGCGTGCCCTGTGCCACGAGATGCTGGAGGACGTGCAGACGCACGACCAGCCTTTCGTGGATTTCCTGAAGGAAACCCGGCCGCCGATCCGCCTGCGCCGCAAGACGCGCCACAACGATCCGGAAAAGGCCGTCGCCCAGTTGTTCCCGCACCTGCAGGAACGCGCCGCCTGATCTCCCCGTTCCCGGCCCGCCCGCGGCCGGGAACTTCCCGCCCGGCTTGCAATCGCACCCGGGTCCCGGCTTACAATGCCGCCATGCCGTTCCGTCGTCTCCGCCTGCTGATCCTCTTCCTCGCCGCCGCGTGGCTGCCCTTCTCGGCGGTGGCGGCCGTCGCCATGCCCTTCTGCACCCACGGGCCGCGGGGCGGTGATGCTGCCGCGGGCATCGCGGCCGGCCACGACGGCCACTGGAGCCAGGGCGACTGCCATGGCGAAGCCGCCGGCGCCGACCCGGCCGGCGTCCAGGACGGCATGGCCTGCGACCAGTGCGGCTTCTGCCACCTGGCCTGCGCCGGCATGATCCCCTCCGAGGCGAAGGCGGCGCCGGACCACCCGGCCGGCCACGTGCTCGCCGGCCTGTCCGCCACGCTGCACTCCGATCCCCTGCCGGAACGCCTCCGGCGTCCTCCGCGAAGCGCCTGACCCCGCTCCCGGTCCCCGCGGACCGGGCGTTCCGCCGTTCCCGCGCGTCCCCGACCGGGGTCCGCCCGGGGTCCATGCACCGACCCATCGCGGAGTTCCATCATGACATCCAGATCCATGCTGCCGGCGGCCGCCGGCCTTTCGTTCGCTGCCCTGCTCTCCTCCGCCGCCCTTCCCGCCCTCGCCGCGGACCACGCCCACGACCACGGCAAGCCCGCCGCGGCCGCCGCCGCACCGGCCCCCGCCCAGGGCGAGGTGAAGAAGGTGGACAAGGCCGGCAAGACCGTGACCCTGGCCCACGGGCCCATCGAGAACCTGGGCATGCCGGCCATGACCATGCAGTTCAAGGTGAAGCAGGCCAAGTGGCTCGACGGGCTGAAGCCCGGCGACAAGGTGAGCTTCCAGGCCATGATGGCCGGCGGGGACGTGGTCATCACCAGCTTCGAAAAGAGGCCCTGAGCATGGCCGGCGGGAAGGGATGGCGGCCCGCGGCCGCCATCCTGCTTGCCGCGGGACTGCTTCCGGCCGGCCCCGGCCGGGCGGAGACCGTCATCGGCGGCACCGTCCAGAGCCTGCTCGAGTTCGCCCGGGAAAGGCATCCGGAATTCGCCGCCATGCGCCTGGAGGCCGAGGCCGCCCAGGCGCGCGTCCAGCCGGCCGGCGCGCTGCCGGACCCGGTCTTCCGGCTGGAACTGCGCGACCTGACCAACCGGGGCACCGATGCGGCGCCCAACGTGCTGCCCGCGCGGATCGGCAGCACCCGGTACACGGTCATCCAGCCGCTGCCCTGGTTCGGCAAGCGCGACCTGAAGGAGGCGGCCGCCGCGGCGGGCGCCGAGGAGGCGGAAGGGCGGGCCCGCGGCACCTGGGCCGACCTGGCCCTGCGCATCAAGCAGAACTACGCGGTGCACCACTACCACCAGGCGGCGATCCGCCTGAACCAGGAGAGCCTGGACCTGATGGCCCGCGTGGAGGACATCGCCCGCACGCGCTACGCGGCCGGCCTGGTGCCCCAGCAGGACGTGGTGCGCGCCCAGACGGAGCAGACCGCCATGCGCGCCGACCTGGCCGCCATGGAAGGCGACAGCGCCCAGGCCAGCGCCCGCATGCGCGCCCTGCTCGGCCGCCCTCCCGACGTGCGGCTCCGACCGCCGGACGTGCTGCGGCCCATGCCCGCGGCGGCGGCGCTCGAGTTCGCCGCCCTGGAGGCACGGCTGCGCGCCGCGAATCCCTGGCTGCAGGCCGACGAGGCGCGCATCCGCTCGGCGGAAAGCAACCGGGAACTCACCTACCGGAACCGCTATCCCGACCTGAGCCTCGGCGTCTCCCCCATCCAGACCCGCAACCGGGTGAACGAGTGGGAGGTGATGCTGGAGCTGAACATTCCCCTTCAGCAGGAAAGCAGGCGCAGCCAGGAACGGGAGGCCGAGCGCATGCTCGATGCCGCCCGCATGCGTCGCGAAGCCTCGCTGAACCAGGCCCTGTCCGACCTGGGCGAAAGCCTGGCCGGCCTGGAGGCGGCCCGCCGCCTGGAGCAGCTCACCGAAACCCGGATGCTGCCCCAGGCGGACCTGGGCTTCCGGGCCGCCCTGGCCGCCTACGAGAACGGCCGCGTCGATTTCGCGACCCTGCTGGACGCCCAGCGGCAGATCCGCAAGGCCCGCCAGGACCTGGTCAAGGCCCGGTCGGAACAGCGCATCCGGCTGGCCGAAATCGAGCGCCTGGTGGGAGAGGACTTGTGATGAAAGCCAGGAAAAGGACTTTTCACCACAGAGGACGCAGGGGACACGGAGGAAAGACGAGGCGGAAAGATGATCCATGCATCGTCACCGTGGGCGCGTTCGAATTTCCGAATGGGGTTGTCCTTCTCTGCGACCTCTGCGTCCTCTGTGGTGCAACCCAGCCTTTCCGTGCAAGGGAATTCCGATGAGCGCTAGATCAATCCCGGCCGTCGCGATCGTCGTCGTCGCCGTCCTCGCCGCCGGGGGCGGCTACTGGTTCGGCCGCGGCCAGGGCGCCGGCCCGCCCGCCCAGGTGGCCGGCGAACCCGCCAAGCAGGCGGGCAGGAAGCTGCTCCACTACCGCAATCCCATGGGCCTGCCGGACACCTCGCCGGTTCCCAAGAAGGATTCCATGGGCATGGACTACATCCCCGTCTACGAGGGCGAGGACGATGCCCCCGCCGCCGGCGGCGGCCTGAAGATCGCCACGGACAAGGTGCAGAAGACGGGCCTGCGCACCGAGGTCGCGGCAACCCGGGCCCTGGACCGGGCAGTCCGCGCCGCGGGCCGCATCGAGGTGGACGAGCGCCGCACCCACGCCGTCACGCC
>JAEUNJ010000068.1 GCA_016791145.1 Rhodocyclaceae bacterium | reverse complement strand
CGCCAGGGTCTGGAGGTAGCCCTCTTCCACCTGGGGCGCCTCCCCTTCCTCGGGGGGCAGGGCCAGGGTCAGGAAGCCCCGGAAGTGGCGGTCGATGTTGGCCGCCACCACCAGTTCCGATTCGCCGAGGCTGAAGCTGCGCGCCGGGGGCGCCACTTCGCCCATGGACGGCACGAAGCCCGTGATCCCCCAGGGCCGGGTGGCCGGATCCGCCTTCAGGTTCGTGTACATCCCGGAGAGGATCAGCGATATGCCCGGGTTCAGGGCGGATTCCCCGGCCGGCGGCCGGTTGGCCGCGGCGGCGGTCTCGGCCCGGGCGGCGGTGGTTTCCGCCCGGCCCGCCGCCGTTTCGGCACGGCCGGCGGTGCCCTCGGCCTGGGCGAGGCGCTGTTCCAGGGCTGCGATGCGGCCCTCGTAGGCCCGCCTCATCTGCGCGACTTCCTCGCGCAGGGCTTTCAGTTCATCGGCGCCGGCGGCCTGCGCCGGGACGGAAGGCCCGGCCAGCAGGCCGAGGGCCAGGGGCAGGGCGAACGCCCCGCCGGAATTGCGATTCGATTTCATCGGTTCCTCCAAAGCAGACAGAATCCGGCATTCCGCGCGGGAATGCCGGGCTGGTCGAGGCTTCAGGGAACGGCCGGGGGGGCGCGGGCCGGATGGGCCCGCCGGGGACGATGGGTGGGTGGAAGGGCGGCGAACGGGGCGGGCCGGACCGCCCGCCCTTCGGCCAGGTCCAGCAGGGGCGCCGGCGCGGCGGCAGCGCCGTCCAGCGCGGCGAAGGCCAGGCAGGTGGCGCAGAGTTGCGTCAGGCCCGCGCCGTGGTGCGAATCCCCCTCCGGGGCCGAATCGGCCAGAGCATGGACGGCGGCCGCCGAGCCCGCCACGTGGCCGACCAGGTGCGCGACAGCCGCCTGCTGGGCGCCGAGGAGCAGGAGGGCGAGGAGGACGGCGAGGAAGGGACGCAGGCGGCTCATGGGCCGATCATGAAAGCACAAGCCGGCCGGTCAATCAACTTCGACCAGCAGGCCCTTCAGGTATTCGCCCTCCGGGAAGGCCAGGTCCACCGGATGGTCGGGCGAGCCCTGGAGCCGCTGCAGAATGCGCGCCCCCGCCCCGGTGCGCTTGCCGGCGTCCAGGGCGGCGCCGGCAACGATCTTCTGGAAGAGTTCCACCCCGATGCCGCCGGAACAGGAATAGGTCATCAGCAGCCCGCCGGGCTCCAGCAACCGCAGGGCGTTCATGTTGATGTCCTTGTAGGCCCGGGAGGCCCGCTCCGCGTGGGCCGCCGAGGGGGCGAACTTGGGCGGGTCCAGGACCACGATGTCGAAGCGCTCGCCGGCCTCGCGCAGGCGGCGCAAATCCTCGAACACGTCGGCCTCCCGCCATTCCGCCCGGGCCGGGTCCAGGCCGGGGTTGAGGGCCAGGCTCTCCCGCGCCAGGGCCAGCGCCGGGCTGGAACTGTCGATGGACAGCACCCGCTCCGCCCCGCCGGCCAGGGCCTGGAGCGAGAAACCGCCCGTGTAGCAGAAGCAGTTGAGGACCCGCTTTCCCGCGGCCAGGCGGCGCAACAGCAGGCGGTTGTCCCGCTGGTCCAGGTAGAAGCCGGTCTTGTGGCCGCCCTCCACGTCCACCCTCAGGCGGACGCCGTTCTCGTCGATGACCACCGGGTCGCCGGACGGCGCGCCCAGGCGCCAGCCGGTCTCGGGCCCCAGCCCCTCCAGGGCCCGGACCTCCGAGTCGGAACGCTCATAGATGCGCGGACAGCCGGTGGCCCGGGCGACGGCCCCGACGATGGCCGAGCGCCAGCGCTCCGCCCCGGCGCTGGTGAGCTGGAGGACCACCGTGTCGCCGTAGCGGTCGGCGATGACGCCGGGCAGACCGTCCGACTCGGCATGGACCAGGCGCAGGCCCTGCTGGTCGGCCAGGCCGGGGATGGCCTGCCGGCGGGCCACCGCGGCGGCGACCCGGCGCTTGAAGAAGGCGTCGTCCACCGTCTCGGCCGGATCGAAGGTCCACGCCCGGGCACGGATGCGCGACTCCGGGCTCCAGGCGGCGCGGGCCAGCACCTGGCCCCGCTCGTCGGCCACGGCGACCGTGTCGCCCGGCCGGGCGCGGCCCGACAGGGCGGCGACGGAGGTGTCGAAGATCCAGGGATGGCGGCGCAGCAGCGAGCGCTCGCGGCCCGGGTGCAGGGTCAGGGTGGCCATGGCGGCGCGGATTGTCGCCCAGGCGGGCGGGAAAAGCGAGGCCGGGGCATGCGCCGCCCGCCAAAACGAAAGGCCGGGACGGCGAACCGTTCCGGCCTTGTCGGCGCGCCGCCCCGGGGGGCGCCGCGGGACGCCGTCAGGCAGCCGTGCGCTTGCGGCGGGCGGCGGCCCCGAGGAGGCCCAGGCCGGCCAGCATCATGGCGTAGGTCTCGGGCTCCGGCACGTTGGAGACGATCTTGGTGGAGAAGTAGGTGGTGCCGGTGCCGTAGCTCGCGGACCAGATCCAGTGTGTCGTGGACGCGATGTTGATGCGCGGGCCCCAGGGGCCGACGCCATTGACGCCGCGATCCACGGGCGTCCCGGTGGGGGCCGACCAGCTGCCCCAGAGGCCATCGGTCGCCTTCCAGTGGGTGAGGTCGGTGCTCAGGGTCTGCGCGCCGTTCGAGAAGCTGTAATCGGTGCTGCTCAGGACGAAATCGCCGATGAACGCCTCCGGACGCCCCGCGTCCTTTGCGACGATGTGGAGGTAGTAATCGACGTTGGCCGACAGCGTCGTCGAGAAACCGTAGGTCAGGCCCCAGTTGTCGCCGGAACCGATCAGGGTCCCCAGGACCGCGTCGCTGGTGCTGAGGTAGGCGCGGAATGCATTGTCGGCCGTCGCATGGCCGGTCAGGGTGGTGGCGGCGTGGACGCCACCGGAACAGGCCAGGGCCAGGGCGGCGGTGATTGCGCGGAGCTTCATGGGGCTTCCTTTGTGCGTTCGAGCGTGAAATAGGTCACGCGAAGATACGGAGAACCGCATCGGGCGGCAATAGTCCGAACGGACTAATGGTCTTTCCGCCCGGGCAATCGCCGCCACTGCGCATCCGGGTCTACCGGGCCTCGCCGCTCTCTGTCACCATGGCGGTTCCCCGCCACCCGACGCCCGCCATGGACTCACCACGCCCATCCCCGCCGCCGACCCTCGCCCAGCGCCTCGCCACCTCCTGCCTCAGGCTGTTCGGCTGGCGGGTCATCGGCGCCGACCTGGTGCTGGAACGGGCGGTGATCGTGGTCTATCCGCACACCTCGAACTGGGACTTCGTGATCGGCATCCTGACCAAATTCGCCCTCGGGCTGCGGGCGCGCTTCATCGGCAAGGACACCCTGTTCCGGGGGCCCCTGGGCCTCCTGATGCGCCGTTTCGGCGGCATCCCCGTGGACCGCGCCCACCCCGCCGGCGTGGTGGACCAGATGGCGGCCCTCTTCGCCGGCGGCAAGCCGCTGAACCTCGCCATCGCCCCGGAAGGCACCCGGAGCTGGCGGCCCGGCTGGAAGTCCGGCTTCCACCGGATCGCCCTGGCCGCCGGCGTGCCGGTCACGGTGGCGAGCATCGACTACGCCCACCGGGAGGCGGGCGTGCTGGCCAACGTGGCCCTCTCCGGCGATCCGGAGGCCGACATGGCCCGGATCGCCGCCCTGTTCGAAGGCCGCCGGGGACGGCGGCCGGCCCTCGCCGCGCCCCTCGTCCTGCTGGGCAGCGAGCGGAAGGGGCCCTGAGCGCCCGGGCCCCCCGGGACCTACTTCAGGGCATTGGCCCCGGCCATCGCCACCAGCGCGTCCTGCTCCGAAGTGGCGCCGGAAACGCCGATGCCGCCGATCACCTTGCCGTCCACGATGATGGGCACGGCGCCTTCCAGCACCCCGGCGTCGCCGGTCAGGTTGAGCAGGCGCAGGTGCACCCCGCCCTGGGCCAGGAGGTCCTGCCAGAACTTCGTGGGCCGGCGGAAGGCCACGGAGGCGGCAGCCTTCTCCTGGGCCACCTGGACCGAACCGTACTGGGCGTTCTCGCCCCGCTGCAGCATCACCAGGTGGCCGCCCGCATCGACGATGGCGATCACCATGAACCAGTTGTTCTTCACGGCCTCGGCCTCGGCGGCGGCCATGGCCTTCTTGGCCTGGGCCAGCGTGATCGGAGCGCCGTAGGGCGGCGGCCCGGACTGGGCGGCGGCGGGCACTGCGACGAGGGAGACGGACAGGGCCAGGGCGGCCAGGAAGGAACGGGACATGGCGGAATCTCCTGTGGGCTGTGGGGTTTTTATTGGGACTGCATACCCACTATAGCACCGGGGAACTTCAGATCTGAAATATTGCGTCCGATACGGCCGCGGCGGCCCGCCCGGGGCCTCTCCGACCGCCCTGGCCGCCTGCCGCGCCGATGGACAGCCCCGCCACCCCCACTCATAATCCCGGGAAGGCACCCGCCCGCCGGGCGGAGAACAACAGGCAACAGGAGACAGCCATGAACGCGCCAACCCCGCAGGGCGCCCTGCCCGAGGTGTCCCTCGACGACAAGTACCTGGTCCGGGAAGGGCGCATCTACCTTTCCGGCACCCAGGCCCTGGTCCGCCTGCCCATCCAGCAGCGCCTGCGCGACCTGGCCGCGGGCCGCAACACCGGCGGCTACGTGTCCGGCTACCGGGGCTCGCCGATGGGCCGCTACGACATGGAGATGTGGAAGGCCGCCCCGCTGCTGGCCGAGCACCACATCACCTTCCGCGCCGCCGTGAACGAGGACCTGGCCGCCACCGCCATCTGGGGCGCCCAGTACGTGGGCACCTTCCCCGGCGCCACCCACGACGGCGTCTTCGGCATCTGGTACGGCAAGGGCCCCGGCGTGGACCGCAGCGGCGACGTGCTGCGCCACGCCAACTCGGCCGGCACCGGCCGCTGGGGCGGCGTGCTGGCCCTGGCCGGCGACGACATGGGCGCCAAGTCCTCCACCATCGCCAACTTCTCCGACCAGGTCTTCATCGCCGTCGGCATGCCGCTGCTCTACCCGTCCAACACGCAGGAGATTCTCGACTACGGCCTGCACGGCATCGCCATGAGCCGCTACTCGGGCTGCTGGGTCGGCATGAAGCTGGTCACCGACATCGTCGAGGGCGGCGGCACCATCCAGGTGGGGCCGGACAGCCCCGCCATCACCCTGCCCGACCTGGCCCCGGCCCAGGGCCTGGGGCCCGCCGGCTGGAACATCCGCGGCTTCGACATGCCCCTGCCCCAGGAAGACCGCCTCTACAACCACAAGCTGCACGCGGCCCTGGCCTACGCCCGGGCCAACGGCCTGAACCGCATCGTCGCCGACCCGCCGGCGCCCCGCTTCGGCCTGCTCGCCGCCGGCAAGGCCTGGCAGGACCTGCTGCAGGCCCTGGGCGAACTGGGCATCGACGAGGCCCGCGCCGCGCAACTGGGCATCCGGTTGGGCAAGCTGGGCATGACCTGGCCCCTGGACCCGGTCTTCGTCGCCGACTTCGCCCGCGGCCTGGAGGCCATCCTCGTCGTGGAGGAGAAGCGGCCGCTGATCGAGAACCAGCTGAAGTCCCTGCTCTACGACCTGCCCCTGGAAAGCCGCCCGCGCGTTTCCGGCAAGTTCGCCGACGCCAACGAATGGTCGCCGGAGCGCGGCGCGCCGCTGCTCCCGGGCGTCGCCGAACTCTCCCCGCCCCTGATCGCCCGGGCCATCGCGGCGCTGCTGCGCGACCTGATGCCGGACTGCGGCCTGGCCGCACCCGCGGCGCCCGCGGCATCCGGGGCCCCCGGGGCGAAGCCCGCGCCGCTGCGCCTGGCCAGCTTCTGCTCCGGCTGCCCCCACAACCGCTCCACCAAGGTGCCCGAGGGCTCCCGGGCCCTGGCCGGCATCGGCTGCCACACCATCGCCATGCTGCAGAACCCCCAGCAGACCACCACCGTCTCCCACATGGGCGGCGAGGGGGCCATGTGGCTGGGCCAGCAGCCCTTCACCAAGGAGAAGCACGTCTTCGCCAACATGGGCGACGGCACCTACTTCCATTCGGGATTCCTGGCCATCCGCCAGGCCGTGGCGGCGAAGGTGCCCATCACCTACAAGCTGCTGGCGAACGGCTTCGTCTCCATGACCGGCGGCCAGCCCATCGACGGCGACCTGTCCGTGCCGCGCATGGCCGCCGAACTGGTCGGCGAAGGCGTGCGGAAGCTCGCCATCGTCACCGACGATCCCGGCAAATACGCCGCCGCCGGCCTGCCCCCGGGCATCCCCGTGCGCCCCAGGAACGAGATGGACCTGGTGCAGCGCGAGTTCCGCCAGTATCCCGACGTCTCCGTCATCATCTACGACCAGCCCTGCGCCACCGAGCGGCGGCGCCTCAGGAAGCGCGGCAAGTGGCCCGACCCGGACCGCCGCACCTTCATCAACAGCGCCGTCTGCGAGGGCTGCGGCGACTGCGGCAAGGTCTCCAACTGCCTGTCCGTCGAGCCCCTGGAGACGCCGCTGGGCAGGAAGCGCCGCATCAACCAGTC
Organism: Rhodocyclaceae bacterium; assembly: GCA_016791145.1. Taxonomy (GTDB): domain Bacteria; phylum Pseudomonadota; class Gammaproteobacteria; order Burkholderiales; family Rhodocyclaceae; genus JAEUNJ01. The sequence continues at coordinate 754 of JAEUNJ010000068.1, read as the reverse complement.
CTCCTGCAACAAGGACTTCACCTGCGTCGAGGGCTTCTGCCCATCCTTCGTCAGCGTCGAGGGGGCGCGCCTGCAGAAGCCGTCCACCCCGGACGTGCGGCACGACGACTTCCCGGCCCTGCCCGAGCCCGTCGCCGCCCGCCCCGAGGGCGTGGCAAGCATCCTGGTCACCGGCATCGGCGGCACCGGCGTCGTCACCATCGGCCAGGTCCTCGGCATGGCGGCCCACGTGGACGGCCTGTGCTGCTCGGTCCTCGACGTGACCGGCCTGGCCCAGAAGTACGGCGCCGTGCTCTCCCACGTGCGCATCGCGCCACGGCAGGAGGCGCTCCATGCCACGCGCATCGCGGCGGGCGAGGCCGACACGGTGGTCGGCTGCGACCTGATCGTCAGCGCGGGCGACGAGGCCGTGTCGAAGATGCGCGCCGCCCGCACCCGCGTCGCCGTCTGCACGGACCTGATCCCCACCGCCGAGTTCGCCCGCAACCCCGACTGGCGGGTGGACGTGCCGGCCCTCCGGGCGAAGCTCGCCGGCGCCGCCGCCGAGGTCTTCCCCATCGAGGGCATCCGCATCGCCGCCGCCCTGCTGGGGGACGCCATCGCCGCCAACATGTTCATGCTCGGCGTCGCCTGGCAGCGGGGCTGGATCCCCCTGACCCGGGCCGCCATCGAGCGGGCCATCGAACTGAACGGCGTGCAGCCGGACTTCAACAAGCGCTGCTTCCTCTGGGGCCGCCGCGCCGCCCACGACCTG
>JAEUNJ010000055.1 GCA_016791145.1 Rhodocyclaceae bacterium | reverse complement strand
GGGGGAGCGGCTGGTGGGCCGCCTGTACGACGCGGACCTGGATCCCATCATCGTGCCCCAGGGCGACATGCGGCGGCCGGTCACCGACGCCCATCTGCAGGAGGCCAACGAAGCATCCCACTGGCTGCCCCGGCTGGTGATCGAGTGAGCGTGGCGCCAGGAGGGCGACGCGGAGGGCTCCGGCGGCAACGGCCGCCCCTCGGCATCGCGGGGATCATCGCGGAAACATGAAGCGGCCTGTTCCTGGCGCTCGCCCCCCGGCCGATCCGGACAAGAACCGGAAACTCCGGGGGATGGGCCCTTGTCCGGGTCGCCAGGCCTCCGTGGGGAGCCCGTCGGTCAGATTTTGCTGCAACGCAGCAATGTGCTAGGCTTGGAGCGGCTCGCCCGCGGGCCGGAAAGCGACCCGCATCGTCTCGAAAGAACTTGCCATGACCCCCGCTGAACTCCAGGATTTCCTCCTGCAACACGTCCCCCTGTTCGAAGGCTTCGACCCCGGGCAGGTGGGCCAGATCGTGGCCGCCAGCGAGCTGCGCACCTTCGAGGGCAGCGAGGCCATCGTCGAGTGCGGCGAGGAGGGAAGCTTCTTCGGGGTACTGGTCAGCGGCCACGCGGAGATCTCGGTGGCCGACAGCCTGGGTGGCCGGGTTCCCCTCAACAAGCTCGAGGCCGGCGACGTGTTCGGCGAGATGTCGCTGCTGACCGGCGACCGGACCGTGGCCGACGTGATCGCCGGGAATCGCTGCTTCGTGCTGATGATCCCGCAATCCGTCTTCAATGCCCGCATCCTGGTCTCGCCGAAGGCGATCACCTTCCTCTCCAAGCTGCTCGCCGACCGCTCCCGGGCCCTGGCCGTGGACCTGACCAGCCGCCAGATGCACGAACAGGCCCTGGCCAAGTCCGGCGATCCCTATGCCCTGAGCCTGAAGACCCGGGTCCCCGGAAAGATCCTCGCCTTCAACGTCGGGCTCTCCCAGATCCGCTTTGGCGTCTACGATTCCGAGGATTCCGGCAAGGACGTCCACGGGATCATCGACTGCGGGGACTGCACGGTCGCGCGGGTCACCCTGACGGCGGACGGCGTCACCACCTTCCGGGAACGGGCACCCTTCCCGCTGAAGGACTTCCTGCCCGTGATGTTCGAGTCCATGCTGACCCTGGGCGACAAGCACCTGTTCACGCCCTTCGAGGTCATCGCAGTGGGCCACCGGGTCGTCCATGGCGGCAGCAAGTTCTCCAGTTCCGCGGTGATCACGCCCCAGGTAATGGCCGACATCGAGGCCCTGTCGGTCTTCGCGCCGCTGCACAACCCCATCAACCTGGAAGGCATACGGGAGTCGCTGAAGGCGTTTCCCGACGCGCCCCACGTCGCCGTCTTCGACACCGCCTTCCACCAGACGCTGCCCACCTACGCCTACCTCTACGGCCTGCCCTACGACTACTACAAGAAGGAGGGCATCCGCCGCTACGGCTTCCACGGCACGTCGCACCGGTTCGTTTCCCTGAAGGCCGCGGAGATCGTGAAGCGCCCCCTGGGGGAACTGGAGATCATCTCCTGCCACCTGGGGATCGGATCCTCCCTGTGCGCCATCGACCACGGCCGTTCGGTGGATACCTCCATGGGCATGACGCCGTCCGAGGGACTCATCATGTCCAGCCGCTCGGGCAACGTCGATCCCGCGGTCATGATCCACCTGATGGAGCATTACCACCTGGGGGCCGATGCCCTGAGCCGCCTGATCAATTCGGAAAGCGGCCTGAAGGGCATCTCGGGCATCTCGAGCGACATCCACGAGATCGAGGAAGCCGCCAACGACGGCCACCACCGGGCGCTCCTCGCGCACCGCGCCTTCTGCTACCAGGTGCGCAAGAACATCGGCGCCTACGTGGCCGCCATGGGCGGCGTGGACGTGCTGGCCTTCACCGGCGAGATCGGCGAAACCAGCCCGACGGTGCGCAGCCTCGCCTGCCAGGGGCTCGCCTACATGGGCATCAAGCTCGACGAGGAGAAGAACCGCAGCCTCGGCAAGGCCACCTCCCATGCGGTGATCTCGGCGGACGATTCGCCGGTCAGGATCCTCGTCATCCAGAACAACGACGAGCGCCTGGTGGCCTGGGAGGCCCTGCGCGCCATGGAGCGCAACCAGATCACCCTGACCATCCGCGACAAGCAGGACATGCCGATCCCCATCGAGGTGTCGGCCCACCACGTCCATCTGTGCCAGGCCGACGTGGAACGGCTGTTCGGACCCGGCCACCAGCTCACCCCGGAGCACGACCTCTCCCAGCCGGGCCAGTTCGCCTGCGCCGAGAAGGTGGACCTGGTCGGTCCCAAGGGCCGCATCGCCAATGTCCGCGTCCTGGGCCCGACCCGCAAGGAGACCCAGGTGGAGATCGCCATGACCGAGCAGTTCAAGCTCGGCATCCAGGCCCCGATCCGCGAATCCGGCGACCTGGCGAACACGCCCGGGGTCATCCTGGAGGGAGCGGCGGGCAGCACCGCCATTCCCCGCGGCGTGATCTGCGCCCAGCGCCACATCCACATGTCCCCGGACGATGCCATGCGCTTCCGCCTGCGCGACAAGTACGTCGTGCGGGTCAAGGTGGCGGGCGACCGGGAACTGATCTTCGGCGACGTGGTCGTGCGGGTGAACCCGAACTACCGCCTGGCCATGCACATCGACACCGACGAAGGCAATGCCGCCAGCATCACCACCGGCATGCAGGGCTTCGTCGAGGACATCCAGAGCCGCGGCTGACGCCGCGGCGGCGCGGCGCTCAGAGGCAGGCCTGCTCCATCGCCTTCAGGCAGGGAGCGCAGAAGCCCTCGTCATCCACCGGCACCGGCTGGCGGCAGCGCCGGCACAAGTCGGCCGCGGGCTGCCCCAGCCCTTGCCTGCCCTCGTCATCCGGCGCCTCGAGCCACTGGCGCGCCTCGGCAAGGGTCGCGAACACCCGGGTCGGAAAGGAGCGCAGGTCCCGCGACGCGAACAGGGCGGCGAGGGAGACGATGCGGGGGTCCTGGGTCACCAGCGCCACGCGGATCCGGGAATTCGTGTGCCTCGCGCCCAGGCTCGCGGCCGCCATGTCGACGATCGTCCGGTCTCCCACGTCGAAATCCTCGACGGCCAGGAAGTCGTTGATCGCATAGTGCATCCGGTCGAACCGGGGATCGCCGTGGATATCCCGCATGGATTGCAGGTACTCCTCGGCGGTCACGAATCCCCAGAGCTTCTTGCAGACGCCGTGGGGCTCCCAGTCGAGTCGGTAGGGCATGGCGGACGAAGGATGGACAGGGCGACAGGCGCCGAGGATACCACCGGGGAGGATTCCGGCAAGCCCCGGGGCGCATCGTTCCGCCCAATGGAAAAGGGCTTGGATCTTTCGATCCAAGCCCTTGATATTGCTGGTCGGGGCGGCGGGATTCGAACTCGCGACCCCTTGCACCCCATGCAAGTGCGCTACCAGGCTGCGCTACGCCCCGACAGCCGAAAATTATAACCGAAAAGCGCCGCCGGAATCCTTCAGGCGCGCAGCAAATCGATGATTCCGGCCAACTCGGCCCGCAGGCTCAGGACCGGCGGCGGAGGCGCCGGGAGGGCATCGCGCGCGTCGCCCTTCGCCAGGTATTCGTCGAGGCGGTTGCGGGCGCCGCTGATGGTGAAGCCCTCCTGATAGAGGAGTTCCCGGATGCGCCGCACCAGCAGCACCTCGTGATGCTGGTAGTAGCGCCGGTTGCCGCGCCGCTTGACCGGCTTCAATTGGGTGAATTCCTGCTCCCAGTAGCGCAGCACGTGGGGCTTCACGCCGCAGAGATCGCTGACCTCGCCTATGGTGAAGTAGCGCTTCGCCGGGATCGGCGGCAGTTCGTCGCGGGTATCCGTCTTCATTCAGCCACCCTGGTGAACGGCCGGATCAGGGCTGGGCAGCCGCCGGACGGGTACGCCGCAGGTCGTCTACGGCGGTCTTCAGCTTCTGGCTCGCATGGAAGGTCACGACCCGGCGCGCGGTGATGGGAATCTCCTCGCCGGTCTTCGGATTCCGGCCGGGACGCTGGGGTTTGTCGCGGAGCTGGAAATTGCCGAAGCCCGAGAGTTTCACGCTGTCTCCCGCTTCGAGGGAATTGCGGATCTCCTCGAAGAACGCCTCCACCATGTCTTTGGCCTCGCGCTTGTTGAGGCCCACTTTTTCGAACAACAGGTCGGCAAGCTCCGCCTTGGTCAGCGTCATGACGGCTCCAGATTCTTCTCGGAATTCTCTCGCTACGCCGGGTCAGCCGCGCAGGCTTGCCCCGAACTCCCGGCGGGCAGCCTCTACCAGGGACTGCACCGCCGCCTCCACCTCGCGGTCTTCGAGCGTTCGCGAAGTATCTTGCATAACTACCCGGAAGGCAAGACTTTTTTGCCCCGGCTCAAGGCCCTTTCCCTGGTACAGATCGAAGAGCTGCACGGCCTTGACGATGGCCGGCGCCCCCGATTCCAGGGCGTCCAGCAGGGCCCGCACGGGGACCGCCTGGGGGACCACCAGGGCGATATCCCGGACCACGGCCGGGTAGCGGGACACTTCCTGGAATTCCGGCATGGGCGTGGCCAACACGTCCGCCAGGTCCAGTTCGAAGACCACCGGGGCGCCGCCCAGCTCGTATTTCTGCGCCCAGCGGGGATGCAGCTCGCCGATGGCGCCGACGTGGCGCCCGTCCAATAGGATGGCCGCCGCGCGGCCCGGATGCAGTGCCGGATGGGCCGTCTTGGTGAAGCGCAGGGCGCCGGGGGGAAACAGGGCCTCCACGTCGCCCTTGGCGTCGAAGAAATCCACCGTCCGTGCCGGCAGCCCCCATTGTTCGGGGGACGCGGGTCCGGCACAAAGACCCGCCAGCAGCAGGGGCTGGTCGAAGCCGGGGACCGGGCCGTCCCCGGTACTCTTGCGGAAGGCCCGGCCGATCTCGAAGACCCGCACCCGCTCCGTCTGGCGCTTGCGGTTGAAGGCGAGATTGCCCACCAGCCCCCCGATCAGCGAGGTCCGCATGACCGCCATCTGGCTGGCGATGGGGTTGGCCAGGGTGATGGGGGCGATGTTGCCGCAGAAGTCCGCCTCCCAGGCGGCCTCGACGAAGCTGAAGTTCACCACCTCGTGGTAGTCGCGGGCCGCCACGGCGCGGCGCAGGGCCATCGGGCCGCGCTTGGCTTCGGCCTGCGGCATCATCACCAGCGGCGCCCTGGGCGCCCGGGCGGGGATGTTGTCGTAGCCGTGGAGCCGCGCCAGCTCCTCGATCAGGTCTTCCTCGATGGCGATGTCGAAACGCCACGAGGGCGGCGTCACCGTGAATACCGCTGCCTCCCCCTGCCCTTCCAGGGCGAAGGGGAAGCCCATGCCTTCGATGAGCTGGCCGATCTGGGCACCGGTGATCGGGATGCCGATCACCCGGGCGGCACGCGCCGCCCGCAATCGCACGGGGGCCCGCCTCGGCAGGCAGTCCTCCGCGACGGTCTCCACCACGGGACCGGGACGCCCGCCGCAGATATCCAGGATCAACCGGGTTGCGCGTTCGATCGCGCGCCGCTGGAGCATGAAATCGACGCCCCGCTCGTAGCGGTAGGAGGCATCGGAGGAAAAGCCCAGGGCCCGCGCCTTCCCCGCGATGGACTCGGGGCTGAAGAAGGCGCTTTCCAGGAACAGGTCCCGGGTCTCCAGCGTGATGCCGGACTCTTCGCCGCCCATGATGCCCGCCATGGCCAGCGCCCGCGCCTCGTCGGCGATCAGGGCGGTGTCCGCCGCGGGTTCCACCGTCTGCTCGTTCAGGAGCAGGAGCTTCTCGCCGGGTTCCGGCAGCCGGACGTGGATGGCCCCCGTGAGGCGGGCGTCGTCGAAGGCATGCAGGGGCTGGCCGAGTTCCAGCATCACGTAATTGGTCACGTCCACCAGGGCGGAGATGGACCGCACGCCGGCCCGCTCCAGTCGCTGCCTCATCCAGGCCGGCGAAGGCGCCGCCGCATTCACGTCGCGGACGATGCGGCCGCAGTAACGCGGGCAATGCCCGGGCGCGTCGAGGACGACGCCGCGGGTCTCGTCGTGGACCGGCGGCACCGGCGCGACTTCCGGCAGCGTGAGCGGCGCGCCCGTCAGTGCCGCCACCTCCCGGGCGATGCCCGTCAGCGACAGGCAATCCGCCCGGTTGGGGGTGAGCTTCAGCGTGATCAGATGGTCGTCGAGACCCATCACCTGGCGAACGTCGGCGCCGACGGGGGTGTCGGCCGGCAGGTCCAGCAGGCCGGAGTGGTCCTGGGAGAGGCCCAGTTCCCGGGCCGAGCACAGCATGCCGGAACTCTCGATGCCGCGGACCTTGGCGCGGCGGATCTCCAGGTCGGGCAGGCGGGCGCCGACCAGCGCGCAGGGCACCTTCATGCCGGCCGCGGCGTTGGGCGCGCCGCAGACGATCTGCAGCACGCCGTGCTCGCCGGTATCCACGGAGCACAGCTTCAGGCGGTCCGCGTCGGGGTGCTTCTCGGCGGAGAGGATGTGGCCGACCACCACCTGGCTGAAGGGCGGCGCCACGGGCGCCATCTCCTCCACCTCCAGGCCCGCCATGGTGAGCAGGTGGCAGAGATCGACCGTCGACAGGGGCGGATCGACGAGGCTGCGCAGCCAGGATTCTGGAAATTGCATGCTATTTGAATTGCGACAGGAAACGCAGGTCGCCGTCGAAGAAGAGCCGCAGGTCGCCGATGCCGTAGCGCAGCATCGTCAGGCGGTCGGGCCCCATGCCGAAGGCGAAACCGGTGTAGCGCTCCGGGTCGATGCCGCCGAAGCGCAACACGTTGGGATGAACCATGCCGCAACCGGCGATCTCCAGCCAGCGCCCCTCCAGGGGGCCGCTCTGGAAGGCCACGTCGATCTCGGCGGAGGGTTCCGTGAACGGGAAGAAGGACGGCCGGAAGCGCACCTTCATGTCATCCGACTCGAAGAAGCGGCGCAGGAAGTCGGCGACGACGCCCTTCAGGTCGGCGAAACTGACCCCCTCCCCGACCCAGAGCCCTTCGACCTGGTGGAACATCGGCGAGTGGGTGGCATCCGAATCGACGCGATAGACGCGCCCGGGGCAGATCACCCGGATCTCGGGCATCGGATCGAGATGCTTGTACTTCTCCACGTGGGCCAGCATGGCGCGGATCTGCACCGGGCTGGTGTGGGTGCGCAGCAGCACGTCCTCCCGGACCCGCCCGTCGTCGGAGAGCAGGTAGAACGTGTCGTGCATGGACCGGGCGGGATGCTTCTCCGGCGTGTTCAGGGCCGTGAAGTTGTGCCAGTCGGTCTCGATCTCGGGGCCGTCCGCCACTTCGAAGCCGATCGAGCGGAAGAGCTGCTCAATGCGCTCCAGGCTCCGCGTGACCGGATGCAGTCCCCCCAGGCCGCGCCCGCGGCCGGGCAGGGTCACGTCGAGGGCCTCGGCGGCCAGTTGGGCCTCCAGGGCCGACTCGCGCAGGGCCTCGCGGCGGGCCTGCAGGGCCCCTTCGACCTTTTCCTTGGCCGCATTGATGGCCACCCCGGCCGCCTTGCGTTCCTCCGCCGGCAGCTTGCCCAGGCCCTTCAGCAGGGCCGTCAGGGAGCCTTCCTTGCCCAAATAGCGGGCCTTGGCCTCCTCCAGCTTCGCCGGCTCGGATACGGCGGCGAAATCGGCGGCGGCACTTTGGACCAGGGTATCCAGTTGTTCCATGGGACGTGAAAAAGGGAGGCCCAGGGCCTCCCCTCTTTTCGCTAGCGGTGAATCAAGCGCCGAGTTGGGCCTTGGCCTGGTTCGCCAGTTGGGCGAAGGCGGCCTTGTCGAAGACGGCCAGGTCGGCGAGGACCTTGCGGTCCACCTCGATGGAAGCCTTCTTCAGGCCGTCCATCAGCGTGCTGTACTTCATGCCGAGCTCCCGGGCGGCCGCGTTGATACGGGCGATCCACAGGGAGCGGAACTGGCGCTTGCGCTGGCGGCGGTCCCGGTACTGGTACTGGCCGGCCTTCATCACCGCCTCTTTGGCGATGCGGTATACGTTCTTGCGACGGCCCCGGTAGCCCTTGGCTGCGTCGAGGACCTTCTTGTGGCGCGCGCGCGCCGTTACACCGCGTTTGACTCGTGGCATGGTGGCTTCTCCTTAGGCGTTGGGCAGCATGGCGCGGACGGCTTTGACGTCCGAA
>JAEUNJ010000022.1 GCA_016791145.1 Rhodocyclaceae bacterium | reverse complement strand
ATCTGGCGGAAGGGGTGGGATTCGAACCCACGTGCCCGCTTTCGCGAACCATCCGATTTCGAGTCGGCGCCGTTATGACCGCTTCGGTACCCTTCCGGAGGCGCGGATTCTAGCATTGCCGTCCGCCCCCGGCCATCGGGCCGGACGGGCGGCCGCCGTCAGGCGGGCTGCAACATCTCCAATCCGCCCAGGTAGGGCCGCAACGCTCCCGGGATAGTCACGCTGCCGTCCGCGTTCTGGAAATTCTCCAGGATGGCGACCAGGGTCCGCCCGACGGCCAGCCCCGATCCGTTCAGTGTATGGACGGCCTCGGGCTTGTTCTTCTCGTTGCGGAAACGGGCTTGCATGCGCCGGGCCTGGAACGCCTCGAAGTTGGAGCAGGAGGAAATCTCCCGGTAGGTGTCCTGGGCCGGCAGCCATACCTCCAGGTCGTAGGTCTTGGCGGCCGAGAATCCCATGTCGCCGGTGCACAGCGCGACTTTCCTGTACGGGAGTTCCAGGCGCCGCAGGATACCCTCCGCGTGGCCCGTCAGTTCCTCGAGCGCCTGCCAGGAATCCTCCGGACGGACGATCTGCACGAGCTCCACCTTGTCGAACTGGTGCTGCCGGATCATGCCCCGGGTGTCTTTTCCGTAGCTCCCCGCCTCGGAGCGGAAACAGGGCGTGTGGCAGGCGAACCTGAGGGGAAGGGATGCCGGATCCAGGATTTCGCCCCGGACCATGTTGGTCACCGGCACCTCCGCCGTCGGGATCAGGTAGAGCTTCGTTCCGTCGGCCCGGGGAACCTGGAACAGGTCCTCCTCGAACTTTGGCAATTGCCCCGTGCCGAACATGCTTTCCGGATTGACCAGGTAGGGCGCATAGATTTCGGTGTAGCCGTTCTCGGTCGTATGCACATCCAGCATGAACTGGGCGATGGCCCGGTGCAGGCGGGCCATCGAGCCCTTGAGCAGCGTGAATCGGGACCCGGAGATCTTCGTGGCCGTCTCGAAGTCGAGTCCCAGGCCGGCGCCCACGTCCACGTGGTCGCGCACCGGAAAGTCGAAGGTACGCGGCGTCCCCCAGCGCAGAACCTCCAGGTTTCCCGTCTCGTCGCGCCCTACCGGCACGCTCTCGTGGGGCAGATTTGGAATGGTGGCCACCAGGCCCTCCACCTGCGCGAGCAGGGCCGGCAGGCGTTCCTCCGCGGCCTCGAGTTCGGCCTTGATCGCCGCCACCTGGGCCATCACCGTCGACGCATCCTCCCCCTTCCCCTTCAGCATGCCGATCTGCTTGGACAGGCTGTTGCGCTGGGCCTGCAATTCCTGGGTGCGGGTCTGGAGCGCCTTGCGCTCGGCTTCGAGGGTCTCGAAGGCGGAGGTGTCGAGGGAAATGCCGCGCGCGGCGAGCCGGTCGGCGACGAAGGCGATGTTGCTGCGGAGGAGTTGGATGTCCAGCATGATCAATGCCTAAGGTGAATAGGTGGAATGGGCGGCAGGAAACTCAGCCTTTCCGGGCCTTGCGATCCAGTTCGCGCAGGTGGGCCAGTTTCTCGGCGATCTTCTGTTCCAGGCCGCGCGGCACGGGCCGGTACCAGCGCTGGGGTGCCATGCCGTCCGGGAAGTAGTGCTCGTCGGCCGCGTAGGCTTCGGGCTCGTCGTGCGCGTAACGGTATTCGCGGCCGAAGCCCAGATCCTTCATGAGTTTCGTGGGCGCATTGCGCAGGTGCTCGGGCACCGGCCTTGAGGCATCCCTGGCCACGAAAGCGCGGGCTGCATTATAGGCGAGGTATGCGGCGTTCGATTTCGGTGCCACGGCCAGGTACAGGGTGGCGTTGGCCAGCGCCAGTTCGCCTTCCGGACTGCCCAGGCGCTCATAGGTGGCGCAGGCTTCCAGCGCCACCTCCAGGGCGCGGGGATCGGCGAGCCCGATGTCCTCGATGGCCATGCGCACCAGGCGACGACCCATGTAAAGGGGATCCGCACCTCCGTCGAGCATGCGCACCAGCCAATAAAGGGACGCGTCAGGATCCGAACCCCGCACCGACTTGTGCAGGGCCGAGATCTGGTCGTAGAAGGCATCGCCACCCTTGTCGAACCGGCGCAGGTCGCTGGCCAGCGCGGATTCCAGGAATGCCGCGTCCAGGCGCTTCGTTCCGGCGGCACCGGCTGCCGTTTTCAGGGTTTCAAGCACGTTCAGGAGGCGCCGGGCATCGCCGTCCGCGTAACCGAGGACCCGTTCCCGCGCCTCCGCGTCGAAGGCCAGGTCGGGGAATGCCCTCTGCCGTGCCCGCTCGAGGAGTTCACCCAATTCCTCCGCGGTCAGGCTTCTCAGCACATACACCGCCGCCCTGGAAAGCAGGGCCGAATTGACCTCGAAGGAAGGATTCTCCGTGGTTGCGCCGATGAACGTGACGGTTCCCCGCTCGACGTAGGGGAGGAAGGCGTCCTGCTGAGCCTTGTTGAACCGATGCACCTCGTCTACGAAGAGTATGGTCCGCCGGCCGCTCTGGGCCAGTACACGTTCCGCCTGTTCCACGGCGGCGCGGATGTCCTTGACCCCCGAGAACACGGCCGACAACGCGATGAATTCGGCGTCGAAGGCGTCCGCCATCAGGCGGGCGAGGGTGGTCTTGCCGACCCCGGGGGGACCCCACAGGATCATGGAATGGGGGGTGCCG
>JAEUNJ010000020.1 GCA_016791145.1 Rhodocyclaceae bacterium | reverse complement strand
CGCCTCCTTCGGAATGTGCGTGCGGTCGATGACGGTGTAGCCGTTGCCGCCGAAGAAGGCTTCCATGTTGTCGAAGTAGCCGTAGCCGCCGTACAGGTAGAGGGACTCGTAGCCGCGTTCCTCGAAGATCTCCCCCAGGGTGTGCAGGCGGTCGTTGTCCGGGCGCTTGACGATGGAATGGCCCGGGGTCGGCGGGATCGACAGGGTCAGGGCTTCCAGCCCGCGGACGGTGCGCGTGCCGGTGGCGTAGAGGCGGGTGAACAGCGTTCCCTCCGCCGCCAGCCGGTCCAGGTTGGGGGTGAGCCCCGCCTTGTTGCCGAAGGCCCCCAGGAATTCGGCCGACAGGCTCTCCACCGAGACCAGGACGACGTTCATCCGCCGCTCCGGCCCCTGGCGGACCACTTCCCGTTCGATGGGGAGCCGCGCGCCCGCGGTGAACGGAATCGGCCCGATATGCTCGAATTCGGCGCGCAGCACGCGATAGGCCTTCTCCAGCGGCTCGGTGCGGTAGAACTGCTCGTAGTCGATCTCGTTATGGCGGAAGGCGTGCCAGAACTCCCAGTGGCCGTTGCCGGCCAGCTGCACCGCCTGGGCCTGTTTCGTGAATTCCTTGAAGCGGGCCTCGACGGCGACGAAGGAGGCGGCCGGCAGCAGCAGGAAGATCGCCAGCCGGCCGAGGCGGCCGCGCCAGCCCATGCCGGCCGGGCGCGCCGCCCGGCCCAGGGGGCGCCAGGCGAGGGCCGTCATCACGGCGGTCAAGGCGGCGATGGCCGCCAGGGCGGGCCGCAGGTCGTAGGACTCGCGGATGTTGCCGATCACCTCCCGCGTGTAGATCAGGTAGTCCACCGCGATGAAGTTGAAGCGGGAGGCGAACTCGTTCCAGAACACGAACTCCGAGGCCGCCACGAAGACGAGCACCGCGAAGGCGGTGGCCACGAGGACGGTGGCGACGATGCGCAGGCGGCGTCCGCCGTGCGGCCGGTCCGGCCACAGCGCGGCGAGCAGGGCGAAGGGCGGCAGCCACCAGCAGGCCGCGGCCAGGTCGAAGAGCAGGCCGATGCCCAGGATCGGGACGAGGTAGGCGGGCGACCAGAGGGCCGCCTCCTCGTTGAAGGCCAGCAGCCCCAGGCGCGTGGCCGTGTTCAGGGCGAGGAAGGCGACGAGCACGACCCCGGCCAGACGGAAGCGCCCGGCGAACAGGCGTCGTGGATCAACCCGGAAGAATCGATTCAACGCAGGGGACACAGGGGACAAAGAGGGAACGAAGGACGGTCACGGAGAGGCAGGGATGCAAGCGTGGCCCCTTTGGGGGATCGTGGCCCGATGTTTCCCGGGTCTCTGCGTCTCCGTGGCGAGGGCTTCAGGATCAGTGGGCATCATGGTCGTCGTCCGCGTCCAGGGGCCAGAGTTGATGGGTGTCGAGCAGGAGCCTGTAACGGGCCTCGCTGGCGTCCAGCTGGGCCTGGCGGGCGCCCAGCCTTGCCTCCAGGGCCTGCCGCCGGGCGGTGAGCAGGTCGCCGATCTGGCCCTCGCCGAGGCGCCACGCCTTCTCCAGAAGGGTGGCGTTGTCCTCCATCCGGGCCGCCACCTCCGCCATCCGCTGCCAGTGGCCGTAGGCCGCCCCGGCCCGCTGCCAGGCCTGGCGGGCCTCCGCCTCCACCCGGGCCCGCACCAGGGCTTCCCGGGCGGCGGCCGCGCCCACCTCGGCCTGGCTCGCCCGGGCCGAGGCTTCCCGGGCGGCGCCGGGCAGGGGAATGAGGAGATGGATGCCCAACACCTTCTCGGCACCATCCCGCTCGGAACCCCAGCGCAGGCCCACCGTGGGGTCGGGCACCCGGTCGGCGTCGGCCCGGCGCGCCAGGGCCTGCTGGCGCCGGGAGGCGGCCTCCGCCATCTTCAGCTCGTGGCTGTGGGACAGCATCCCCTCCCGCCAGGCGTCGATGGAACCCTCCACGGGGCGCGGGACGGCAAGCGTCGGCACCTCGGGAAGGGGGATGCCGGGGAAATGACGGGAGAATTCCAGCGCCGCGGACGACGCCCGGTGCGCCGCCTGGGCGGCGCCCGCCTCGGCCTGCGCCCGCTGCGCGCCGGCGAGGAGGGATTCCAGGCGCGCCGCGTCCCCCAGGGCCACCCGGCGGTCGGCGATGTCGGCCTGCCGCCCGAGCAGGCCCGCCTGGGTCCGCCATTCCCGCGCCGCCGTGTCCTCGCGCAGCCAGTCGAACCAGGTCTTGAGCAGGAGCCGGGCCGTTTCGTGCAGGGCATCCCCCAGGGCGGAACGCGCCGCCGCCAGTCCGGCTTCGCCGATCTCGGCGTCGCGGGTGGCCTTGCCCGGCAGCCGCAGGGCCCGTTCCAGGGCGACCTCGGTCTCGCTCATCCGCCGGTCGAGGGAAGCGTCCCGGCGCCGGGCGCCGGCCAGGCGCACGGTGAGTTCGTGGGGCCCGGCCGCCAGCCGGTCGCGCTGGGCCTCCTCCACCCGCAGGGCCGCTTCCGCCGCGCGGACGGCCGGATGCGCGTGCAGGGCCTTCTGGACGGCCGGGTCCGGCGGCAGGTCGGCCGCCGCGGTCGTCCCTTGCTGCCCCGGCCAGGCCAGGGCCGGCAGGCAGGCGAGCAGGGCCAGGGCGCGCCTCACCGGAAGGCTCCGCCGTCGGCCACCGCGGTGACCCACCAGACGATGTCGGCATTGCCCAGGTCCTCGCGCAGGTGGGCCACCAGGTGCGGCACGTGGTCCATCGCCATCAGGATCTCCACTTCCACGAGTTCGGCCCGCCCGCGCACCTGTTCGGCGGCGCTGGCGATGCGCTCCGGGGCGCCGTGGCCCTCGCCGCGCCGGGTGAGGAAGGGGCCGACCCACTCCGGGTGCTGCAGCAGGTGGTCCACCAGGGCCTCCTCGAGGGCCACCGGCAGGACGATCTTCAGCAGCGCGTCGCGGCGCTTCATGGCGGCCTCCTGGGCATGTTCATGGCCGGGGGACCCCCCAGCGACGGTAGAGCAGCGGCAGCACGACCAGGGTCAGGAGGGTCGAGGTCACCAGCCCGCCGATGACGACGATGGCCAGCGGCCGCTGGATCTCCGACCCGGGGCCGCTGGCGAAGAGGAGCGGGACCAGGCCGAAGGCGGTGATGGAGGCCGTCATCAGCACCGGGCGCAGGCGCCGCCGGGCGCCTTCGACGACCACCCGGTCCACGGGCAGGCCCTGGGCGTGGAGCTGGTTGAAATGGACGATCATCACGAGGCCGTTGAGGACCGCGATGCCGAGCAGGGCGATGAAGCCGACGGAGGCGGGCACCGACAGGTACTCTCCCGTGGCGAGCAGGGCGAAGACGCCCCCCACCAGCGCGAAGGGGATGTTCACGAAGACCAGCGCCGCCTGGCGCACGGAGCCGAAGGTGGTGAAGAGGATCTGGAAGATCAGGGCCAGGGCGACGGGGACCACCAGGGCCAGGCGCTTCGCCGCCCGCTGCTGGTTCTCGAACTGGCCGCCCCAGGCGAGGCGGTAGCCGGCGGGCAGCTTCAGTTCCGCATCGACGCGCCGGATCGATTCCTCGACGAAGCCCACCAGGTCGCGGCCGGCGACGTTGGCCTGGACCACGGCCATGCGGGCGGCATCCTGGTGGTCCACCTTCACCGGCCCGGCGACCCGTTTCAGGCTGGCCAGGGCCGACAGGGGCACGGAACCGCCGCCGCCGGGAAGGGCCAGCTGCATGCCGGCGAACAGGGTCGTCGAGCGCCGCATGTCGTCGCCGCCCTTCAGCACGAGGGGCGTGCGCCGCACCCCTTCCAGCACGAGGCCCGCCGGCATCCCCTCGAGCTGGGTGCGCAGGGCGGCGGCCACCTCCTCGACGGAAAAGCCGAAGCGGCCCGCCGCCAGGCGGTCCACCTCCACCGTGTAGTACTGGACGCCCTCGTTCTTGACCGTCAGCACGTCCTGGGCGCCCGGGACCGACTTGAGCAGGGCGGCGATGCGCTCGGCCAGGTCGTTGAGGGCGGCCAGGTCGGGCCCGAAGACCTTCACCGCCAGGTCGCCGCGGGTGCCGGTCAGCATCTCCGACACCCGCATCTCGATGGGCTGGGTGAACGCCACGTCCATGCCGGCGAAATCGGCCATCACCCGGCGGATCTCGCCGGTCAGCCATTCCTTGTCCGGCCGGCGCCATTCGCTCCGCGGCGCCAGCACCAGGAAGGTGTCCGTCTCGTTGAGCCCCATGGGATCGAGGCCCAGTTCGTCGGAGCCCGTCCGGGCCACGATGTTGCGGACCTCCGGCACCCGCTCCAGCAGCGCCTTCTGGACCGCCAGGTCGATGGCGGCGCTCTGCTCGATGCCGATGGACGGGAGCTTGGCCAGCTGCATCAGGATGTCGCCCTCGTCCATCACCGGCATGAAGGTCTTGCCGAGCAGCGTGAAGGCGGCTCCCGTGGCCGCCAGCAGGAGCAGCGCGGCGGCCATCACCCGGCGGCCATGGGCCAGGGACCAGGCGAGGAGCGGCGCGTAGAGGGCGCCTGCCCGGCGCGGCAGCCAGGGCTCCCGGGCGTGGGCGGAGGGCCTGATCAGCCAGGAGGCGAGGACCGGGATCACGGTCAGGGAGAGCAGCAGGGAGGCCGAGAGGGCGAAGACGATGGTCAGGGCCACGGGGACGAAGAGCTTGCCTTCCAGGCCCTGCAGGGTGAGCAGCGGCAGGAACACGATGACGATGATGGCCATCCCGGAGACGACGGGCGCCGCCACCTCGCGCGCCGCCCGGTAGATCCGGTGCAGCAGCGGCAGCTTGTCCTCGCCGGGCTGGGCGAGGCGGCTCTCCACGTTCTCCACCACCACGACGGCCGCGTCCACCAGCATGCCGATGGCGATGGCGAGGCCCCCCAGGCTCATCAGGTTGGCCGACATGCCCGCGATGCGCATGGCCAGGAAGGTGGCCAGCGCGGCCAGGGGCAGCACGCAGGCGACGGCCAGGGCCGCGCGCAGGTTGCCGAGGAAGGCGAGCAGCAGGACGAGCACCAGGGCGATCGCCTCGACCAGGGCCTTGGCCACCGTGCCGACCGCCCGGTCCACCAGTTCGCCCCGGTCGTAGAAGATGCGCGTCGATACGCCCTCGGGCAGCGTGCGGCCGATCTCCGCCAGCTTCTCCCGGACGCCTTCCACCACCTGCCGGGCGTTGGCGCCGCGCAGGCCCAGGACGAGCCCTTCGACGGCCTCGCCGCGCCCGTCCTGGGTCACGAAGCCATAGCGGGTCAGGCTGCCGATGCGCACCGTCGCCACGTCGCCGAGGCGGGTCACCTGCCCGTCCCGGGCCTGGACGACGATGGCCCGCAGGTCCTCGACCCCCCGGGCGGAGCCCTCCACCCGAACCAGCAGCGTCTCCTCCCCCTCGGAGATGCGCCCCGCGCCGTCGTTGCGGTTGTTGGCCTCCAGGGCCCGGCGCAGGTCGGAGAGCTGGAGGCCCCGGGCACGCAGGGCGGTGAGCACGGGCGCCACCTCGAAGCTGCGCACCTGGCCTCCCAGGCTGTTCACGTCGGCCACGCCGGGCAGGGTGCGCAGCCGGGGCCGGATGGTCCAGTCGAGCAGGGTGCGCTTCTCCTCCAGGCTGAGGGGGCCCTCGATGGTGAACATCAGCATCTCGCCCAGGGGGGTGGTGATGGGGGCCATGCCGCCGTCCACGCCGTCGGGCAGGTCCTTCATGACGCCCGCGAGGCGCTCGCCGACCTGCTGGCGGGCCCAGTAGATGTCGGTGCCGTCCTCGAAATCCAGGGTCACGTCGGCGATCGCGTACTTGGACACGGAGCGCAGCATCCGCTTGCCGGGTATGCCCAGCAGCTCCAGCTCGATCGGCGTGACGATGCGCGCCTCCACCTCCTCGGGCGTCATGCCCGGCGCCTTCAGGATGATCTTCACCTGGGTGGAGGAGACGTCCGGAAAGGCGTCGATGGGCAGTTCCCGGAAGGCCCAGGTCCCGGCGCCCACCAGCACCGCCGTGGCCACCAGGACCAGCAGGCGCTGGCGCAGGGCGAACTGGATCAGGCGGTCGAGCACGCGGCGGTCCCCGGCGCTACTGGCCGGCGCCCAGGCCCAGCCAGGCCGCCTTCAGGGTCGCGGTGCCGCGGATCGCCACCGGGGTCTCCGGCGCCAGCGGGGCGCTCACCAGCACGGAGCGCTCGCTTTCCTCGAGGATGCGCACGGCGACCGGACGGAAGCCGCCCGGCGCCTCGGCGAACACCCAGGACTGGCCCTTGTGGCGGGCCAGCGCGCCGACCGGCAGCGACCAGGCGGCGCCTTCCCGGCCATCGGCCCCCCGCGTGCCCGGGACCACCTGGGCCTGGACGTACTGGAAGGGGTGCAGGCAGCCCGCCGCGGGCTCGATCTCGGCGCGCAGCAGCAGCGACTGGCTGGCGGCGTTCAACTGGGGCGCCACCAGGGTCAGGCGCCCGGGCCGGGGACAGCCCGTAACGCTGACCGCATCGCCGGCCGCGAGGCCCGCCGCCTGGGCCGGCGTGGCCTGGATCTCCAGCCACAGGGGCGAGATGCGCCCGAGCTTGAACAGGGGCGCGGTGCCGTCGACCCGCTGGCCCGCCTGCACCGGGGCCTCCAGCACGACACCGTCGAAGGGTGCGCGCACCTCGGTGGCGCCGGTGAGGCGGCCGCCGTCGGCCGCCGGTTCCGGCAGTCCGGCCAGGGCCAGGGAGGCGCGCTTCTCGGCCAGCAGGGCGGCGGCCTGTTCCCTGGCCGCCCGGGTGGCCGACAGCCGCGCCTGGGAGATGATGCCGTCGGCGAAGAGGGCCTCGTCCCGCTTCAGGGCCTCGTCGGCGACCTTGGCCTGGGAGCGGGCCTGCAGCGCGTCCCGTTGCAGTTCCGCCATGGGCTGGCCCTGGAGCCGGGCCAGGACCTGCCCCTTCTTCACGGGCTCGCCGTAGGCCACCCGCACCGCCGTCACCAGGCCGGGCAGGGGGGCCGAGACCACTTCCATCCGGGCCGGCGGCACCACCGCCTGGGCCGGCAGCCGCCGCGCCGCGGTGGCCTGGAAACTCGACAGCGGGGCCACCGCGATGGCCATGGACTTCACCTGCTCCGGGGAGAGGCGGACCAGGTCGTCCGTTTCGGCCGCGACGGCGGCCAGCCAGGCGGCCAGCAGGAAGGGGGCGGGGAGCAAGCGCTTCACGGGAGCGGATGGTCGGCGGGGGAGATTAAGACAGCCTTAACCCGGCCGGTGGGGGCTGCCCGGCGCACCGGGGAGCCGCCGGGGAGGCATCCGCGCCCCCCCGACGCCATCCGGGCCAAGGCAGACAGGCCGGCGCCGGAGGCGCAACCCGCTCCGGCGCCGCCCAAGCCGCTCCCCGTGACCGTCGAGCGCAGCGAGCAAACGATCTCCTCCCCGCGAGGGGAGGTCGGGAGGGGCGGGCCATCATGCCCGAACGGGGGAAGGCGAAGCCTGCCCCCGCCCCGGGGCGGGGGGGAGGGGGTGGGGGGGCATCTAGGCGTTCCTGCCCTTGTGCCAGAGCACGTCGCCGCCGCCCTCGGCCTTGTTCAGCCAGCGGCCCAGGACGAACAGCAGGTCGGACAGGCGGTTCAGGTATTGCCGGGCGGCGTCGGAAACCGGCTCCGCGGCGCCCAGGGTGACCACCGCCCGCTCGGCCCGGCGACACACCGTGCGCGCCAGGTGGGCGAGGGAGGCGGCCCGGGTGCCGCCCGGCAGGATGAACTCCTTCAGGGGCGAGAGTCCGGCGTTCATCTCCTCCACGGCCGCCTCCAGGCGCGCCGGCTGGCGCTCCGCGAGGAAGGCGCCGCCGGGGACCGAGAGTTCCCCGCCCAGGTCGAAGAGGTCGTGCTGGATGCCCAGCAGCAGGTCCCGGGCGGAGGCCGGCAGCGGCTCGCAGAGCAGTACCCCGAGCAGGGAGTTCAGCTCGTCCACGTCGCCCAGCGCGGCGATGCGCGCGGAATCCTTGCCGACGCGGCTGCCGTCGCCGAGGCCGGTGGTGCCGGCGTCGCCGGTGCGGGTGACGATGCGGGAAAGTCGGTGGCCCATGGATGGTTTCCGGTAATGGGGGTAGAAGAAAGCTTTTCCGCCGGGAGTATAAGGGGCCGCTAGAATCGCAGGTTTTCCATGGGGCCCCAGGGGTCTTGCCGGAACGGGGCCGTCCCCATGCAGCTGCCAACCATCCTCGTCCGCTTCCTGCCCTTCCTGCGCTGGCTGCCCTACGGCGGACAGACCCTGCGCGCCGACTTCATCGCCGGCCTCACCGTGGCCCTGGTGCTGGTGCCCCAGTCCATGGCCTACGCCCAGCTGGCCGGCATGCCGGCCTACTACGGGCTCTACGCGGCCTTCCTGCCGGTCATGGTCGCCTCCCTCTGGGGGTCCTCGAACCAGCTCGGCACGGGCCCGGTGGCCGTGGTCTCGCTGCTGACGGCCTCCTCCCTGGCCGCCTTCGCCCCCGCCGGCTCCGACTCGTTCATCGCCCTGGCGATCCTGCTGGCCTTCTCCGTCGGCGTCATCCAGCTGGCGCTGGGTGTCTTCAAGCTCGGCGTGGTGGTGAATTTCCTGTCCCACCCGGTGATCGTCGGCTTCACCAACGCGGCGGCCCTGATCATCGGCCTCTCCCAGGTGAACAAGATCATCGGCGTGCCCATGGGGCGCTCCGAGCATTTCGTCATGGACCTCTGGGGCGTCGTCCAGCAGGTGGGCGACACCCACCTGCCGTCGCTGGCCATGGGGGTGGCCGCCATGGCCATCATCTGGGCCATGCGCCGGTGGACCCCCAAGGTGCCGGGCGTGCTCGTGGCGGTGGCCCTCACCACCCTGGTGAGCTGGCAGATCGGCTTCGAGCGGAACGCCAAGCTGCCCATCGCCGCCGTGGCCGATCCCGAGGCCCAGGTGCTGTTCGGCGAATACGCCCGGGCGGAGGCGCGCATCGCCGAGTTCGAGAACGAGATCTCGGCCAAGGCCGCCGAGCTCAAGCGGGTCGAGAGGGAAAAGGGCGACCTGAACCACGAGGCGGTGACCCTCAACCATGAAATCGACCTGCTGAAGCTCCAGGTGGCCGACCGGCAACGGGAGAACCGGGGCCGCAACCGGGCGATCCGCAGCATGGTCTTCGAGCGGGTGCCGGGGACCGGCGGCGAGCCCGACATCCTCTACTCCGAGGGCCGGCGGCCGCCCGGCACCGCCTCCGACGGGCATCGCTGGCGGATCAAGCGGGTCAAGGGTGAGGAGCTCTCCCTGGCCGGCGGCGGCGAGGTGGTCGGCCGGGTGCCCGAGGGCCTGCCGGCCTTCGCCCTGCCGAAGCTCACCTGGGAGGGCCTGGTGGGGCTGTTCTCGACCGCGCTGGTCATCTCCCTGGTGGGTTTCATGGAGGCGATCTCCATCGCCAAGGCCATCGCCGCCAAGACCAAGCAGAAGATCGACCCGAACCAGGAACTGATCGGCCAGGGCCTGGCCAACCTGGTCGGCAGCGTGACCCAGTGCTTCCCGGTCTCCGGGTCCTTCTCCCGCTCGGCGGTAAACATCAACGCCGGGGCGGCGACCGGCATGTCGTCGGTGTTCACGGGGCTCTTCGTCCTGCTGACCCTGCTCTTCCTGACGCCGCTCCTCTACCACCTGCCCCAGGCCGTGCTGGCCGCCGTCATCATCATGGCCGTCGTGGGGCTGGTCAATTTCGCCGCCGTGAAGCATGCCTGGCACGCCAACCGGCACGACGGCAGCGCGGCGGTGGTCACCTTCGCGGCCACGCTCGCCTTCGCGCCCCACCTGGACAACGGCATCCTGGTGGGGGCGGGGCTCGCCATCGTGCTCTACCTGCTGCGCACCATGACGCCGCGGGTGGCCATCCTGGGGCGCCATCCGGACGGCTCGCTGCGCGACGCGAAGGTGCATGGGCTGGCTTCGTCGCAGATCGTCACCGCGGTCCGCTTCGACGGCCGGCTGTATTTCGCCAACGTGGCCTTCTTCGAGGATGCCATCCTGGAGGCGGTGGCGGCCAACC
>JAEUNJ010000274.1 GCA_016791145.1 Rhodocyclaceae bacterium | reverse complement strand
GACGAGTCGCGCCACGCGCAGATCGGCGGGCCGGCGCTGCAGGTGATGATCGCCAACGGACAGAAGGACGAGGCGCAGAAGCTGGTGGACATCGCCATCGCCCGCGCCTGGCGGCTCTTCAGCCTGCTGACCGGCACCTCGATGGACTACAACACGCCGCTTTCCCACCGCAAGCAGTCCTTCAAGGAGTTCATGCAGGAGTGGATCGTCGGCCAGTTCGAGCGGACCCTGATCGACCTGGGCCTCGACCTGCCCTGGTACTGGGACAAGATGATCGCCGAGTTCGACTACCAGCACCACGCCTACCAGATGGGCCTCTGGTTCTGGCGGCCGACCCTTTGGTGGAACCAGGCGGCCGGCATGACGCCCGAGTGCCGCGACTGGCTGGAGGAGAAGTATCCCGGCTGGAACGACACCTTCGGCAAGGCCTGGGACGTCATCATCGACAACCTGCTGTCCGGCAAGCCGGAGCTCACCTTCCCGGAGACCCTGCCCATCGTCTGCAACATGAGCCAGATCCCAATCTGCGCCATCCCGGGCGACGGCTGGAACGTGCGCGACTATCCGCTGGAGTACCAGGGCCGGCTCTACCACTTCAACTCCGAGATCGACCGCTGGATCTTCGAGCAGGACCCCGTCCGCTACCGCGACCACCTGACGCTGGTGGACCGCTTCCTGGCCGGCCAGATCCAGCCGCCCAACCTGATGGGCGCCCTGCAGTACATGAGCCTGGCCCCCGGCGAGATCGGCGACGACGCCCACAAGTACGCCTGGGCCGAGGCCTACCGCAACAACCCCTACCAGAAGAAGGCCGCCTGAGGCGGCAGCGCAGAGGAGAAACTTTCATGGCCCTGTTTCCTTTGATTTCCAACTTCCAGTACGACTTCGTGCTGCAACTGCTGCCGGTGGACACGGAGAACACCATGGACGAGGTGGCCGCCGCCGCGGCCCACCATTCCGTCGGCCGGCGCGTCAAGGCCCAGCCGGGCAAGGTCGTCCGCGTGCGCCGCCAGGGCGCGGCGGACTTCTTCCCGCGCCAGACCAAGCTGTGCGAGACCGACATCAAGCCGATGGAGTGCCTCGAGTTCATCTTCACCGAGCCCGCCTGAGAACCACCATGGCATTCCGCAAAGTCAGCACCCTCGACGAGCTCTGGGAGGGGGACATGATGGAGGTCGAGGCCGACGGCCACGACATCCTGCTGGTGTGGCCGGAAGGCGGCGAGGTCCAGGCCTTCCAGGCGGTCTGTCCGCACCAGGACATCCCGCTCGCCGAAGGCAAGTTCGATGGCCGCGTGGTCATGTGCCGCGCCCATCAATGGACTTTCGACGGCCACTCGGGCGAGGGGATCAACCCCGGCAACTGCAAGCTGGCCCGTTATCCCGTCAAGCTCGAGGGCGACGCAATCCTCGTGGATACCGAAGGCGTCCAACCGCTCTTCGCCCACGCCTGAACCAAGGAGGAACAGATAGTGAGCATTCAGAAAACTGCCGATGCCTACCGCAACAACCGGGTCGGCCCGGTGCTGCGCACCAGCGAGATCACGGAAGGCGTCATCGAGGCGGCCCAGGAGGACAACCCGGGCAAGGAGATCCGGGTGGACGACAAGACCGCCTACGTGCGCATCGACACCGACGGGGAGCTGATCCTGCGCCGGGAGACCCTCGAGCGCACCCTCGGCCGGCCCTTCCGCATGTCGGAGCTGGAGGTGAACCTCGGCTCCTTCGCCGGCCGCATCGAGACCACGGACGACTACGTCCGCTTCTATTACGAAAAGACCCTTTGAGGGAGGAGCAGCGATGAACCAACCCGAGATCCTCAAGCCGCTCAAGACCTGGAGCCACCTGGCGGCCCGCCGCCGCAAGCCCAGCGAGTACGAGATCGTCTCCACCAACCTGCACTACACGACCGACAACCCGGACGCCCCCTTCGAGCTGGACCCGAACTTCGGGATGGCCCTCTGGTTCAAGCAGTACCGGAACGCCTGCCCCCTGAAGCACGCCGACTGGAACGCCTTCCGGGACCCGGACGAGATCGTCTATCGCACCTACAACATGATGCAGGACGGCCAGGAGACCTACATCTACGGCCTCTTCGACCAGCTCTCCGAGCGCGGCCACGACAGCATGCTGGAGCGCACCTGGGCCGGCACCCTGGCCCGGCTCTACACGCCCTCCCGCTACCTGGTCCATGCCATGCAGATGGCGTCGGCCTACCTGACGCAGATCGCCCCGGCGTCCACCATCTCCAACTGCGCCGCCTACCAGGCCGCCGACTCCCTGCGCTGGCTGACCCACACGGCCTACCGGACCAGGGAGCTTTCCAAGACCTTCGGCGACATCGGCCTGGGCAAGGACGAGCGGGCCTACTGGGAGCAGGATGCCGCTTGGCAGGGCTTCCGGGAACTGGTCGAGAAGGCCCTCGTGGCCTTCGACTGGGGCGAGTGCTTTGCCGCCTTCAGCCTCGTGGTGCGGCCGGCGGTCGAGGAGACCGTGCTGCGCGCCCTCGGCCAGGCCGGGCGCCACAACGGCGACACCCTGCTCGGCATGCTGACCGATGCCCAGCTGGTGGACGGCCAGCGGCATCGCCGGTGGGCCGCCGCCCTGGTGCGCATGTGCCTGGAGACCGAGGGCAACCGCGAGGTCCTGAAGCAGTGGATCGCCAAGTGGGAACCGCTGGCCGATGCGGCCATCGACGCCTACTGCGCGGCCCTTCCGGACTCCCCGGATGCCGCCGCCGCGGCCAAGTCCGCCACCCGGGAATTCCGGGCCGGGCTGGGGCTCTGAGCCGGCGGCCGGTCCCGGGGCATCCCCCCGGGACCGGCCGGACATCGATGACGAATTGCATCCGTATCGAAGGGGGCGGCGAGTTCTCCGTCCCCGATTCCAATGACAGCCTGCTGCGCGGCGCGCTGCGGGCAGGCCAGGGCTTCCCCCACGAATGCGGCGTCGGCGGCTGCGGCGCCTGCCGGTTCGAGCTGGTGGAGGGCGAAATGGAGACCCTCTGGGCCGAGGCCCCGGGCCTGGGCGAGCGGGACCGGCGGCGCGGCAAGCGCCTGGCCTGCCAGAGCCGGCCCCTGGGCGATTGCACCATCCGCGTGCGCTGCGGCGACGAATACCGTCCGCGCATCGAACCGAAGCGGCGGCAGGCCATCCTCGCGGCCCGCCGGATGCTGACCGCCGACATGGCGGAGATCGAGTTGCGCACCGAAGGGCCGGCCGACTTCCTGCCCGGCCAGTACGCCCTCTTCGACCTGCCGGGCGTGGCCGGCGCCCGGGCCTATTCCATGAGCAACCTGCCCAACGGCGAAGGCGTCTGGCAGTTCATCGTCCGCCGCACGCCTGTCGGACGGGGCAGCCGGCTGCTGGTGGACGAACTGGCGCCGGGGACCGCCGTCGCCATCGACGGCCCCTACGGCGGCGCCTGGTTCCGGGCCGACGTCCCCCGCCCGGTGGTCTGCATCGCCGGCGGTTCCGGCCTCGCGCCCATGCTGTCCGTCGCCCGGGCGGCGGCAGCGACGGACGTGGAGGTGGATTTCTTCTTCGGCGCGCGGACCCGCGCGGACCTCTGCGCCGAGGAGGCCCTGGCGGCGCTGCCCGGCTTCGGGACGCGGTTGCGCCTGCACCCGGTGCTGTCCGAGGAGGTGCGCGCCGACTGGACCGGCGCCCGGGGGTTCGTGCATGAAGAGGTGCGGCGGCGCCTGGGCGCCTCGCTGCCGGAGCGGGAAATCTACTTCGCCGGGCCGCCGGCCATGGCCGACGCGGTGCAGACGCTGCTGATGGTCGAATGCCGGGTGCCTTACGGGCAGG
>JAEUNJ010000197.1 GCA_016791145.1 Rhodocyclaceae bacterium | reverse complement strand
CGAGGACGTGCGCCGGCTGGTCCTGTAGGGAGACCGGCCCCATGGCGATCGAAGTCAAGGTTCCCGACATCGGCGACTTCAAGGACGTGCCGGTCATCGAAATCCACGTCAAGCCCGGCGACGCCGTGAAGGCGGAGGACGCCCTGGTGACGCTGGAATCCGACAAGGCGACGATGGACGTGCCCTCGCCGGCCGCCGGCACCGTGAAGGAAATCAAGGTCGCCCTGGGCGACAAGGTCTCCGAGGGCAGCCTGGTGCTGGTCCTGGAGGCCGGTGCCGGGGCCTCGGTTCCCGCACCCGTTGCCGCCCCTCCTACAGCGGTTGCATCGGCACCGGCCGCCCCCACCGCGCTTCCTGCCACGCCGGCGGCGGCCGGCAGCTACACGGGACCCGTGGACATGGAGTGCGGCATGCTGGTCCTGGGGGCCGGCCCCGGCGGCTACTCGGCCGCCTTCCGGTCCGCCGACCTGGGCCTCGACACCGTGCTGGTGGAACGCTACCCGAGCCTCGGCGGGGTCTGCCTCAACGTGGGCTGCATCCCTTCCAAGGCGCTGCTCCACGTGGCGGCGGTCATGGAGGAAGCCGCCCACGCCGCGGACCTGGGCGTGAGCTTCGCCGCACCGCAGGTAGATATCGACAAGCTGCGCGCCCACAAGGCCAAGGTGGTGAGCCGCCTGACCACGGGCCTCGCGGGCATGGCCAAGGGCCGCAAGGTGCGCACCGTGCGCGGCTACGGCCATTTCCTCGATGCCCGTCACCTGGAGGTGGAACTGACCACCGGCGACGGCCAGGAGAAGACCGGCCAGAAGCAGGTGATCCGCTTCGCCCAGTGCATCGTCGCGGCGGGCTCCCAGGCCGTGCACCTGCCCTTCCTGCCCCGGGACCCGCGCATCGTGGACTCGACCGGCGCCCTGGAACTGCGGCAGGTGCCGGGACGGATGCTGGTCATCGGCGGCGGCATCATCGGCCTCGAGATGGCCACCGTCTACTCGAGCCTCGGCGCCCGCGTCGATGTCGTCGAGATGCTGGACGGCCTGATGCAGGGACCGGACCGGGACCTGGTGAAGGTCTGGGAGAAGCAGAATTCCCATCGCTTCGACCGCATCATGCTGAAGACCAGCACGGCCGCGGCCGAGGCCCGGGACGACGGCATCTGGGTGTCCTTCTCCGGCGACCAGGCGCCGGCAGAACCGCAGCGCTACGACCTGGTGCTGCAGGCGGCCGGGCGCAGCCCCAACGGGCGGAAGATCGGTGCCGACAAGGCGGGCATCGCCGTGGATGAGCGCGGCTTCATCCCGGTGGACGGCCAGATGCGCACCGGCGTGCCCCACATCTTCGCCATCGGCGATGTGGTCGGCCAGCCGATGCTCGCCCACAAGGCGGTGCACGAGGCCCATGTGGCGGCCGAGGCGGCAGGCGGGCAGAAGAGCCATTTCGACGCTTCCGTCATTCCCGGCGTCGCCTACACCCATCCCGAGGTGGCCTGGGTCGGCCTGGGCGAGGACGAGGCGAAGAAGGCGGGACGCAAAGTGCAGGTGGCCCGGTTTCCCTGGGCGGCCAGCGGCCGGGCCATCGCCAACGGCGCGGACTACGGCCTCACCAAGCTGATCTTCGACGCGGAGACCCACCGGGTGGTCGGCGGGGCCATCGTCGGCCCCTCGGCCGGCGACATGATCGGCGAGATCGCCCTGGCCATCGAAATGGGCGCCGACGCCGTGGACATCGGCAAGACCATCCATCCCCACCCGACCCTGGGCGAGACGATCGGCATGGCCGCGGAGGCAGCGGAGGGTGTCTGCACTGACCTGCCGGCGGCGCGCAGGCGCTGATTCCAGGCCATGATGGGCGGTGCCGCGCGATTCGATGCGGCCCGGCTGGTGCAGGGCATTGCCGGTGTCGGCGGCAATCCGTCCCGTGCGTTGCGACCGACCGACCCGGTGGCCGGGGCGACGCGGCCACCGCCGCCTCGTCCGTCCGATCGGGTCGTCCTGCCCGAAGCCGGCCGAATTCCGTGTCTTCCGCGTCTGCCGAGGGGCCGCCGAGCCCGCGATCAAACCGCAGGAGTACCGCATGCCCAATGCCCTTGAACGGAAGACCTACAGCAGCTTCAACTTCCTCGTCGAACTGGACGGGCAGTCCATCGGCGGCTTCCAGGACGTCAGCGGCCTGGAGAACGAGGTCGTTCCGGCGGACTATCGTGAAGGCACGGCTCCGGACGGCAGGCCGTCCGGCCGGACCAAGGCGCCCGGCGTCACCTTGAAACGGGGCCTGATGAGTGCCGAACAGTTGTTCAAGTGGCGCGACCAGACGGGCGCCGGGAGTCCGGTCGCCGGCAGGACGATGACCATTTCGTGGCGCAACGAAGGCAGGCCAGGCCAGATTTCCGTGCGATCGTGGAGACTGGTGAACCCGCGATTCACCCGGCTGACGCATGGCCCGCTGAATCCAGGGAAAAACGAGGTGGCCATCGAGTTGGCCGTGGTCAACTTCGAACGGCTCGAGTTGGGATAGGACCGCGGTGAGGGGGCGCCGGTGGGCCGCCTGGGGCCCTTTCCCCGCCTTTTCCCCGCCGCGAACCGTGGGAATTTGTTTCATACTTCGCCCTTCGACCAACCCTGCCCCGTTGGGCCGACATGCTGAAGGACCTCGTTTCACGTTTCCGGAAGGGTGGCGACACCCACCCGCTGGCCACCGATCAGGGCCTGCGGGATGTGCTCTCGGGCATTCCGTCCGGCGATCCGGAACGGCGCCTGTTCGACATCGACCACTGGCTCGGCGAGGTCGAGCCCGCCGCCCCGGAGGTGGAGCCGCACCGGCTGATGAAGTCGGCACGCCTGCTGGACGAAGCGGCCCTGCCGGTGGTCGGCGAATGCCTCGCCCTGTATTTCGATCCGAAGGGCCGGGAACACCTGTCCGAGCGGATCTGGCAAACGCTCCATGCCCACTGCGAGCGGGTGGTCGCGTGCAACCTGTACCTGCTCGGTCGCGCACCGGCACCGGCAGACGTGAGCGCCGCCGACCGCCGCTACCTGCTTCCCCTGGCGGTGCGGGCAATGTACTGGCATGTCCGCGCCAAGGCCCTGCTGCGCCTGCGCTACCGTGCGCCCGCCGCCGGCTGGTGGCGCGTCGCCCATGACCTGCTGGCTCGCGCCCATGTCCTTGGCGTGGCCGCCCTCAGGGCCTCGCCCTACGATGGGAGTCCCGAATCCTCCGTCTGGCACGAGTACGCCCGGGGCGCCTATCTCGAACTCGCCCCCTGGTCGAATCTGGCGCCGGAACAGATCGAGACCCTGGACCGGGTGCTGCGTGGCCTGGTGGCCCATCTGGTCCTGAAGGCGGGCAGCCCCCCGGCCGGGGGCCATTCGGTGGACCTGACGGCGGCGGAGGGGCCGGTGCGGACGCGTCCGGAGGCCATGGCCGGCGACCAGTGGCGCCACCTGAATACGGCGCCCATTTACGCCCAGATCCTGCAGGTCGCCTCCCATGTGCGCAGCGAGAAGGCACTGCCCGAATGGCTGCAAGGCGCCCCGGGAACCCTCCAGGACAACGAGGCCATGTTGCGCGCCGTGCTTTCCGCCTGGTCCCGGCAGCCGCCCAAGCGCCGCCATGAACGCCGGGCGCGCCACGACCGGTTGCTGGTCGTGAACGGTTTCGCCCTCGCCCGGCGCATGGTGGCTTTCTCCGACTTCGCCCGCTCCGGGCGCAACCTCGAATACGCTTCCGATCTGCGGGCCGCCCAGAGGGACCGCCTGGAGCGGCGTTTCACCACCGCCAACGTCAACCTGGAGAAGCCGCCGGAGGATGTCCCGGTGGATCCGTTGGACACCCTGCGCAGGCTGGAACTGTCGGGGGACAAGGCCATGATGGAGCAATGGACCCTGGCCGACGTGAGCGATTCCGGCATCGGCGCGGCGGTGCCCCACGTGCGGACCGGCCATCGGATCGGGGGGCTGGTCGGTTTCCGCCAGGAAGACAGCCTCGACTGGCGCCTCGGCCTGATCCGCCGGATCGGGCGCGGACCCGACGGCAAGCCGGGAATCGGGCTGGAAACCCTGCCGGGTCCATCGGTCTGCGCCCAGGCCAAGCCGGCGGACGAGAGCGGGAAGACCGTCTGGCAGCAGATCGAGGGCAGCGGCCTCGGCTACCTGGATGCCCTGCTGTTGTCGCCGGACGGAAACCAGGTGGTCCTGCCCGTGGGGGCATTCCGTCCCGGCCTCGTCATTCTCCTCCGCGTCGGCGGCGGGGAGCGACGGGTCGTCCTCGCCGAGCTGCGCGAGCGGGGAGCGGATTTCGAGCGCGTACTGTTCAATCCGGCGGATTGAGGCGCCTTGCCGCGACCCGGTCGGGTCGCCCTGATGCAGCGGCCAAGGAAGGCTGATCGTCGGCGCCGGGGGCCGTCGGTAGAATCACCGCTTTCAGCCTTGCCGGACTGCCACCCATGAACCAGGACGAACTCAAGCGCGCCGTGGCCGCTGCCGCCCGCGACTACGTGGCCGAACATCTGCCAGGGGGCGCCATCATCGGCGTCGGCACGGGATCGACCGCCAACTGCTTCATCGACGAACTGGCCTCGCTGCGGGGCCGGATCGGCGGCGCGGTGGCCAGTTCCGAAGCCACCCGGGCCCGCCTGGAGGGACACGGCATCCGTGTCCTGCCCCTCAACGACGTGGCCGAAATGCCCATCTACGTGGACGGCGCCGACGAGATCACGCCCGGCCTCGCCATGATCAAGGGCGGCGGTGGCGCGCTGACCCGGGAGAAGATCGTTGCGGCCGTCGCCAGGACCTTCGTCTGCGTCTGCGACGAATCCAAGCTCGTGGAGCGACTCGGGCGCTTCCCCCTGCCGGTCGAAGTCATTCCCATGGCCTCGGCCCACGTGACCCGGCAGCTGGCGCGCCTCGGTGGCCAGCCCAGGCTGCGCGAGGGGTTCGTCACCGACAACGGCAACCTCATCCTCGACGTGGCGGGTCTCGACATCCCCGATCCGGCCGAGCTGGAGGGGCGCATCAACCAGATCGTCGGCGTCGTGACCAACGGCCTGTTCGCGCGCCGGGGCGCCGACCTGCTGCTGCTGGCGGGTGCCGGCGGGGTGCGCGCCGTGACGCCGTGACACAAAACCGTCACAGGCGGCCGCTACGATGCGCAGTCCGCCGACCGCAGGAGACCGACGCGCCATGAACGAACACATCGTCAAGCAGTTCGACGCCGAACTGGAGAGCATCCGTACCCGCGTCCTCCAGATGGGGGGCCTCGTCGAGCAGCAGATCGTCCGGGCCATGGAAGGGCTGGGGAACGGCGACGCGCTGCTGCTGGAGCAGGTGGTCAACAACGATCACCGCGTGAACCGGCTCGAGGTGGAACTGGACGAGGCCTGCGTTCATATCATCGCCCGCCGCCAGCCGACGGCCGTGGACCTGCGGATGATCATGACGGTGGTGAAGACCATCACCGACCTGGAGCGGATCGGCGACGAGGCGAAGAAGATCGCCAAGGTGGCCCGCCGCCTCCACGGCGACGACGCCGGCTTCGCGCCGCACATCGAACTCCGCCACGTGGCCGACATCGCCGTGGGCATGCTGAAGAAGGCCCTGGACGCCTTCGCCCGCATCGACCTGACCGCCTCCGCCCAGGTGGTCCGCCAGGACAAGGAAGTGGACAGCGAGTTCAAGGGCATCATGCGCCAGCTGATCACCTTCATGATGGAGGATCCGCGCACCATCTCCCGCTCCCTGGACCTGCTGTTCATCGCCAAGTCCATCGAGCGCATCGGCGACCACGCCAAGAACGTTTCCGAGTACGTCGTCTACCTGGCGAAGGGGCGCGACGTCCGCCACATCGGCCTCGAGGCCATGGAGCAGGAAGCCCTGGGCGGGTAGTCCGCCGAGCCGGCGGGCCGCCAATCGCGGCGGCGATCAGGCCTTCTTCAGCCGGTCCCGGAACTTCTGGCGCAGCTTCGCCGCCTTCGGGGCCACGACGAACTGGCAATAGGGCTGCATCGGATTGTTGGCCAGGTAGTCCTGGTGGTAGTCCTCGGCGGGCCAGAACCTGGGCGCCGGCAGCAGCTGCGTGACGATCGGCCCGGGCCAGACCCCTGC
Organism: Rhodocyclaceae bacterium; assembly: GCA_016791145.1. Taxonomy (GTDB): domain Bacteria; phylum Pseudomonadota; class Gammaproteobacteria; order Burkholderiales; family Rhodocyclaceae; genus JAEUNJ01. Next base: position 7,195 of record JAEUNJ010000197.1, on the reverse strand, counting down.
GCGGGCCAGTTCCGCCATCAGTTCCCGAGCGGTCTGTTCCTGCTTCGATCCATGGAAGAAGATGACGGACCGGTATTGGGTGCCCACGTCGTTGCCCTGCCGGTCTGGCGTCGTCGGGTCGTGGATCGCGAAGAAGGCTTCCAGCAGGGTCCGGTAGTCGATGATCCGGGGGTCGAATCCGATCCGCACCACCTCCGCATGCCCCGTGGTGCCGGAACAGACGCTGCGATAGTCCGGGTCTTCCATGTGGCCGCCGGCATAGCCGGAGATCACGGACTCGACGCCCTCCAGTTGCCGCAGGGCCGCTTCCAGGCACCAGAAGCAGCCGCCGCCCAGCATTGCGGTTTCGCTCATTCGTCTCTCCCGGGTTTGCGCCCGGCCCGCACCGCGATGGGCCAGACGATGTCCTTGGGCACCATCGGATCCGGCCACAGGGCCTCGAGCGGTGCTGTCAGTACATTGGTCGGATCCTCGCCCCTTTCCTTACGGTAGCGTTCGCTGGCCGACCAGGTGCGCAGGTAGGCGAGCAGGTCGTCGCGGGTCCACCGGAGCCGGATCTCGAAAGGGGGTGCGGGGATGGCGGGGTAGGGGAACGGGATGTCACGGTATCCCCGGTCCACCCAGCGCCGCTCGGCGGGCCACCAGGGCCCGATCACCCGTCCGTGGAAGTCCTCCACCAGCGCCGTGATCCCCGGCTCGCTGCGCAACAGGGTGTAGGTCCAGGCGGCGAGGATGCCGCCCGGCTTGAGAACCCGGTCTGCCTCGCGGTAGAAGGCGTCGAAATCGAACCAATGGAGGGCCTGGGCCACGGTGACCAGGTCGCAGCATCCAGCCGCCAGTCCGCTGCGCTCCGCCGGCGCCGCCCGGTAATCGATGCGGGGGTGGGCTGCCGCCCGGGCCACCTGCTCCGCCGAGAGGTCCGTGCCCAGGACCTTGAGGAAATGTCCGGCCAGCGCCGTCGTCGCCTGGCCGTTGCCGCAACCGCAATCCCAGGCGGTGTCGGTCGCGGGAACGATCGCCGCCAGCCAGTCGAAGAGCGCCCGCGGGTACCCGGGACGGTATCGGGCGTAGTCCGCGGCATGGCCGGAGAAATGGTCTGCGGGCATGTTCTCGGCGGTCATCGTCGGGAGGTGCGCGAGGGCGGGAGGATACGATACCACCGGCGAGGGGGCGCGGACCCGCGTCGGCGCTCAGGAGCCGCGCAACCGGCGGCCGACCGCGTCCAGGTAATCGGGGAACAGGTGCAGGTCGTCGTGGCCGGCACCCCGGACGACGTGAAGTTCGGCGCCCGGCGCGCGGTCCCTTACCCGCTCGGCCTGGGCGACGGGAATGACCGCGTCGCGGTCGCCATGGAAGAGGACCAGCGGCGTGGTCATGCGGGCGGCGGCCTCGCAGGTGGCGAGGGGGTAGCGCAACAACGCCGTGGGCGCCCACGGGTAGTGGTGGCGTGCCAGGTCGGCCATGCTGCAGTAGGGGGAGGCGAGGACGGTGAGATCCGGCTTCACTTCAGCCGCGAGGCGGGCGGCCAGTGCCGTCCCGAGGGATCGGCCGAAGACCACCAGGCGGCGGCCGCGGTATTCGCCGGCGACCGCGGCCCAGGCCGCCCGCACGTCCGCCATCAGCTGCTCTTCGCTCTCGATGCGCCCCGTGCTCTTGCCGTAACCGCGGTAGTCGATCATGAACAGGTCGAAACCGAGGCGCCGATAGAAGTCGGCGTTGGCGAACCAGCCGGCGAGGTTGCCGCCATTGCCGTGCAGGTAGAAGACCAGACCCTTCGGGTCGTCGAGCCGCAGATGCAGCGCCGACAGGCGGGCGCCGGGCACGGGTACGGAAACCTCGACGGCGCCCGGCACATCGAAGCGATGCTCCGGCGGCAGCCGCTCGGGGAAGAACAACAGCGACTCCTGCTGGTGCCAGAGCCATCCGAGCGCCAGCAGGTAGAGAAGGAGGGCGACCCCCGCCAGGGCCAGCCCCATGCCGCGAAGACTCACGGGGCGGCTCCCCGGCAGGCGGACGGGAAGATTCAGCCGCGGCTGCGGCGGGCGGCGATCTGCTCCAGCCGCTGTTTCTCGGCCATCACCTTGCCGCTGTACACGAACTCTTCGTCATCCGAGGCTCCGGCGTATTGCTGGAGGCCCGCCTCGAGGCTGCCGGCCCGGCGGATGGATTCCTTCAGGACCTTGACGCCGACCTCGACATTGGTGACCGGGTCGATCAGGGCCAGGGGATCTCCCGCCGGCAGCTTTTCCGGGTGGAAGCGGGCGATGACCTGCATGAGGCCCTGGGCGCCCATCACGCTTTCCTTGAAGGGATTGAACCCGGACTCCACCGCGATGACGGCGATTACCAGGAGCGGGTCGAGGCCCGCCCGGGCACCGGCCTCGTGCGCCGCGTGCACGATCGGTTCGATGGCGCCGGCGGCCACCCGGTAGCGTTTGGAGACGTACTCGACGACGGCACGCATGCGGCCGTTCAGGGCCGGTTGCTGGGCGGCGTCGTCCTCCTCTACCTGGGGAGCGGGTGCCGGAACCGCGAAGGGCGCCGCGGCATTGGCCCATTGCTGGACCCTTCTGATGGCCGTTCCGTCCTGGAGCACGCCGCTGCCGATCAGGGCCGCGACGCCGATGGCCACCAGAACGCCGGTGGTGAGGAGGCTGCCGTGCAGGAAATGGAACAGGTACTCGGTGAAACGCGACGCGACGCGTCGGAGGCGTAAGGCGTGAGACATGCTTCCTCCTTTCCAGATCCCCCGTCCTCCGCTGGGCGAATCCATCCCGGGACGAGCCAGGGGCGGTTCGCTCCGGCAGGTGCCCGTTGCCAGGCGGGTCGCCGGACACGGCGACGGGAGCGGTCAAAGTGCGGTTGCAACGCCGCATCCGGGGGATTCCGGCCGTCCCTTACGCGTGGGGCGGTGCGGCGGTCTTGAACCAGGCGATCCGGACCATCCGGACGCTCGAAACTGCGGAACTGCTTGTGGACTACTCGTAGATTGAACTGGGATGCTGCGGTGCAGCGGTGCGCATCCTATTGTATTTGATGCAGGTTTGTCAAGCGCCCCCGGGTTTCCCCGCCGCACCGCGAGGGCCCGCGTCGGAAACGAGCATCGTCGCCAGCGGGCGGCCCCGGGCCGTTGCCGCCTTCGACAAGGCCATCTCAGCGGCATGGGCCAGGGTGTCCGGCTGGTGGCGGATACTCGGGAGCGCGGTGGCGACGCCCATCCTGATCGCCGGATCACGCTTCCCGACGCCGTTTCCGTCGGTCGGCTCCAGGCCGTCCAGTATCCGCTGCGCCACGGTTTCGGCACCTTCCAGGTCCGTCTCCGGCAAGACCACGGCCAGCGTGGCTTCAGCGTAACGGGCCACCAGGTCTCCGGGCCGGTAGACGAGGCAGGTCGCAGCTTCCGCCAGCCGGCGCAGGGATTCCTCGTCGCCGCCGGCCTGGGGTTCCGGCGCCTCGCCCCCGTTCCCCCGGTGCAGCAGCAGCAGGGAGAGGGGAAGGGAGTCCCGCCGTTCGCGGCGCCACTCGTTGCCCAGTTTGGCGTCGAAGGCCCGGCGGTTCGCCACGCCGGTAGTGCCGTCCACGGAGGCGGAGCGATCCAGGGCCTCCCGTGCCCGCTGGTGCTCCGTCATGTCCCGCAGGGTTTCCACCACTGCCACGAGCCGGCCATGCGGGTCGTAGATGGGCCCGGCGTCGATGGCCAGGTACAGCTCGGAGCCCAGCCGGGGCATCACGCACCAGTTCTCCGCCCGATAGCCGCGCACGGGTGAGCCGGGTTCCTGGTGGCAGACGTACAGGCTTTCCAGTTCCTCCATGCGCTTCTGGACCACCAGGTCCGCCAGGCAGGGCCGGGGTTCGTCGTAGAAGGCCCGCCAGTGTTCGCCGGTCCCCAGAACCTCAGGGGCCGGCACCCCCGTGAGCCGCTCGCAGGCCCGGTTCCAGACGACGACCCGGCATTCGGCGTCCAGGACGAAGGTCGGCACGACCAGGTGTTGCATCAGGTGGATTGCGAAGTTCCTGGCTTCTTCCGGCACGGATTTCATGGCGGGGACTCCTGCACGGATGCCGCCCGACGTGCGGCGAAATCGACGTACCAATCCAGGCTGCCGGGATTGGCCATGGCGTCGCGGCTGGCCACCTTCGCCAGCGGATGGCCCAGCAGCAGCTTCTTGATCGGCAGTTCCATCTTCTTCCCCGACAGGGTGCGCGGGACCTCCGGAACCTCCAGGATGTCATCCGGCACGTGGCGGGCCGACAGGGCCGTCCGGATGCCGGAACGGATCCTCCCCACCAGGTCCTCCGCGAGGGCCATGCCGGGACGCAGCGCCACGAACAGGAGCAGGCGCGACTCGCGGCCCAGGTATTCCAGGTCCACCACCAGGCTGTCGAGGATCTCCGGCAGGCGTTCCACGGCGCGGTACAGCTCGCTCGTGCCCATGCGGATGCCATGGCGGTTGATGGTGGCGTCGGAACGGCCATAGATGATCGCGCCGCCCCGCGGCGTGATGCGTATCCAGTCGCCGTGCCGCCAGTATCCCGGGTAGGTCTCGAAATAGCTCTCCCGGTAGCGGCGGTCCCCCTCGTCGTTCCAGAAATGCAGCGGCATGGACGGCATAGGTGCCGCGCAGACCAGTTCGCCCACCTCGTCCTCCAGGGGCCGGCCGGCGTCGTCCCAGGCTTCGACCCGGGCACCCAGGCAGCGGCATTGCATCTCGCCCAGATGGACGGGCAGCGTGGGCAGCCCGCCGACGAAGGCGCCGGCGAAGTCGGTCCCGCCCGAGATGGGCGCGAGCCAGATGTCCGGCCGCACGTGCCCGTAGACCCACCGGTAGCCCTCGGGCGGCAGGGGCGAGCCCGTGGACCCGAGGGCGCGCAGGGCGGACAGGTCCGCCACCGCATTCGGCTCCACGCCGGCCTTCTCGCAAGCCATGTAGATGGCGGCTCCGGCCCCGAAGAAGCTCACCCGGTTCTCGCCCACGAAGCGCCACAGGGCGCCGTAGTCGGGCCAGCCCGGGCTGCCGTCGTAAAGGCAGATGGTCGCACCGGCCAGCAGGCCGCTGACCTGGCAGTTCCACATGATCCACCCGGTGCTGGAATACCAGTGGAAACGGTCGTGGGGGCCGAGGTCGTTGTGCAGGACGCCCATTTTCAACTGCTCCAGGACGATGCCGCCGTGGCCATGGACGATCGGCTTGGGCAGCCCGGTCGTTCCTGACGAATAGACGATCCACAGGGGGTGGTCGAAGGGCAGCGCCGCCGGCGTGAGGGGGGCTTCCCCTGCCGCAGCCTCCGCCCATGCCACGCCGCGGCGAAACCCCGCCGGGTCGGCAGCCGGATCCAGGCAGGGAACGAGGATGACGCGCTCGACGGAGGGAAGTTCCTCCAGCAGCCGGGCGACCACGTCGCGGCGGTCGAAGGCCTTGCCGCCCCAGCGGTAGCCGTCCACCGCCACCAGCACCCGGGGCGCGATCTGCCGGAAGCGGTCGAGGACCGCGACCGGCCCCATGTCGGGCGAGCAGGCGGACCAGATGGCGCCGATGGACGCGGTGGCCAGGAAGGCGGTGGCCGCCTCGGGGATGTTCGGCAGGTAGGCGGCGACCCGGTCTCCTTCGCCGATGCCCCAGGCCTTCAGGCTCGCCGCCAGGGCGCCCACCTCGCGCCGCAGTTCGCTCCAGCCGATCTCGCGGGCGAACCCCGCCTCGTTGCGGAACACGATGGCCGGGCGTTCCGCCGCGGCATGCCGGAAGACCTGATCCACATAGTTGAGGGTCGCGCCGGGAAACCACCGGGCGCCGGGCATCCGCCGGTCGGCCAGGACCCGCTGGAAGGGGGTTGCTGAGCGGATGTCGAACCAGTCCCACACGGCACCCCAGAAGCCCTCCAGGTCCGCCACCGACCAGCGCCACAGGGCGTGGTAGTCGGCGAAACGCAGGCCGCGCTCCCGGGCCAGCCATTCCGTGAATCCGGTGATGCGCGCCGATGCGACGAATTCCGCCGGGGGCTCCCAGACCTTTTCGGCTTCCATGCCCTCCTCCTCGGGTGATGCCGCTCTTTTTGGTCCGATTCTATGTCAAAGCCCGGCGGGTCGCGGATGGTCGGCGGCCCTTCGGTAGAATCGACCCATGTCATCCCTCCCGCGGTGTTCCCGGGCCCTCGCCGCGTTCCTCGGGGCGGTCCTGCCCGTCCTGGCCGTGGCCCAATACGAGGAGAGGCTGCCGGGACCGGTGGCCCGGGCCCTCAAGTCGGCCGGCATACCCCATTCCGGTGTGGCGGTCGTCGTGCAGGAGGTCGATGCCGTGTTTCCCCGCGTGGCGCTGAACGACCGCCAGCCCATGAATCCGGCATCGGTGATGAAGCTGGTCACCACCTTCGCCGCCCTGGAAACCCTCGGCCCGGCATACGCGTGGAAGACGGAGGCCCGGGTTGCGGCACCTCCGGCCGAGGGCGTCCTGGCCGGAGACCTGTACCTGAAGGGCAGTGGCGACCCCAAGCTCACGGTCGAGCAGTTCTGGCGACTGCTCCGCCAGGTCCGTGCCCGCGGCGTGCGGGAAATCCGCGGCGACCTGGTGCTGGACCGGACGGCCTTCGATACCGCGACCCATGATCCGGGCCGCTTCGACGACAAGCCGCTGCGCCCCTACAACGTGGGGCCGGACGCGCTGCTCGTCAATTTCAAGGCGCTGCGCCTCACCCTGATCCCCGACCCGGAGCGCAGAACGGTGCCGGTCATTGCGGAACCGGCGCCCGCCAACCTGGAAATCCTGAGCCTGCTGAAACCCGGCCCGGGGGAGTGCGGCGACTGGCGCGAGGCCCTGCGCGCCGACGTGACCCAGCAGGGCGACGCCGCGTCGCCCCGCTACCGCCTTGTCCTGACCGGCAGCTATCCGGCGGCTTGCGGCGAGAAGACCTGGAACCTGGGGATCCTGCCCCAGCCCCAGTATGTCCTCGGGGTGTTTTCCGAGCTCTGGGCCGGCCTGGGTGGCAGCCTGTCGGGCGGCGTGCGGGAGGGTTCGGCGCCCGCCGATGCGCGCCTCTGGGCCTCCCAGGAGTCGCCGCCGCTGGCCGACGTGGTCCGCGACATCAACAAGTTCAGCAACAACGTCATGGCGCGCCAGCTCTTCCTCACCCTGGGCGCGAACGGCGGCGGGCCGGCGACGGCCGACCGGGCCGAGGCCGCCATCAAGGCCTGGCTGGAGGC
>JAEUNJ010000172.1 GCA_016791145.1 Rhodocyclaceae bacterium | reverse complement strand
GCGGCGTAAAGGCCGAAACCCCGCCACAGCCCGGCGTCCCCACGCAGGGCGGCCGCCGCAACGCGGCTTGACCTCGGCCGGCGCCGAGGTCAGCCTGCGACGAAGTATCGAGACCAGCTGCGCTGGGGCCGTGACTCCGTCACAGCCCGGCGTCCGCACGCAGCTTGACCTCGGCTGGCGCCGAGGTCCACCGCCGCCGGAACAAGGCCAAGGGCCTTCGACCGGGGCTTGCAGCCCCGCGTCGACCCTCAGGGCCGCCGCCTTGTCCGTGTTTTGTCTCCGGCCGCGGGGGCTGGCGCCCCCGCTTAACCTGCTGCGCAGGTTAGCCTTCGACGAAACAACGACAAAGCCCTGCGGGCCGGGCTTACAGCCCGGCATCGGCGCGCAGCGCCGATGCTTTGTCGGTGTTTTCCCAGGTGAATTCGGGCTCGTCGCGGCCGAAGTGGCCGTAGGCGGCGGTCTTGCGGTAGATGGGGCGCAGCAGGTCGAGCATGTTGACGATGCCCTTGGGGCGCAGGTCGAAGTGCTTCCTCACCAGTTCCGCGATGGTCGCATCGGAAACCTTGCCGGTGCCGTAGGTGGTGACCCAGACGCTGGTCGGCTGCGCGACGCCAATGGCATAGGAAACCTGGATCAGGCAGCGGCTCGCCAGGCCGGCGGCGACGACGTTCTTGGCCACGTAGCGGCCGGCGTAGGCGGCCGAGCGGTCCACCTTGGAGGGATCCTTGCCGGAGAAGGCGCCACCGCCGTGGGGCGCCGCACCGCCGTAGGTGTCCACGATGATCTTGCGGCCCGTCAGGCCGCAGTCGCCCTGGGGACCGCCGACCACGAAGCGGCCGGTGGGGTTCACCAGGTACTTGACCTCGCCCTTGACCAGTTCCTTCGGCAGCACGGGCTTGACGATCTCCTCGATCACCGCCTCGCGCAGCGCGTCCAGCCCGATGTCCGGGGCGTGCTGGGTGGAGAGGACGACCGTGTCGATGGCCTCCGGCTTGCCGTCGGCATAGCGGATCGTCACCTGGGACTTGGCGTCGGGGCGCAGCCAGGGCAGGCGGCCGTCCTTGCGCAGCATGGCCTGGCGCTCCACCAGGCGGTGCGACAGGTAGATGGGCAGCGGCATCAGCGACGGCGTCTCGTCGCAGGCGTAGCCGAACATCAGGCCCTGGTCGCCGGCACCCTGGTCCAGGTTGTCGTCGTAGGCCTTGTTCACGCCCTGGGCGATGTCGGGGCTCTGCTTGTCGTAGGCCACCAGCACCGCGCAGCCCTTGTAGTCGATGCCGTATTCGGTGTTGTCGTAGCCGATGGACTTGATCGTGTCCCGGGCGACGCCGATGTAGTCCACGTTCGCGCCGGTGGTGATCTCGCCGGCCAGCACCACGAGGCCGGTGTTGCAGAGGGTCTCCGCGGCAACCCGGGAGTGCTTGTCCTGGGCGATGATGGCGTCCAGGATGGCGTCGGAGATCTGGTCGGCGACCTTGTCGGGATGGCCCTCGGAGACGGACTCCGAGGTGAAGAAGTACTGCTGGGACATGTTTTCGCTCCTTTCCCCACGGCTTGCCTGCGTTACCGGCTCCGGGGGAGGTCGAGCGGGCGACGCTTTAGCGATACTTGTTTTCGGCGCGGGAATCGGCGCCCATCAGGCTCCCCGGCGTCTCCGCCTCGCAAGTTGTCCAATTAACTCGGCGGAAGGCGATAATTCTAGCTTTTTTCGGGCACCGCCACTTCGCCGCTCCCGACTCCCCGTGCCGGGGCGCCCCGCCCGCCGTGGATGCCGTCACGGTCCGCCCGTCGCGGCACCGCGGCCGGCGACGGGAACCGCGGTGCCGGCCTCCCCCACCGACCGCCCCACCGACCGTTCCTTGACCGCCCTCTTCCGTTTCCTCGCCCGCCTGCCCCTGCCGGTACTCCACAACCTGGGGGCACTGCTCGGCTGGCTGGCCTGGCTTTTCTCGCCCACCTACCGGCGCCACCTGCGCCAGAACCTGGCCCTGGCCGGCGGACCGACCGGGTTCACGGATGCGGTGCCGGAGGCCGGCAAGACCCTGCTGGAACTCCCCTGGGTCTGGCTGCGGCCCCAGGCAAGCGTCGTCGGCGCCGTGGTCCAGGTGTCCGGCTGGGATCTCGTGGAAGCGGCGTGGCGCGAGGGTCGCGGCATCCTGTTCCTGACGCCGCACCTGGGCTGCTTCGAGGTCACGGCGCAGTATTACGCCAGCCACCGGCCCATCACCGTCCTCTACCGCCGGCCCAAGCAGGCCTGGCTGGGCCCGCTGGTGGAGGAGGGACGGGGCGCCAGCCTGCGCCTCGCGCCGGCCGACCTCTCCGGGGTGCGGCGGCTGATGAAGGCCCTGCGCCAGGGCGAGGCCGCCGGCATGCTGCCGGACCAGGTTCCCGGCCGCGGCGAAGGCCTCTGGGCGCCCTTCTTCGGCCGGCCGGCCTATACGATGACGCTGGCCGCCCGCCTGGCGGAGACCGGCGCCGCGGTGATCCTGGCCTATGCCGAGCGGCTCCATTACGGCGCCGGCTACCACCTGCGCCTGTTCCCCCTGTCCGCGCCGCTGGAAGGCGACCTGCCGGCACGGGTGGCGGCCATCAACCGGGAACTGGAGGGCCTGGTCCTGCGCTGCCCCGGCCAATACCTGTGGGGCTACAACCGCTACAAGGTGCCCGCCGGCGCCGAACCGCCGCCGGGAGACCGGCCGTGAACGCGCCGAACCGCGTCCCGGAACGGGACCAGCCCCATCCCGGAGCCGCGCCGCGGCGAACCGCCGTCACCCCCTCCCTCGGGGGCGGAGGCAGGGTTTCGCGGAGCACTGCTCCGCGCCGCCGTAGCCGGACGGCTGTGCAAAGCCGTCCGTGGGCGGGGGCCGCGGGGAGGGGGGCGCCGTCCCCCGCCCGCCGCCGGGCCGCCCCAAGGCGGGCGCAGCCAGACACCCGGAGCAGGCCCAGCCTGCGAACCGCCGTCACCCCCTCCCCCGGGGAGGGGGCCGGGGGGAGGGGGGCGTCGTCCCCCGCCCGCCGCCGGGCCGCCCCAAGGCGGGCGCAGCCAGACACCCGGAGCAGGCGCAGCCTGCGAACCGCCGTCACCCCCTCCCCCGGGGAGGGGGCTGGGGGGAGGGAGTCCACTTGACCCGCCTCGCCCTCGCCCTCATGTGGCTGCTCCACTGGCTGCCCCTGCCCGCCCTGGCAGCCGCCGGGAGGATCTTCGGGCGCCTGCTCTTCCTGCTCGGCCGGGAGCGGCGCCACGTCGCGCTGACCAACCTGCGCCTCTGTTTCCCGGAGATGCCCGAAGCGGAGCGGCGGGCCATGGCGCGGCGCCATTTCGAGGCTTTCGGCCGCAGCTTCCTGGAGCGCGGCTTGCTGTGGTGGGGAAGCGCCGAGCGCATCCGCCGTATCGTCCGGGTGGACGGCCTCGAGCACCTGGCCGCGCTCGGCGACCGCCCCGCCATCCTGCTCGTGCCGCACTTCGTCGGCCTCGACATGGGCTGGACCCGCCTGACCCTGGAACTGTCCATGGTCAGCATCTACGCGAACCAGAAGAACCTGCTTTTCAACGCCGCGCTGCTCAAGGGCCGCACCCGCTTCGGCGATTCCGTGCTCCTGTCCCGCCAGGAGGGCACCCGGCCCGCCCTGCGGGCCATGAAGGGCGGGAAGCCCTTCTACTACCTGCCGGACATGGACTACGGGCAGCGCGACACCATCTTCGTACCCTTCTTCGGCGTGCCCGCGGCCACCATCACCGGCCTGTCGCGCCTGGCCCGGCTGTCCGGCGCCGCCGTGCTGCCGGTCGTGACGGCCATGGCGGAGGGGGCTTACGTGGTGCGCATCGGCGCGCCCTGGGAGGACTTCCCCGGGCCCGACATCGAGGGCGACACGCGGCGCATGAACGCCTTCATCGAAAAGGAGGTGCGCCGACTGCCGGCCCAGTACTTCTGGCTGCACAAGCGATTCAAGACCCGCCCCCCCGGCGAAAAAGGGGTCTATTGAGGCGCCTATCGCGGCTTCCGGCCGCGACCCCTGCGCTAACATTGCCCGATGTTCAGGAACCCCCCGGAAGCCGCGATCCGCGAACTGCTCGCCCAGGTGCGCAGCATCGCCGTGGTCGGCTTCTCGCCCAGGCCGGAACGCCCCAGCCACCGCATCGCGCGGGCCCTGCAGGGCTTCGGCTACCGGATCATCCCGGTCCGCCCGGCCCTGGCGGAGGGACTCGGGGAGAAGGCCTACCGGCGCCTGCGCGACCTGCCCGGGCCGCCCGACCTGGTGGATGTCTTCCGCTCCCCGGAACACGTGGACGAGGTGGTGGACGACTGCATCGCCCTCGGCGCCCGGCGCCTGTGGCTGCAGGAGGGGGTGGTGAACGAGGAGGCCGCCGCGCGGGCCGGTGCCGCCGGCATCACCGTCATCATGGACCGCTGCATCTGGCGCGACTACCGCGCCCTCATGAACGACCAATGAACCCGGAAAAAGCAGTTGCACGCCGCCGCCCCCGCGCTCCCGGCGGGGCCCCGGAGGCCCGCCGGGCCGCCCTGCATGGCCATCCTCCGTGCCTCCGTGCCCGAGTGGCGAGGTATCCCGCATGAAGGTCCGCTTCACCAAGATGCACGGCCTCGGCAACGACTTCGTCGTGTTCGACGCCGTGCGCCAGCCCTTCGTCCCCTCCCCCGGCCAGGCCCGCTTCATCGCCGACCGGCACTTCGGCATCGGCTGCGACCAGATCCTGGTCGTCGAGCCGGCCGGCGGGCCGGACGTGGACTTCCGCTACCGGATCTTCAACGCCGACGGCGGCGAGGTGGAGCAGTGCGGCAACGGTGCCCGCTGCTTCGTGCGCTTCGTCCACGAGCAGGGCCTCACCCACAAGCGGGAGATCCGCGTCGAGACCAGGGGCGGCCTCATCGTGCCGCGCCTCGAGATCAACGGCGAGGTCACGGTGGACATGGGCATTCCCCGCTTCGCGCCGACCGACATTCCCTTCTCGTCGTCGTCCGAGGCGATCGTCCAGCCCCTGCTCGTGGAAAACGGCCGGGAACGGCAGACCTTCGACATCAGCGTCGTCTCCATGGGCAATCCCCACGCGGTGCTGGTGGTGGACGACGTGGCCACCGCCCACGTGGAGCGCTGGGGGCCGCTGATCGAATCCCACCCCCGCTTTCCGCGCCGGGTCAATGCCGGTTTCATGCAGGTGGTCGATCGCCGCGACATCCGGCTGCGCGTCTTCGAGCGGGGCGCCGGCGAGACCCTGGCCTGCGGCACCGGCGCCTGCGCCGCGGTGGCGGCCGGCATCCGCCGGGGCCTGCTCGACTCGCCGGTGCGCGTCTCCACGCGGGGCGGCGACCTCTCCATCGCCTGGGGCGGCCCGGACACCCCCGTGATGATGACCGGCCCGGCCGTCACCGTCTTCGAGGGCGAGATCGAACTTTGAATCCCGAACCGGCGCCGCACGCACGCAAAGGCAGGGGGCGCGGCGATCCGCCGGTCCGCGGCGCTTCGCCCGCCGGCCTGCCCGCGCGAGGGTTCGCCGCTCTCCGCGGCGTTCCGGCCGTCCGCCGCATCCTCCTCGGTTCGCATGCGTCATTCATGTTGTCTCCTCCCGGAACCCACCCACGATGAAGCCCGACGACGTCGCCCGCTACCTGCAAGGCCATCCCGAATTCTTCGAGCAGTACGCCGAGCTCCTTTCCCAGCTCCACATCCCGAGCCCCCACGGCGGCAGGGCCGTCTCGATCACCGAGCGCCAGATCGGCACCCTGCGGGAGAAGGTGCGCGAACTGGAGCGCAAGCTCGCCGAGCTGATCCGCTTCGGCGAGGAGAACGACGGCATCGGCGAGAAGGTGCACCGCCTGGGCGTCGCCCTCTACGGCGCCCGCGACGCGGACCAGGTCCTGCGCCTCCTGCAGGAGCACCTGACGGGCGACTTCGCCGTGCCCCACGCGGCGGTCCGGCTCTGGGGCATGCCCGGCGAGGGGGAGGCCTTCGCGGAAGTGCCGGAGGAGGTTCGCGACGAGGTGGCCGGCCTCGACCGGCCCTGGTGCGGACCGGCTCCCGGCCAGCCCGCCGCCGCCTGGTTCGGCGAGGCGGCGGGCCACCTGCGCTCCATGGCCCTCGTGCCGCTGGACCGGAACGGCGAAACCCTGGGCATGCTGGTCCTGGCCAGCGAGGAAGGCCAGCGCTTCTACTCCGGCATGGGCACCCTCTACCTGGAGCGCATCGGCGACATCGCCGCGGCGGCCCTGGCCGGAGCCGGCGGCCGGTGACCGGCGGGGCGGCCGACCGGGATTCTCCGGCGGCCTTCCTGGCCGAACTGGAGCACCAGCGCCGGGCGAGTCCGCACACCCTGCGCGCCTACGGGCACGACCTGGAGACCCTGCGCGGCCTGGCCGCCGCGGCGGGTGTCCCGGAACCTGCCCACCTGGGACATCCCCAACTGCGCCGGTTCGCGATGCAGCTGCACGGGCGCGGGCTTTCCCCCGCGTCGCTGGCGCGGGTGCTCTCCGCCTGGCGCAGCTACTTCCGCTGGCTGGCGCGCCGGGGACGGATCGACGCCGACCCCTGCCAGGGCCTGCGCGCACCGAAGCGCCCCCGGCCCCTGCCCAAGGCCCTCACCGTGGACCAGGCCCGGGCCCTGCTGGACGGGACGGCCGGCGACGGCCTGGAGATGCGCGACAAGGCCATGGCCGAACTCTTCTATTCCTCCGGCCTGCGGCTCGCCGAACTCGCGTCCCTGGATGTGGCCCGGGGGCCCGACCTGGCCGAGGGCGAGGTCACCGTCACCGGCAAGCGGGGCAAGACGCGCACCGTCCCCCTCGGCGCCAAGGCCGCCGACGCCCTGCGCGCCTGGCTCGCGGAACGTCCGGCCCTGGCCGCCCCCGGCGAGCCGGCCCTCTTCGTCAGCCGGCGGGGCGCCCGCCTCTCGGTGCGCATGATCGAGCGGCGCATGGCACGCTGGGCGACCCGCCAGGGCCTGGGGCTCCACGTGCATCCCCACATGCTCCGCCACTCCTTCGCCTCCCACGTGCTCCAGTCCAGCGGCGACCTGCGGGCGGTCCAGGAGATGCTGGGCCATGCCAACATCGCGACGACGCAGGTCTATACGCATCTCGACTTCCAGCACCTGGCCAAGGTCTATGACGCCGCCCACCCGCGGGCGAAGCGGAAGTGATCCCGAGAACCTCGCCACGGAGACGTGGATGCCGCCCAACACGGCGACGACTGGCTGGACCGCGAGGCGGGCGATGACCTGATCCTCGGCATGGGCGGCGCCGACCGGATCTGCGGCGGCGAGGGCAACGACCGGCTCGCCGGTGACGGCCCGGGCCTGCCGGCCTTCGCCCAGGGAAACGATACCCTCGACGGCGGCGCCGGCGACGACGAACTGCAGGCCGACGGCGGCGACGACCCGATGGACGGCGGCGAGGGCGGCAAGCGGATCACCGAAGTCGCCGGCAACGGCATCGACACGGTGGTCTTCGATGTGCCGCGGAACGCCGTGGCCGTCGCCCTCGGCGCCGACCTGCTTTCGGTGACCGTGCGCCTGATCGACACCGGCGAGACCGTCGAGATCACCGCCGACACCGTGGAGGTCCTGCGCTTCACCGACGCCACCGTGGCGGCGACGGCGATTCCCGTCGTCATCGCGGGCGGCGAGGGCGGCAGGCACCGGCGGTGGGTGCGCAAGGCCGTTGGCCCCCGCTTCGTCCCGCGAGCGCCAGGGCTCCGTAATCGGTACGGCGCGGAATCAACCCGGTGCGGCCTCCATGGCAATGTCCTTGACGCCCCGGATTGCCTCGGTCCCTTTCCCAACCCGGCCACCTATGCCTTTCGCCAGATTGACCGGCGGAACATTCCAGGCGGATAATTCCCCTCCCGCGACAAGGCCTTTGGATCGGAACGCGCCCCACCCCCAGCCAACGGAACCGCCCCATGCGCACCGTCCGCCCGCCCCTGGCCGCCC
>JAEUNJ010000118.1 GCA_016791145.1 Rhodocyclaceae bacterium | reverse complement strand
TCAGCAGGGACGAGTGGAACCAGCCCCGGTGCTGGTCCGAGCCTTCCAGGTAGAGGTCGGCCGGGTAGTCGGACTCGGCCGCGTGGGAGTTGCGCAGGACCGTCCAGTGGGTGGTGCCGGAATCGAACCAGACGTCCAGGGTGTCCTTCATCTTGTCGTACTGGCCGGCCTCGTCACCGAGAAGCTCCGTCGGATCCAGGCTGAACCAGCCCTCGATGCCCTGCTGCTCGACACGCTTGGCCACCGCCTCCAGCAGTTCCAGGGTGCGCGGGTGCGGCTCCCCGGTCTCCTTGTGCAGGAAGAAGGGGATGGGCACGCCCCAGTTGCGCTGCCGCGAGACGCACCAGTCCGGACGGTTGGCGATCATCGCATGCAGCCGCGCCTGGCCCCAGTCCGGGTAGAAGCGGGTCGCCTCCACCGCCGCCAGCGCCGCCTGCCGCAATGTCCGCGTCGCCTCCGGCGATCCTTCCCGGGCCACCGCCCGGTCCATCCCGACGAACCACTGGGTCGTGGCCCGGTAGATGATCGGCGTCTTGTGCCGCCAGCAATGCATGTAGCTATGGACGATGTCGCCGCTGGCGAACAGGCTGCCCACCTCGGCCAGCTTGGCGATGATCTCGGAGCCGGCCTTCCAGACGTTCATGCCGCCGAAATAGGGCAGGCTCCCGGCGAACACACCATCGCCCTGCACCGGGGTCAGGATCTCGTCGTTGTGCATACCGTGCTTGCGGCAGGAATCGAAGTCCTCGAGGCCGTAGGCCGGCGCGCTGTGGACGATGCCGGTGCCGGTGTCGAGGGTCACGTATTCGCCCAGGTAGACGGGAGATTTCCGGTCGTAGAACGGGTGGCGGAAATTGACCAGCGACAGGGCCGTGCCGCGGCAGGCGCCCAGCACCTCGCCCGTCAGCCCGAAGCGGGCCAGGGCCTGGGTGCGCAGCTCGGCGGCCAGGATCAGGCAGCCGCGCCCCGTGCGCACCAGTTCGTAGGTGAATTCCGGATGCATGTTCAGCGCCTGGTTGGCGGGGATGGTCCACGGGGTCGTGGTCCAGATCACCGCCCAGCAGTCGCCCTCGGGCAGCGCCGCGACGCCGAAGGCATGGGCGACGCGCGCCCGCTCGGCATCGTCGAGCCGGAAGCCCACGTCGATGGCCGGGGACTTCTTGTCCTGGTACTCCACCTCCGCCTCGGCCAGCGCCGAGCCGCAGTCGAAGCACCAGTTCACCGGCTTGAGGCCCTTGAACAGGTAACCCGCCTCGAACAGCTTCCCGACGGCGCGGATCTCGTCGGCCTCGTTGCCGAAGGCCATGGTCAGGTAGGGATTCCCCCAGTCTCCCAACACGCCCAGGCGGATGAAATCCTTCTTCTGCCGCTCCACCTGCTCGGCGGCGAAGACGCGGCAGAGGGCCCGGGCCTTGTCGCCGGGCAGGTGCTTGCCGTGGGCCTTCTCGATCTGGTGCT
The DNA here is from genome assembly GCA_016791145.1 of Rhodocyclaceae bacterium. Classification (GTDB taxonomy): domain Bacteria; phylum Pseudomonadota; class Gammaproteobacteria; order Burkholderiales; family Rhodocyclaceae; genus JAEUNJ01. Next base: position 3,804 of record JAEUNJ010000118.1, on the reverse strand, counting down.
CGATGGGCAGGCCATGGCAGTCCCATCCCGGCACGTAGGGCGCGTCGAAGCCGGCCAGAGTGCGGGAGCGGACGATGATGTCCTTGAGGATCTTGTTCACCGCGTGGCCGATGTGGATGTCGCCATTGGCATAGGGCGGCCCGTCGTGCAGCACGAAGCGCGGCCGGCCCTTGGCAGCCACGCGGATCTTTCCGTAGAGGTCCTTCTCCTGCCAGTCGCGTATCCACGCCGGCTCCCGCTTGGCAAGGTCGCCCCGCATCGGGAACGGGGTGTCGGGCATGTTCAGGGTCTTGCGATAGTCAGCCATGGTGGGAACCTTGAAGCGCCGCCGGTCACCCCGGTGGCGGATGCGTCAATTCGAATCTGTCGGGGTTCTTGCGGAGAAGTACGCGGCCGTTTCCGCCACGTCCCGGTCGATCTGGGCGCGCAGGGCCTCCATGCTTTCGTACTTGGCCTCGTCGCGCAGCTTGTGCAGGAAATGCACGGTCACGTGGGACCCGTAGAGGTTGCGGTCGAAGTCCAGCAGATGCACCTCCAGCATCGGCTTCAGGCCCTGGGCCAGGGTCGGCCGCACGCCGAGGCTGGCGGCGCCGGGGAGGTGGCGCTTGTCGATGCCGGAAACGGTCACGGCGAAGACGCCCGACAGGGCCACGCGCTTGCGCTTCAGCTGCACGTTGGCGGTCGGGAAACCCAGGCGGCGGCCCACCTTGAGGCCATGGACCACCCGGCCCGAGATGCTGTACGGACGACCCAGCAACCGGGCGGCATGCTCGAGATGCCCGGCCGCGAGCGCCTCGCGGACCGCGGAACTGGAGACCCGCTCGCCGTCCACCTCGACCGTGTGCATGGCCTCGACGCCGAAGCCGCGCCGGGCGCCCTCCCGCTCCAGCATCGCGAAATCGCCGGCCCGGCCCTTGCCGAAGCGGAAGTCGTCGCCGATCACCAGGTGCTTCGCATCCAGGCCGCGGACCAGCACGTCGCCGATGAACTGCTCCGCTGTGAGCCCCGCGAGTTGCCGGGTGAAGTGCAGCACGTAGGCCCGCTCGACCCCGCAGGCCTCCAGCAGCAGCAGCTTCTCGCGCAGGGAGGTGAGGCGGGCCGGCGCCTGGTCCGGCGCGAAGAGCTCCCGTGGATGGGGCTCGAAGGTCATCACCGCCGTCGGCAGGCCCCGTTCCCGCGCCCGGGCGGTCAGGCGCTCCAGCATGGCGCGATGGCCCAGGTGCAGGCCGTCGTAGTTGCCGATGGTGAGCACGGTGGGCGTCGCGGCCCGTTCCGGGACCGAGCGGAAAACCAGCATGGGAAAGAGGAAAAACCCGTGAAAAAACGACGAATTATATCAGTCGAGCCGGGCCAGCCTCGACTTCGCCAGGGGCGGGTTCCTGGCGAAATAGCGCCGGATTCCCTTCAGGATCGCCTCCGCCATCCGGTCCTGGTAATCCTCGTCCACCAGGCGTCGCTCCTCCTCCGGATTCGAGATGAAGGCGGTCTCGACGAGGATGGAGGGAATGTCCGGCGCCTTCAGCACCGCGAAGCCCGCCTGCTCCACCTGTCCCTTGTGCAGGGCGTTGATGCCGCCCAGTTCGCCGAGCACCGCCCGGCCGAGCTTCAGGCTGTCGTTCAGCGTGGCCGTCTGGGACAGGTCCAGCAGCGTGCGGGCCAGGTGCGGATCCTTGACCCCCAGGTTCACGCCGCCGATCAGGTCGGCCGCGTTCTCCCGCTGGGCCAGCCAGCGCGCCGCCGACGAGGAGGCGCCGTTCTCGGACAGCACGAAGACGCTGGAGCCACGGGCCGTCGGCTTGATGAAGGCGTCGGCATGGACCGATACGAAGAGGTCCGCCTGGACGCGCCGCGCCTTGGCCACCCGCTGGTGCAGCGGGATGAAGAAGTCGCCGTCCCGGGTCAATACCGACCGCATGTTGGGCACGGCGTCGATCTTCGCCTTGAGCCGGCGGGCGATGGCCAGCGTCACCGCCTTCTCCTGGCTGCCGCCGCGGCCGATCGCGCCGGGATCCTCGCCGCCGTGGCCGGGGTCCAGGACGACGGTGATGAGGCGCAGGGTGTCGCCGCCCTCCTCCGCCTTTTCGCCCGGCCTGTCCTCCTTGCCCGCCCGGTCCTTCGGGCCGGCACGCCGTGCCTGCTCCTCGCGCTCCTGGGCTTCCTTCTCCAGCAGCGCCAGCAGCGGATCCGGCTCCTCCTTCGGGTAGAGGTCGAGCACCAGCCGGTGGCCGTACTCCCCCACCGGCGGCAGGCTGAAGACCTGGGGCCGCACCTCGCCCTTGAGTTCGATGACCAGGCGGACCACGCCGGGCTTGAAGCGGCCGGCCCGCAGCAGCCTGATGTTGGGGTCCGTCTCCGACACCTTGCCCGGCAGGCTCTGCAGCACCGAATTGAACTCGACGCCCTCGATGTCCACGACCAGGCGTTCCGGGTCCTTGACCAGCAGGTGGCTGAACCTGAGGGGCTGGTCGTGCTCCAGCGTCACCCGGGTGTAGTCCCGCGCGGGCCAGACCCGCACCGCCAGGATGCTCGGCGTCCCGGCCTGGCCGGGACGCGAGACGAGGAGGATCAGCCCGGCGCCGGCGGCGCGGAGGAAGTCCCGCCGAGGGAGGCCGCCGCCATCACGCATGGCAGTCCCCGCGGCGTGCGGGCGTCGAGGCGCGCCCGGCGGCCATCGCCCGACAGTTCCAGCGTGATGACGAGGTCCGCATCGGGCAGGTAGGGACGCGCGCGGTCCGGCCATTCGACCATGCAAATGCCATTGCCCGCGAAATATTCGTCCAGCCCCGCATCCAGATATTCCTCTGGCCGATTGAATCTATAAAAATCAAAGTGATACAAGTCTAACCCAGAAATCACATGAAGTTCAACCAGGGTATAGGTGGGGCTCTTCACCGGGCCGGTGTCGCCGAGGGCCCGCAGCAGGCCGCGGACCAGGGTCGTCTTGCCCGCTCCCAGGTCGCCTTCCAGCCAGGCGACGAGGCCACGCGCGCCTTTCAGCGGCGCGGCCAGGGCCGCCCCGAGGGCCAGGGTGGCGGCCTCGTCGGGCAGGTCGATGGCGGTATGATCGATTGCATGCATGAACCGGAAATCCCCGACTGGACTGGCTTGGCGGCCCGCATCAAGGCCTGGGGCCGGGAACTGGGCTTCGCCGCGGTGGCCGTCGCCCCGGCCGAACTGCCCGGCGCCGGGGAGGGCCTCGCCGCCTGGCTCGCCGCCGGCTGCCACGGGGAGATGGATTATATGGCCGCCCATGGCGCCCGCCGGGCGCGGCCCGCGGAACTCCTGCCCGGCACCCGCGCCGTGGTCGTCGCCCGCATGGATTACCGTCCGGCGGGCGCCGATCCGCGGGCCAGCCTGGCCGAACCGCGGCGCGCCTACGTGTCCCGCTACGCCCTGGGCCGCGACTACCACAAGGTGCTCAGGAACCGCCTCCAGCGGCTTGCCGAATGCATCGCCGACGATCCGGACGTCATCGCCGCCGGCGGCGCGGCGCAGCGCGTCTTCACCGATTCCGCCCCGGTCATGGAGGTGGAACTCGCCGCCCGCGCCGGACTGGGCTGGCGCGGCAAGCACACGCTGCTGCTCTCCCGCGAGGCGGGCTCCTGGTTCTTCCTCGGAGAGATCTATACGTCATTGCCGCTGCCGCCGGACCCGCCCGGGGCGGACCACTGCGGCGACTGCCGGGCCTGCCTCGATGCCTGCCCCACCGGCGCCATTGTGGCACCCTGGCGGGTGGACGCCCGGCGCTGCATCTCCTACCTGACCATCGAGCTGAAGGGCGGCATCCCCGAGGACCTGCGGCCC
>JAEUNJ010000116.1 GCA_016791145.1 Rhodocyclaceae bacterium | reverse complement strand
GACGAGGCCGGCGGCCAGGAGCTGGCCCGCGTCGTAGCCCTGCACCGCATAGACGTCGGGCTGCAGCTTGAAGGTCTTGGCGTAGGCCAGGCGGAAGGCCTTGTCCTTCTTGGTGTCCAGGCTGTCGGCATAGTGCAGCGTGGTCTCCACGCCCTCGGCCGCGTCGCCCACCGCGTCGAGCACGCCGTCGGTCAGGAAGCCGGAGCCGAACAGGGGGATCTTGCCCTTGAGGCCGGCGGCCTGGTAGTCCTTCAGGAACTTGGCGGCACCGCCGCCGGCGAAGAAGCAGACCACGGCGTCCGGCTTGATGCTGGCGATCTCGGTCAGCAGGGCCTGGAACTCCACCTGCGGGAAGGGCAGGTAGAGCTCCTTGACCAGCTTGCCGCCCTCCTTCTCGAAGCCTTCCTTGAAGCCGGCCATCATCTGCTCGCCGGCGGCGTATTTCCAGGTGATGAAGACGGCGGTCTTGTGGCCGCGCTCCTTCAGCACCTTGCCGAGGGCGTGGGTGGTCTGCCAGTTGGAGAAGGAGGTGCGGAAGATGTGCGGCGCGCACAGGGGGCCGGTGACCTCGTCGGCGCCGGCGTTCGGGTTGATCCACAGGGTGCCGGCCTCGCGGACTATCTTGGCCATGCCCATGGCGACGCCCGAATGCACCGTGCCGACCAGCACGTCCACCTTGTCGCGCTGGATCAGCTTGTTGGTGTTCTCGGGGGCCTTGGCCGGGTTCGACTCGTCGTCCACGGTGAAGTACTCGACCTCGCGGCCGCCGAGCTTGCCGCCCAGTTCGTCCACGGCCAGCTTGAAGCCGTTGGTGATGGCCACCCCCAGGGGCGCGAAGGTGCCGGTGTAGGGCAGCATCAGGCCGACCTTCAGCTTGGCCTGCTGGCCGATGGCGATGCCCGGCCAGAGGCCGCCCAGGGCCGCGGCGCCGCCCAGGGCCGTGCCGGTCTTCAGGAACTCACGACGATCGAATCGGGACATGCGGAACTCCTCCTCGGATTGATGCTGATTGTTGTCGGATGCGGTCGCCGCCCGCCGGACGGCTGCCCGCGGGCGATCATAGCTCAAGCCTTCTCCTGGCGCAGCTTGAAGCGCTGGATCTTGCCGGTGGCCGTCTTCGGCAGCTCGGCGCGGAACTCTATCCAGCGCGGGAACTTGTAGGGCGCGAGCTTCGTCTTCACGTGCTGGCGCAGCGCGTCGGCCAGATCGTCGCCGCCCTTGATGCCCGGCTTCAGCACCACGTAGGCCTTCGGCTTCACCAGGTCGTCATGGTCCGTCTGCCCCACCACGGCGGCCTCCAGCACCGAGTCATGCGTCATCAGGGCCGCCTCCACCTCGAAGGGCGAGACGTAGATGCCGCCCACCTTGAGCATGTCGTCGGTGCGGCCGCAGTAGGTGTAGTAGCCCTCCTCGTCCACCACGTACTTGTCGCCGCTGCGCGTCCAGGGGCCCTGGAAGGTGTTCTTGGTCTTCTCCCGGTTGTTCCAGTACATGAGCGCCGAGGTGGGGCCGTTGATCTGCAGTTCGCCGATCTCGCCGGGGGCCACCGGGAGGCCGTCCTCGTTCACCAGGCGCACCTGGTAGCCGGGCACGGCCTTGCCGGTGGTGCCGTAGCGCACTTCGCCGACCCGGTTGGAGAGGAAGATGTGCAGCATCTCGGTGGAGCCGATGCCGTCCAGGATCTCCACGCCCAGGCGCTCCGTCCAGCGGCGGCCGATGTCGGCGGGCAGCGCCTCGCCGGCGGAGGTGCACAGGCGCAGGCGCGGCAGGTCCTCCTTCGCAGGCATCTCGGGGCTGGCCAGCATCATGGCGAACAGGGTGGGCACGCCGTAGAAGACGGTGGGCTGGTGCTCCTTCAGCCGCTTGGTCACGGAGGCCGGGGTCGGCCGCTCGGCCATCAGGATGGCCGTGGCGCCGGCTGCCATCGGGAAGGACAGCCCGTTGCCCAGGCCGTAGGCGAAGAAGAGCTTGGCCGCGGAGAACACCACGTCGCTCTCGCGGATGCCGGCGACGCCGATGCCGTAGAGCTCCGCCGTCTGCATGATGTGGGAATGAAGGTGGACGGTGCCCTTCGGCGCCCCGGTGGAACCGGAGGAATAGAGCCAGAAGCAGGGGTCGTCCGCCGTGGTGTCGGCGGCCGTGAATCCGGTCCCCGCGGCGTCGAGCAGGTCCGACAGCTTGGTGCGGCCGCAGCCGGTGGCCCCGGAGACGATGACGTGCCTCAGGTGCTTCGCCGCGTCGGCGATGGGCTCGAAGGTCGGCCACAGGGGCTCGGAGACCACCAGGGCCCTGGCCCGGGAATCGCGCAGCATGAACTCGTAGTCGGGCGTCGTGAGCAGCGTGTTGGCGGCGATGGGCACGATGCCGGCCTTGATGGCGCCGAGGAAGACGGCCGGGAAGTCGATGGTGTCCCAGTGGCAGAGCAGGATGCGGTCTTCCTGCTGCAGGCCCAGGGCGGTGAGCGCGTTGGCGGCCCGGTTCACCCGCTCGGCGAGCTGGGCATAGGTGTAACGGCCCGCGTCGTCGATGAAGGCCACCTTGTCGCCCCGCCCGGCGGCCAGGTTGCGCTCGATCAGGTCGTGGGCGGCGTTGTAGTCCCGCGGGATATGGACGCGGGGCGGGCTGGCCGAGTGGTCGGCCTGGCTGAGTCCGGGCATGTTCTCCTCCTGTTTTGGTGTGCGTCCCGGTGAATCGTCTAAGTGCCTCGAAAAATCCTATTCACCACGAAGGACACAAAGGACACCAAGGACAAGGCGTCGCGCGAGACCCGGGAAACGAGGTGCTGCCCCAGGGAAAAAAATTTGCGTGATGTGTCTTCTGGTGCCCTTTGGTGTTCTTGGTGTCCTTGGTGTCCTTTGTGGTTGAACCGAAGTTTTCAGGTGAAAGGTCGCTCGCGTCGGCGCTGAATCATTTCGTGAATTCGATGGCGCCCTCGGGCAGCAGGTAGAGCACGTAGGCGCGGCCGCCGGAAACGGTCGGGTAGTGGGCGCTGTCCGGGCCGTAGACGAACCAGCCCCGGGGCGCGCCGTCGAATTTCGCGTCGCCCGCCAGGGGCATGATCATGTCGATCTCGCCGTTCGGATGCCGGTGGTGGGGACCGCGGCAGTCGGCCATCTCCACCACGTCCACCGAGTAGCCGTGGGTGGCGGGACCGGGCTTCACGACGCGGCCGAACCTGATGCCGCCCGCCTCCCGGTTGCACATCCAGCCGGCGGCGACGGCGGCCTGGCAGGCTGCGAACAATTCCTGGAAATCGGGACCGTCGGCGGGGAAGCGCCCGTCGAGGAATTCCGCCAGGCGGGCGTCCAGGGGCATGCCCTGGATGGCCGAGGTGAAGCGGGAAACGAGGCTGGTGAAGGCTTCCGGGGTCATGCCGCTCCTCTTCCGGTTCGGTTTCGGGGGTGGGCCCCGAGGGGTCGGGAAACATGAACTGATGTGCATGCGACCCGCGAAGTGATGGACATTATATTGCCCATAAAAAAAAGATCAAGCGCTATAGTGCATGATATTTATCTCCGGCGCCGGACGTCCCGGGCCTCCAGTTATTGCGGTGCAGCATGTCAATAAGGGCCTTGCAGGCTCGTTTCCGGCATTTTTCCGGCGAACGCGCCCAAAGGCCGGGCATGCACTATAATGCATTCCGCCCCTCCACCCGGATCCTCCATGAAACCCCAGGCGCTGCAGATCATCCGCGACGAACACCTGGCCATCGCGGCCGTGCTGTTCGCGTTGCGCTTCTGCGTCCGCAAGATCCGCGACGAGGGCAAGGCGGCGGATTTCGTGCTGCTGCGGGCCATCCTGGACTACATCGTCTCCTATCCGGACCGCTGGCACCACCCGAAGGAGGACCAGTACCTCTTCTCGGCCGTGCGCGAGCGCACCCGCGAGGCGGACCACCTGCTCGCCACCCTGCAGGAGGAACACCGCCGGGGCCATCCGATGATCGAGGACCTGAAGCAGCAACTCCTCGCCTTCGAGCGGGGCGAGCCGGGGGCCAACGCCGCCTTCTGCGCCGCCGCGGAGAAGTATGCCCAGGTGGAATGGACCCACATGCGCCGGGAAGAGGACCTCCTGCTGCCCATCGCCGAGCGGGTCCTCACCGAGGAGGACTGGGAGCGCATCCACGCCGCATTCCGCGAGAACGACAACCCCCTCTTCGGCATCAAGCCCAAGGACGAGGCCGAGCGCCTCTACCGGACCATCCTCAGCCTCGCGCCGGCGCCCATCGGCTACGCGAAGTAGGCGGTCCGGGGAAACGGGCTGCAGCGGCTCCCCGCGGACCAAGCGCGCGTCGACCCGGATCCCCCTTCCGTCCCGCCTGCCACCGCACGCTGCCGGGGTGCAACGTGGAAACCGGCCGATTGCCGCCGTCCTTCCGCCGGAGCCGGCCGACGATCGCGGGTGCCGGTTCCGGATGGGTCCGCAAACCGAATTCAAAGAACCGTCCTTGCCCGGTCTGACCCGGGACCGATAGACTTGCGGGAAACGAACGCAACCCGCCTCCCCATGAAGGCTCTCGAAATCCTTCTCGCTGACGACTCGAAATCCACCGGCGAATTCTTGGCCGAATACCTGCGCAGCAATGGGCATCGCGTCACGTTGGTCGGATCGGGCGAGGAGGCCGTGGAAGCCTACGCAAAGCACGTTTTCGACCTTGTTCTGATGGACATCGTGATGCCTGGGATCGGCGGCCTGGAAGCCGTCAGCCGCATCAAGGCCATCCGCCGGACGACCTGGATTCCCGTCATCATCGTCACGGGACTGGATGCGGAAGGCGACATTCTCAACGGCTTCATGGCGGGTGCCGACGACTACATGGTGAAGCCGATCACGCCGATCATCCTCGACATTCGCATCCGCTCGATATTGCGGATCGCTGCGATTCAACAAACGGCGTCGGCGGTGATCGACAACGTCATCGAGGGCATTGTCCAGATCGATCGGGTCGGCCGCATCGGCCGATTCAACAAGGCCGCCGAGTCCATTTTCGGCTACCCGGAAGCCGAGGTCCTCGGAAAGAACGTCAATATCCTGATGCCGTCCCCGTACAGGGAGGATCATGACGAATACATCGCCCGGTACGTGGCAACGGGTCAGGCGAGAGTGATCGGCACCGGACGGAAGGTGACCGGCCTGCGCAAGAACGGCGAGACGTTTCCCATGCAGCTCGGCGTTACCGAGGCGGCCACGCCCGACGGCAAGTTCTTCATCGGACTGGTGAGGGACATGACCGTCGAAGAACGCCTGCGCGAACAGATCGAGCACCTCGCCTCCCATGATGTCCTTACCGGGCTGCCCAATCGAAACGAATGCTGGCAGCGGCTGGCGGAGCGCTATGCCCTGCGCGACAGCCGCCATGGCCCCGCGGAGTGCTCGGTGTTCTACTGCGACCTCGATGGCTTCAAGCAGGTCAATGACCAGTACGGCCATTCGGCCGGAGACGCGGTCTTGCAGGAAACCGCGCGACGCCTGAAGGACGTCCTCTTCGTCCGCGACTTCATCGCCCGCATCGGTGGCGACGAGTTCCTTGCCATCGTCGACGGGGAACTGGATGACGCAAGAGTGACCACCCTGGCGCGGAGAATGATCGAAGTCGTCAGCGCGCCGGTCGTGACTCCGGAAGGGCAATACAGCATCGGCGTCACCATCGGGATCGCCCATTCAAGGGAGCACCCGGAGTCGGTGGAGGCGCTGGTCAATGCCGCCGACGGGGCGATGTATGTTGCCAAACGCCGTGGAAAGGGCGGAATGGCGATCGCGAGACCATGATCGCATGCGTCGGTTCCCGGTGCCTTGCTCCCGCCTCGATGGCGCGATATTCGGGGCGGACGGTTCGGCGCGACGTGTGTATCGGGAGCGGACTGCCGTCGGCCGAAGGTTCGAACGGACCTATGGGGCAGCGGACGGCCGCCCCCGAGTCACCCGCACCGCGCAGAACTTGAATTCGGGAATCTTCCCGTCCGGATCCAGGGCCGGGTTGGTAAGCAGGTTGGCGGCCGCCTCGGCATAGCAGAAGGGCAGGAAGACCGCCTGCCGGGGCACGCCGGGATCGGCCCGGGCCGCCAGCTCGATGCGGCCGCGCCGCGTTTCCAGGCGCACCGGACCGGCGCCCAGGGCGGCCAGGTCCTCGGGGTTCAGGCCGCACCAGGCCTCGGGTTCCAGCGTGTCCAGCACCTCGGAGCGGCGGGTCATGGTGCCCGTGTGCCAGTGCTCCAGCTGCCGGCCGGTGATCAGGACGAAGGGATAGTCCTCGTCCGGCAGCTCGTCGGCCAGGCGCGGCGCCACGGGCACGAAGCGACCCCGGCC
>JAEUNJ010000114.1 GCA_016791145.1 Rhodocyclaceae bacterium | reverse complement strand
TGGAGAGGGGCAGGGGCGGGATGCCGAGGGCGGCGCGCTCGGCGACGTGGGCACGGTAGGCTTGCAGCATGGTGGTGTCCTCGTGAATGACAGGGTTGATCAGGTGAAGAAACGCACGCGGGCATCGGCGGGGATGTCCATCCCTGTGGCCTTTGCCCGTTGCAGAAGTTCCCAGTAATAGCGGTAGGAGGCCCGATCGTGCAGGCGCCCCTCCCACTGGATCGGCCCCCAGGCGGCGTTCTGGGCGGCGATCAGGATGGCCGCCGCTTCGGCGACCTCGGCGAAATCCGGGCGCATCGCGTCCACGATGGGCTGGATCTGGCTCGGATGGATGCTCCACATGCGCAGGAAGCCGAATTCCTGGCGGGCCCTGCGGGCATCCTCCCGGACCACGCCCGTGTCGCGGATTTCGGTGGTCACGCTGTGGGCGGGCACGACGCCGTTGCCCAGGGCCGCGGCGGCGATCTCGCACTTGGCGCGCACGATCAGCGGGTGCTCGAACTGGCCCGGCGAGCGCATGGCGGCGGCGGGGATGGCGCCGTGGTGGGCGCTGACGAAATCCATCAGCCCGAAGTCGATGGATTCCACCTCCGGCAGTGCGGCGATCTGCCAGGCTTCGCGCAGGGCGCCCGGGGTCTCGATCAGGACGTGCACCGGGATCCGCCGGGCGATGCCGTAGCGGCTGCGCGCCTCGGCCAGGGCCGAGATCTGGGTGAGGGCGTCATCGGCGCTGGTCACCTTGGGCAGGACCAGGTAGGCGAGGACTTCGCCGGCCCGGGAGACGAGGATCTCCAGTTCCTCGCGCCAGGCGGCGTGGGTGATGTCGTGGATGCGGGCGCCGAAGCGCCCGTGGCGGTTGAGGGGATCCCGCATCAGGCCGGCGATCATCGCCGCGTGGGCGGCTTCGCCGCCGGCCGGCGCCCCGTCTTCGCAGTCGCCGGTGACGTCGAAGACCGGCCCCATCTCCTGCTGGAGTTGCAGGGCTTTGCGGATCAGCTTTTCCGACCCTGCGTAGTGCTCGCAGGCGGGCAGGGCGGGGAAGGGCCTGCTGCCTTCGTAAAGCACGGCAGCGGGGTGGAGATGCGCGCCCATGTGGCCTTGCAGTCCCTGTCCCGCCGCCGGTGGTGGCTGTCAGCCGAAGAGGTGCTTGACGCCGTCGCGCTCTTCCTGGAGCTCCTTCAGGGTGAAATCCATCTTCTCGCGCGAGAAGGCATCGATCTCGAGGCCCCTGACGATTTCCCACTTGCCGTTGGCGCAGGTGCAGGGCATGCCGTAGATCATGCCCTCGGGGATGCCGTAGGAGCCGTCGGAGACGACGCCCATGGTGACCCACTCGCCGTTGGTGCCCATGTTCCAGTCGCGCATGTGGTCGATGGCGGCATTGGCGGCGGAGGCAGCGGAGGAGAGGCCGCGGGCCTCGATGATGGCGGCGCCGCGCTTGCCGACCTTCGGGATGTACTCGTTCCTGTACCAGGCCTCGTCATTGACCAGGGCCGGGGCGGCCTTGCCGCCGACGGTGGCGAAGCGGATGTCCGGGTACATGGTCGGGGAGTGGTTGCCCCAGACGACCATGTTCTTCACGTCGGTGACGGCGGCCTTGGTGCGGGCGGCCAGCTGGGAGATGGCCCGGTTGTGGTCCAGGCGCATCATGGAGGTGAAGGCCGACTGGGGCAGGCTCTTCGCCGTGTTCATCGTGATCAGGGAGTTGGTGTTGGCGGGGTTGCCGACCACGATGAGCTTCAGGTCGCGGGCCGCGACTTCATCGATGGCCTTGCCCTGCTCGGTGAAGATCTTGGCGTTCTCGAGGAGCAGGTCCTTGCGCTCCATGCCGGGGCCGCGCGGCTTGGCACCCACCAGCAGGGCCTGCTGGGCATCCTTGAAGGCGACCTTCGGATCGGAGGTGCCGATCATGTCGGCGAGCAACGGGAAGGCGCAGTCCTCCAGTTCCATCATCACGCCCTTCAGGGCCTGCTGGGCCTTGTCGATGGGCAGTTCCAGCATCTGCAGGATGACGGGCTGGTCCTTGCCGAGCATCTCGCCGCTGGCGATGCGGAACAGCAGGGCGTAACCGATCTGACCGGCGGCGCCGGTGACGGCGACACGTACGGGGGCTTTGGCCATGGAGGGACTCCTTGTGAATGAAGGTCGGGTGGGTTTCCGGCAGGCCGGGCGATGACCGTGGAAATGCGCGATCGCCCCCGGTGCTGCGGGCCGGCCGCGGCGACTCTCGACGACTTGCCGGCGGCGGGCATCCGGGGAGCGATCTTAGACTTTTCTATTGCAGCGTGTCAATAGCTATTTAATGTCTTATATAAGACATAAGATGACCTATGGACGAAACGGATTTTCTATGGTCCAATACGGCCCATGGCGCAGGTTTCCCCCACCTTCAGTCCCCTGTATCGCCAGATCAAGAGCCTGATCCTGCAGGCCCTTGAGGCGGGGGAATGGCGCCCCGGCGAGGCCATCCCCAGCGAAACCGAACTGGCCGGACGCTTCAGCGTCAGCCAGGGCACGGTGCGCAAGGCCATCGATGAGATGGCCTCCGAAAACCTCCTGGTCCGCCGCCAGGGCAAGGGCACCTTCGTTGCGACGCACAGCGACCCCCGCGCCTTCTTCCGCTTCCTGCGCCTCGTGCCCCTCAATGGCGGCATCGAGCAGAGCCGCAGCGTGCCGCTGGAATGCTGGCGGGCCAAGGCCGGCCCGGAGGCGGCCCGGGTGCTGGGCCTGAAACTCGGCGATCCGATCACCATCGTGCGCCGGGTGCTCCAGTTCTCCACCAAGCCGGTGGTGGTGGACGAGATCTACCTCCCGGGCGAGACCTTCGCCGGCCTCAGCCTGGAAGTGCTGAACGAGTACCAGGGTTCCCTCTACAGCCTGTTCGAGAGCCGCTTCGGCGTGCGCATGATCCGCGCCACCGAGCGTATCCGAGCCGTCGCCGCCGACCGCAGCACGGCGGACCTGCTGAAGGTCCGGGAGGGCAGCCCGCTGCTGTCGGTGGAACGTATCAGCTACACCTACGGCGACCGGCCCGTGGAATGGCGCCGCGGCCTCTACTCCACGGCCGAGCACTGCTACCTGAACGACCTGGGCTGACGGCTGGCAAATGAACGGGCTCATGTTGCGCTGCAATGCGATTTCGCCGGGGAATATAATCAATTTTTGTCGCGCCCATAGCGGCGCTTATCGGGTGCCAAGCCCGCGCCCGGCCAAGTAGGGAGATCCGACCCCATGCCTGAAATGACCAAGCAAAGACCGAAGTTCCTCAATCTGGCGGAGATACGCCTGCCGCTGGCCGGCTTCGCGTCCATCCTGCACCGCGTCAGCGGGGCCGGCCTCTTCCTGATGCTGCCGCTGCTCATCTGGCTGCTCGAACTCTCCCTGGGCACCCCGGAGAACTTCGCCCAGTTCAAGGCCGTCGCCGGCCATCCGCTGGTCAAGCTGATCCTGCTGGGACTGCTGTGGGCCTTCCTGCACCACTTCTGCATGGGCATCCGCATCCTGCTGATCGACGTGCACGTGGGCGTCGAGAAGGAGCAGGCCGCCGCCTCCGCCAAGGCCGTCATGGTGGTCAGCCTCGCCCTGACCCTGGTCCTCGGCCTCAAACTCCTGGGAGTCTATTGACATGAACCGCATCGTCGTCGGAGCCCACTACGGGCTCAAGGACTGGTTGGCCCAGCGCATCACGGCCATCATCATGGCCGTCTTCACCGTCATCGTCGCCGCCGCCGTGCTCTCGGGGGCCGCGGCCAGCCACGAGGGCTGGCGCGCCTTCGTGGGCAACGGCCTGATCCGCTTCCTGGCCTTCCTGTTCGTCGTCAGCCTCTGCTACCACGCCTGGATCGGGGTGCGCGACATCTGGATGGATTACGTGAAACCCACCGCCGTGCGCGTCACGCTGCACGTGCTGACCCTCCTCGTCCTGGTCGGCTATGCCGGCTGGGCCACCCAGGTTCTCTGGAGACTCTGATGCTGAACTACACCGTTCGCAAATTCGACGCGGTGATCGTGGGCGCCGGCGGCGCCGGCCTGCGGGCCGCGATCCAGCTGTCCGAGGCCGGTTTCAAGACGGCCGTGCTGACCAAGGTCTTCCCGACCCGTTCCCACACCGTCGCCGCCCAGGGCGGCGTCGCCGCCAGCCTCGGCAATTCGGAGGAGGACCACTGGCACTGGCACATGTACGACACCGTCAAGGGCTCCGACTGGCTCGGCGACCAGGACGCCATCGAGTTCATGTGCCGCAAGGCCAACGAGTGCGTCATCGAACTCGAGCACTACGGCATGCCCTTCGACCGCCTGGACAACGGCCGCATCTACCAGCGTCCCTTCGGCGGCCACATGTCGAACTTCGGCGAGAAGCCCGTGCGTCGTTCCTGCGCCGCCGCCGACCGCACCGGCCACGCCATGCTGCACGCGATGTACCAGCGCAACGTAAAGGTGAATACCCAGTTCTTCGTCGAGTGGCAGGCCCTGGACCTGGTCCGGGATGCCGACGGGGACGTGCTCGGCGTCACCGCCATGGACATGGAGACCGGCGAGATCGTCGTCTTCCACGCCAAGGCCACCATCTTCGCCACCGGCGGCGCCGGCCGCATCTTCTATTCCTCCACCAACGCCTTCATCAACACCGGCGACGGCCTCGGCATGGCGGCCCGCGCCGGCATCCCGCTGGAGGACATGGAGTTCTGGCAGTTCCACCCGACCGGCGTCGCCGGCGCGGGCGTGCTGATCACCGAGGGCGTGCGCGGCGAGGGCGGCATCCTGCGCAACTCGGCCGGCGAGCGCTTCATGGAGCGCTACGCCCCGAACGCCAAGGACCTGGCCTCCCGGGACGTGGTCTCCCGCGCCATGGTCACGGAGATCAACGAGGGCCGCGGCTGCGGCCCCAACAAGGACTTCGTGCTGCTCGACATCACCCACCTGGATCCGGCGACCATCCTGAAGCGGCTGCCGGGCATCCGCGAGATCGGCATCCAGTTCGCCGGCGTCGATTGCATCAAGGAGCCGCTGCCCGTGGTGCCCACCTGCCACTACCAGATGGGCGGCATCCCGACCAACTACCGCGGCGAAGTGGTGGTGCCGAAGGACGGCGACCCCAATGCCGTGGTGCGTGGCTTCTATGCCGCCGGGGAGTGCGCCTGCGCCTCCGTCCATGGCGCCAACCGCCTGGGCACCAATTCCCTGCTCGACCTGCTGGTCTTCGGCAAGTCGGCCGGCGAGACGGCGGTCGAGAACCTGAAGGCGGGCAACAAGGCCCACAAGGACCTGCCCCAGGAATCCATCGACCGCACGCTGGCCCGGGTGAACCGGCTGAACACCCAGACCGGCGGCGCGAACGTCCATGAGACCCGCCTGGCGATGCAGCGGACCATGCAGGCCCACTGCGGCGTGTTCCGCTTCAAGGACATGCTGGAGCAGGGCGTCGCGAAGATCCTGGACGTCCAGGAACAGGTCCGCCGGACGGAGATCAAGGACAAATCCCAGGTCTTCAACACCGCCCGCATCGAGGCCCTGGAACTGGACAACCTGATCGAGGTGGCCGTGGCCACGATGGTTTCCGCCGAGGCCCGCAAGGAATCCCGTGGCGCCCACGTGCGCGACGACGCGCCCGACACGGCCGAGCGCCCGAACGGCCGCGACGACCAGAACTGGCTCAAGCACACCCTGTGGTACCGGGAAGGCAATCGCCTGGACTACAAACCGGTGAACCTGAAGCCCATGTCCGTCGAAACCATCGCCCTCAAGAAGCGCGCTTACTGACAGGAAGAGCCCCATGACGACGCGCACCATGCAGTTCAAGATCTACCGCTACGATCCGGACAAGGATGCGAAGCCCTACATGCAGGACATCTCGGTGGAGGTCGATTCCACCGACCGGAAGCTCCTGGACGCCCTGGTCAAGCTGAAGGCCAAGGACGACAGCATCGCCTTCCGCCGCTCCTGCCGCGAGGGCGTCTGCGGTTCCGATGCCCTCAACATCAACGGCAAGAACGGGCTGGCCTGCCTGACCGAACTGAAGGACATGAAGGAGCCGGTGGTCCTGCGGCCCCTGCCGGGCCTGCCGGTGATCCGCGACCTGATCGTGGACATGACCCAGTTCTTCAAGCAGTACCACTCGATCAAACCCTACCTGATCAACAACGATCCGCCGCCGGAGCGGGAGCGCCTGCAGTCCCCCGAGGAGCGCGAGGAACTGAACGGCCTCTACGAGTGCATCCTCTGCGCCTGCTGCTCCACCTCCTGCCCCTCCTTCTGGTGGAACCCGGACAAGTTCGTCGGCCCGGCCGGCCTGCTGGCCGCCTACCGCTTCATCGCCGATACCCGGGACCAGGCCACCAGCGAGCGCCTGGACAACCTGGAGGATCCCTACCGGTTGTTCCGCTGCCACACCATCATGAACTGCGTCGACGTCTGCCCGAAGGGACTGAATCCCACCAAGGCCATCGGCAAGATCAAGGAAATGATGGTCCGGAGGGCGGTGTGACGGCCCGCCCCTCCCAACCTCCCCTCGCGGGGAGGAGCCTGCTTGCTCGCTGCGCTCGGCAGTCACGGGGCGCGTGCGGCGGCAGCGGGAGGGGATTGCGCCTTCGGCGCGTGCGGCTTTGCCTTGGGGCGGCCCGGCGGCAAGGCTGCGCCGGGGTCTCGCAAGACTGGGCCCGCCCCTCCCAACCTCCCCTCGCGGGGAGGAGCCTGCGTGCTCGCTGCGCTCGGCAGTCACGGGGCGCGTGCGGCGGCGGCGGGGGGGGATTGCGCCTTCGGCGCGTGCCGCTTTGCCTTGGGGCGGCCCGGCGGCAAAGCTGCGCCGGGATGCCGCCAGGCTGGGCCCGCCCCTCCCGGCCTCCCCTCGCGGGGAGGAGCCTGCTTGCTCGCTGCGCTCGGCAGTCACGGGGCGCGTGCGGCGGCGGCGGGGGGGGATTGCGCCTTCGGCGCGTGCGGCTTTGCCTTGGGGCGGCCCGGCGGCAAAGCTGCGCCGGCATGCCGTGAGGGCGGGCGGGCAGGATCGGCATTGATGGATGAAGCGAAGCGCGCGCGGCTGGGCAAGCTGCGCTGGCACTGCCGGCGCGCGCTGCTGGAACTGGACCTCGTCTTTCAGCGCTTCTGGGAGGGGACGGGGGACGAGATCGACGAGGAGACCGAGGCAGCGCTGGCCCGGTTGCTGGAAATGGAAGACCACGATCTGTGGGATTTGGTGAGCGGCCGGCGGGACACCGCCGATCCGCAACTGAACGGGATGGTCGAGCGCCTGCGCCGGATCTGACGCGGCTTCGAGCAGCCAAAAGCAACGTTTGCACCTAGACAGAGGTACTGATATGAGCACGCAACGCACGGCAACCCTGACCATCGACGGCACGTCGCACGAGTTCCCGATCCTGTCGGGCTCGGTCGGTCCCGACGTCGTCGACATCCGCAGCATGTACGCGAAGACCGGCATGTTCACCTTCGACCCGGGATTCATGTCGACGGCATCGTGCAAGTCCACCATCACCTACATCGACGGCGACAAGGGGGAGCTCCTCTATCGCGGCTATCCCATCGAGCAGCTGGCCGAGAAGTGCGACTTCCTCGAAACCTGCTACCTGCTGCTCTACGGGGAGTTGCCGAACGCGGAACAGAACAAGGAGTTCCACAGCATCATCAAGAACCACACGATGGTGCATGAGCAGCTGATCCGCTTCTACTCCGGCTTCCGCCGCGACGCGCACCCGATGGCGGTGCTGGTCGGCGTGGTCGGCGCCCTGTCGGCCTTCTACCACGACGCCATGGACGTCAGCGACGAGCACCACCGCCGCGTCTCCGCCCACCGGCTGGTCGCCAAGATGCCGACCATCGTCGCCATGGCCTACAAGTACGGCCGCGGCGAGCCCTTCATGTACCCGCGCAACGACCTCTCCTACACGGCCAACTTCATGCACATGATGTTCGGCACGCCCTGCGAGAAGTACGAGCCGAACCCGGTGCTGGTCAAGGCCCTGGACCGCATCCTGATTCTCCACGCCGACCACGAGCAGAACGCCTCCACCT
Organism: Rhodocyclaceae bacterium; assembly: GCA_016791145.1. GTDB lineage: Bacteria > Pseudomonadota > Gammaproteobacteria > Burkholderiales > Rhodocyclaceae > JAEUNJ01. The sequence goes on along the minus strand of JAEUNJ010000114.1, from coordinate 6,272 downwards.
CCACGGTCCGCCTGTCCGGCTCCTCCGGCGCCAACCCCTTCGCCTGCATCGCGGCCGGCATCGCCTGCCTGTGGGGGCCCGCCCACGGCGGCGCCAACGAGGCCTGCCTGCAGATGCTGGAGGAAATCGGCGACGTTTCCCGGGTCGGCGAGTACATCAAGCGCGCCAAGGACAAGAACGACGGCTTCAAGCTGATGGGCTTCGGCCACCGGGTCTACAAGAACTTCGACCCGCGCGCCAAGCTGATGCGCGAAACCTGCCACGAGGTGCTGAACGAGCTGGGACTGCAGGACGACCGCCTGTTCAAGCTGGCCATGGCCCTGGAGAAGATCGCCCTCGAGGACGACTACTTCATCGAGAAAAAGCTCTACCCGAACGTGGACTTCTACTCCGGCATCGTCCAGAAGGCGCTGGGCATCCCGACCCAGCTCTTCACCGGCATCTTCGCCCTGGCCCGCACCGTGGGCTGGATCGCCCAGTGGAAGGAGATGATCTCCGATCCCGAACAGAAGATCGGCCGGCCGCGCCAGCTCTTCACGGGTGCCAACGCCCGCAACGTGCTGCCCGTCGACCAGCGCTGACCACGCAACGGCGGAGGGGCGGTTTCCGCCCCTCTTTTTTTTGCCCCGCCCCCGCAGAGACAGGTGACGCCATGATGAAACAGATGCTGTCCAATTCCTACCTGTTCGGCGCCAACGCGCCGTTCATCGAGGAACTGTACGAGACCTACCTCGCCAACCCGACGGCCGTGGAACCGGCCTGGCGCGACTATTTCGACAAGCTGGCCAACCTTCCCGGCGCCGGCAACTACACGGGCCCGGACGTGGCCCACATGCCGATCATCACCTCCTTCGCCCAGCGCGCGAAGGAGGGCACCCTGCAGGCCTCCGCCCGCACCGCGGTGCCCAACGAGAAGCAGGTCAAGGTCCTGCAGCTCATCAACGCCTATCGCTTCCTCGGCAACCGCTGGGCGAACCTGGACCCGCTGAAGCGCCACGAGCGTCCGGCGGTGGCCGAACTGGAGCCGTCCTACTACGGCTTCACCGAGGCCGACCTGGGCCAGGTGTTCCAGACCGGGTCCTTCGAGGCCCTGCCCAGCACGGCCACCCTGCGGGAGATCCTGGAGGCCTGCCGCCAGACCTATTGCGGCACGATCGGCGCGGAGTACATGTACCTGTCCGACGTGGGCCAGAAGCGCTGGATCCAGAACAAGCTCGAGACGATCCGCTCCGCCGCCGCCTACGGCGCGGAGGACAAGAAGCGCTTCCTGCGCAACCTGACCGCCGCCGAGACCCTGGAGCGCTACCTGCACACCCGCTACGTGGGCCAGAAGCGCTTCTCCCTCGAGGGCGGCGAGGCCCTGATCGTTTCGATGGACCAGTTGATCCGCGTCGCCGGCACCCTGGGCGTCCAGGAGATGGTGATCGGCATGGCCCACCGGGGCCGCCTCAACGTGCTGGTGAACACCCTCGGCAAGCAGCCGTCCATGCTGTTCCAGGAGTTCGAAGGCAAGAAGGCCCAGGACCTCTCCGCCGGCGACGTGAAGTACCACATGGGCTACTCCTCCGACGTGGGCACGCCGGGCGGCCCGGTGCATCTCACCCTGGCCTTCAATCCCTCGCACCTGGAAATCGTCAATCCCGTCGTCGCCGGTTCGGTCTATGCCCGCCAGGTCCGCCGCGGCGCCGAGGGCAAGAAGCAGGCGCTGCCGGTGCTGATCCACGGCGATGCGGCCGTGGCCGGCCAGGGCGTGAACCAGGAGATGCTGAACTTCTCCCAGACGCGCGGCTACGGCACGGGGGGCACCGCGCACATCATCGTGAACAACCAGATCGGCTTCACCACCTCCGACCTGCGCGACTATCGCTCGTCCCTCTATTGCACGGACATCTTCAAGATGGTCGAGGCGCCCATCTTCCACGTCAATGGCGACGATCCGGAGGCCGTGGCCCTGGTGACCCAGATCGCCATGGAGTTCCGCCAGGAATTCAAGAAGGATGTGGTGGTCGACATCATCTGCTTCCGCAAGCTCGGCCACAACGAGCAGGACGAGCCCATGGTGACCCAGCCGCTGATGTACAAGAAGATCGGGCAGCACCCCGGCACCCGCGCCCTCTATGCGGAGAAGCTGGCGGGCCAGGGCGTCATCGGCGCCGGCGATGCCGAGCAGATGATCAAGGACTACCGGGCAGCGCTGGACGAGGGCCGCCACCTGCTGGATCCCGTGATCTCCGACTACCAGAGCAAGTTCGCCATCGACTGGACGCCGCATGTGGGCGTGCCTTACACGGAGAAGTGCGACACCACCGTGTCGGTCAACGAGCTTCAGCGGCTTGCCAAGCGGGTTACCGACATCCCGGCCAACTTCACCCTCCACTCCCGCGTCCAGAAGATCGTCGAGGACCGCAAGGCCATGGGCGAGGGACGCCTGCCGGTGGATTGGGGGATGGGCGAGAACATGGCCTACGCGACGCTGCTGGCGGCGGGCTACAACGTCCGCATCTCCGGCGAGGACGTGGGCCGCGGCACCTTCTTCCACCGGCACGCCGCCTTCCACGACCAGAACCGGGAGAAGTGGGACGAGGGGACCTACTGGCCCCTGCAGCACATCCAGGCCAAGCAGGGCTGGTTCCACTGCTTCGATTCCGTGCTGTCCGAGGAAGCGGTGCTGGCCTTCGAGTACGGCTTCGCCACCGCCTCCCCGAATGAACTGGTGGTCTGGGAGGCCCAGTTCGGCGACTTCGCCAACGGCGCCCAGGTGGTCATCGACCAGTTCCTGTCCTCCGGCGAGGCCAAGTGGGGCCGCGGCTGCGGCCTCGTGCTGCTGCTGCCCCATGGTTACGAGGGCCAGGGCCCCGAGCACTCGTCGGCGCGCCTGGAGCGCTACATGCAACTCTCGGCGGAGTTCAACTGGGAGGTCTGCTATCCCTCCAACGCGGCGCAGATCTACCACCTGCTGCGCCGGCAGATGCTCAGGAAGCAGCGCAAGCCGCTGATCGTCATGACGCCGAAGTCGCTGCTGCGCCACAAGGACGCCACCTGCTCCCTGGACGACCTGGCCAACGGCACCTTCCAGACCGTGATCGGCGAGACCGACACCCTGGATCCGAAGAAGGTCACGCGGGTGATCGCCTGCGCCGGCAAGGTGTATTTCGACCTGCTGGCCGCGCGCCGCGAAAAGAAGGTCGACAACGTGGCCCTGATGCGGGTGGAACAGCTCTATCCCTTCGACGACCGCCGGCTGGCCGAGGAAATGAAGAAGTTCCCCAACACCAAGGAGTTGGTCTGGTGTCAGGAGGAACCCCTCAACCAGGGTGCCTGGTACGCCAAGCACCATACCCTGAGCAAGGTGATCAAGAAGGGCCAGACCCTGGACGTGGTGGCGCGTCCCGCCGCGGCCTCGCCGGCCGTCGGCTACGCCGCCAAGCACGCCATCCAGCAGAAGGAACTCGTCAACGCCGCCCTCGGCATCAAGGAATAACGGAGATAACATGCTGATCGAAGTCAAAGTTCCCCAGTTGTCCGAATCGGTTGCCGAGGCGACCCTCGTCAGCTGGCACAAGAAGGAGGGCGAGGCCGTCGCCCGCGACGAAAACCTGATCGACATCGAGACCGACAAGGTCGTGCTCGAACTGCCGGCGCCCGATTCCGGCGTCCTGGTGAAGATCATCAAGGGCAATGGCGAGTCCGTCGCCTCCGGCGACGTGATCGCCCAGATCGACACCGAGGCGAAGGCCGGTGCCGCCGCGCCGGCCGCCGAGAAGAAGGCCGAGGCGCCTGCCCCGGCCGCAAAGGCAGCCCCCGCCCCCGCGGCGGCGGCCACCGCCGGCCCGGCAGCCCGCAAGGCCATGGCCGAAAAGGGCGTCGATGCCGCCAGCATCGCCGGTTCCGGCCCCGGCGGCCGCGTCACCAAGGCCGATGTCCTCGGCACCGCCGCGGCACCCAAGGCCGCGCCGGCCCCCGCCGCGGCTGCCGCCGCGCCCGCGGCCCGTCCGTCCCTGCCGGAGCCCCCGGTCATCAGCGCCGACAACATCGTCGCCGACCGTCCGGAGCAGCGCGTGCCCATGTCCCGCTTGCGCGCCCGCGTCGCCGAGCGCCTGCTCCAGTCCCAGGCCACCAACGCCATCCTGACCACCTTCAACGAGGTGAACATGGCGCCGGTCATGGAACTGCGCAAGAAGTACCTGGACAGGTTCGAGAAGGAGCACGGGGTCCGCCTGGGCTTTATGTCCTTCTTCGTGAAGGCCGCCGTCGCCGCCCTGAAGAAGTTCCCGGTGCTGAACGCCTCGGTGGACGGCAACGACATCGTCTACCACGGCTACTTCGACATCGGCATCGCCGTGGGCAGCCCGCGCGGCCTTGTGGTCCCCATCCTGCGCGACGCCGACCAGATGTCCCTCGCCCAGATCGAGAAGAAGATCGCCGAGTTCGGCGCCAAGGCCAAGGACGGCAAGCTGACCCTGGAGGAACTCTCCGGCGGCACCTTCTCCATCTCCAACGGCGGCGTCTTCGGCTCCATGCTGTCCACGCCCATCATCAACCCGCCCCAGTCGGCCATCCTCGGCATCCACGCCACGAAGGACCGCCCGGTGGTGGAGAACGGCCAGATCGTGATCCGGCCCATCAACTACCTGGCCATGTCCTACGACCACCGGATCATCGACGGCCGCGAGGCGGTGCTGGGCCTGGTGACCATGAAGGAAGCCCTGGAAGACCCGGCGCGCCTGCTGCTGGACATCTAATCCCAACGCGGAAGGCGGGGGGGACGCCGGGAACATCGACCGCCAAGAACCCGGTCTGTTCCGCGTTTCCTCCGCGGCCTCCGCGCACTCTGCGGTGAAAGGATCTTTCGAATGAGCAAGCAGTTTGATGTCGTGGTGATCGGTGCCGGCCCCGGCGGCTACGTGGCCGCCATCCGTGCCGCGCAACTGGGCCTGTCCACGGCCTGCATCGAGTCCGAACCCTATGCCGATCCCAAGGGCGAGGTGCGCCTGGGCGGCACCTGCCTCAATGTGGGCTGCATCCCCTCCAAGGCGCTGCTGCGCTCCTCCGAACTCTTCGAGGAGGCGAGCCACGGCTTCGTGATGCACGGCATCTCCACCGGCGGCGTGAAGATGGACGTGCCGACCATGGTCCGCCGCAAGGACAACATCGTCACCCAGCTCACCAGCGGCATCCGCGGCCTGTTCAAGAAGAACAAGGTCACGCTGCTGGCCGGACGCGGCAGCTTCGCGGGCCGGGAGGGCGACTTCTGGCAGGTGGCGGTGGCCGGCAAGGACGGTACCGAAGTCGTGGAGGCGAAGCACGTCATCGTCGCCACGGGCTCCCAGCCCCGCCACCTGGACGGCATCCTGGTGGACAACGAGGTCATCTGCGACAACGTGGGCGCCCTGTCCCTGCAGGCGGTGCCCAAGCGCCTGGGCGTCATCGGCGCCGGCGTCATCGGCCTGGAGCTGGGTTCCGTATGGAAGCGCCTCGGCGCCGAAGTGACCATCCTGGAAGCGCTTCCCGACTTCCTCGCCGCCGCCGACCCCGCGGTGGCCAAGGAGGCCTGGAAGGTCTTCACCCAGAAGCAGGGCCTGAAGATCAGCCTGGGCGTGAAGATCAACTCGGTGAAGACCGGCAAGAAGGGCGTCACGCTGGAATACGAGATGGGCGACGGCGCCTACACGCTGGAATGCGACCGCCTGATCGTCTCCGTCGGCCGGGTGCCCTCCACCGCCGGCCTGGGCGCCGAGAACGTGGGCCTCAAGCTCGATGCCGGCGGCCGGGTCGAGGTCAATGACCATTGCCAGACGAACCTGGAGAACGTCTGGGCGGTCGGCGACGTGATCCGCGGGCCGATGCTGGCCCACAAGGGGATGGAGGAGGGTGTCATGGTCGCCGAGATCATCGCCGGGCAGGCCGGGCACGTGAATTACGATGCCATTCCCTACGTGATCTACACGCATCCCGAGGTGGCCTGGGTCGGCAAGACCGAGACCCAGCTCAAGAACGAGGGCGTCGAGTATCGGGCCGGCCAGATCCCCTTCATGGCCAACGGGCGGGCATTGGGGCAGGGCGACACGACCGGCTTCGTGAAGATGCTGGCCTGCGCCAAGACGGACCGCATCCTGGGCGTGCACATCATCGGCGCCAACGCGTCCGAGCTGATCGCCGAGGCCGTCACGGCCATGGAGTTCGGTGCCTCCAGCGAGGACCTGGCCCGCATCTGCCATGCCCACCCGACCCTGTCCGAGGTTGTGCACGAGGCCGCCCTGGCCGTGGACAAG
>JAEUNJ010000109.1 GCA_016791145.1 Rhodocyclaceae bacterium | reverse complement strand
GGCCTTCGTCGCCGACGATACGGTGGCCGACGGCAAGGTGGCGACCGTCAAGGCGGCCAAGGACGTGGCCGTGGACGCCACCGCCACCGAAAGCGTTGTCTCGGTCGCGGCAGGCTTCGCGGGCGGCGGCAGCGCCGGCGTGGGCGGCGCGGTGTCGGTCGCGGTGTCGGTGAACGACGTGCAGGCCTATGTGGGCAAGTCCGCCACCGTCGATGCCAACGGCAACGTGCTCATCAACGCCCAGGACGACATCACCGCGGTGCTCACTGCCGGCAGCGCCGCGGGCGGCGGCGACGCGGGGGTCGGCGGTTCCCTCGCCGTCGCCACGCTGATCGGCAGCACCCGGGCCTACGTGGGCGAAGGCGCCTCGGTCAATGCCCGCGGCAACCGGGACGCGGCCAGCGTGTACAAGGGCGAGCCGGTCGCGGCGCTGCTCTACAAGGGCGAGGCCATCGAGGACCTGGTCGCCCATCCGCCGACCAGCCCGGGCGACTTGCTCGACAAGAAGAAGGAAAGCGCCAAGGGCCTGTCCGTCACGGCCTACAACCGGGAGAACCTGATCACCACCGTGGCCAGCGGCGCGGGGGGCGGCAAGGCCGGGGTCGCCGCCACTGTCTCGGCCAACGTCATCGCCACCAACACCGAAGCGGCGATCCGCCGGGGCGCGAAGGTCAACGCGGACAACACGGGCGCCTCCGCGGACCAGCAGGTACGCGTCAAGGCGGTGGACGAAACCCTGCTGATCGACACGGCGGCCGGGGCGGGGGGCGGCGGGTCGGCGGGCGTCGGCGCGGCGGCCAACGTGGCCGTGGTCGCCAAGACCACCCAGGCCTGGATCGGCCGCTCGGCCCTGGTGAATGCGAACAAGGCCGTGGCGCTGGATGCGGCGTCGGCCGACATCACCTTCACCACCACCGCCGGGTTCGCCGGCGGCGGCAGTGCCGGCGTGGGCGGTGCGGTGGCTGGCGTCGGCGTCGCGGACACGACGGCGGCTTATGTGGAAGACGGCACCTCGACCGCGGATGCCGCGAAGATCAACGTCGCGGCCGGCGACCTGGCCCTGAACGCCTCGGACTTCGCCACTTCCTGGCTGATCTCCGGCGCCGGGGCCGGCGGCGGCGCGGCCGGCGTCGGCGGCACCCTGTCGGCGGGCGTCAATGCCGGCACCACCAAGGCGCGGATAGGCAATTACGCGGAAACCAACGCCAGCGGCACCACCTCGGTCCATGCCGATTCCGTCGAGAACGTGAACAGCATCTCCGTGGCGGGCGCCGGCGGCGGGTCGGCGGGCGTGGCCGGCACCATCGCCCTCAACGTGGTCGTCTCGAAGACCGAGGCGGGCATCGGCGACCACGCGAAGGTGAACCAGGGCTTCGCCGGCGAGAAAGTCGACGTGGCGGCCACGGACCGGGTCATCACGGTGGCGGCCACGGGTGCCGGCGCCGGCGGCGGCGCAGCGGGCGTCGGCGTCACGGCCAACGCCACCGTGGCGCTCAACACGACCACGGCCTACATCGGCAACGGGGCCGAGGTGGATGCCAGCGGCGACGTGAAGGTCGCGGCCTCCTCCGAGAAGTACGTGAATTCGCTGACCATCGCCGGGGCCGGCGGCGGCGCGGCCGGTGTCGCCGGGGCGGTGTCCGTCATCTCGGTCGGATCCCTGCTCGACGGCGAGGCCAAGAGCGGCCTGAGTCCCAAGGACGACAGCGGTTCGACCACGACGACCCAGAGCCAGGCCGACGGGCAGTTGAACAAGAGCGCCGTCGGCGACATGCTGGGCAACACGGGCCAGGCCACCGAAACCAAGGGCGTGCTGGACGCGAACGCCGGCAAGCTGGCGGTCGGCAAGTACATGGACGACTCGACGCCGATCCCGCTGAAGAACACCCAGGCCTTCATCGGGCATGGCGCGAAGGTCCAGGCGGGCGGTAACGTGGCCGTGTCGGCCAAGGATACGACGCTGGCCATCATCGCGTCCGGCGCCGGCGGCGGCGGCGGGGCGGCCGGCGTGGTGGGCACCCTGGGCGTGGTGCTGCTCCACGACGCGGCGGAGGCCTTCGTGGCCGACGGGGCCAGCGTGGACGCGGGCAGGACGCTCAGCGTGGCGGCCGAGACCCATGAGAACGTGTTCAACGTCGGCATCACCGGCAGCGGCGCCGGGGCCGCCGGGGTGAGCGGTTCCATCGCCGTCAACGTGGTGTCCTCGGACACCTCCGCCTATATCGGCGCCGCCGACGTGAACCAGGTGGTGGCCGGGACCGGCGAGCGGTCCGTGGCGGTCACCGCCGACAGCACCAGCAACCTGGTGGACGTGGCGGCCTCGGGCAGCGGCGCGGGGGCGGCGGCCGTCGGTGGCGTGCTCGACGTCAACACCCTGTTCAAGGACACGAGGGCCTACATCGGCAAGGGCGCCCGCGTGTCGGCCGACAAGGACGTGGAGGTGTCCGCCGAGTCGTCCCAGAACGTCATCGCCGCCGGCGTGTCCATCCGCGGCGCGGGCGCCGCCGCCGTCGGTGCGGTGGCTTCCGCCAACGTGGTGGCGAACACGACGGAGGCCTACATCGGCGCCTCCCGGGACGACGCGGACAAGGGTACGGGCGCTTCCGTGGATTCCGACGGCAACGTCAAGGTGGCGGCCAGCGACGACACGCTGATCGTCGCCGTCTCGGCCGTCGGCAACGGCGCGGGAGCGGCGGGCGTCGGCCTCAACGCGGGGGCCAACGTCCTGTCCAGCCAGACGAGGGCCTACGTGGCCGAGGGATCGTCGGTGAATGCGCGCGGCAACGCGGCGGGGACCACCATCCTGACCGGTACCATCGACGATTCCACACCGGCGGCGCTGCCGTCCCTGCCACCCGGCAAGAGCGGCGACGTGGATGTGGACCGGGACGGCGCCCCGGACGGCAGCGTGGCGGGCGGGGTCTCGTTCCAGATGAAAGCCGGCGGCGACGGCAGCGGCGCGGGTGGCGCCGAGAACAATGTCGATCCGGCATCCAAGGGCCTCGGCAACAAGACCATCGCCGGCGCCTCCGGCGGCCTCGGTGCCCGGGGCACGGAAACCGCGCGCGGCCTGTCCGTGGTCGCCACCGGCAACGAGAAATTGGTCACCGCCAGCATCGGCATCGCCGGTGCCGGTGCCGCCGCGGTCACCGGCGCCGCCGACGCCAACGTCATCGTGACGACCACGGAGGCCTATGTGGCCGACGGGGCGAAGATCAACGTCGCAACCCCGTTGGGTACCGACGCATCGGTTCGCGTCAGGGCCGCCGACAACACCTTCATGGTGCAGACCGGCGGCACGGTGGCGGGGGCCGGCGCCGCGGGCGTCAGCGGCGTCGTCGAGGCGGGAATCGTCGCCAAGAACACCCACGCGCGCATCGGCGCGGCCGAGGTCAGCGGCCACCACGTGGAGGTGGGCGCCGCCGCCCGCGAGGACCTGTACCTGGTCGCGGTGAACGTCTCCGGGGCCGGTGGGGCAGGCGTCGGTGCGGCGGTCGGCGTCACCGTCGTCACCAACGATACGTCAGCCAGCATCGGGGCCGGCGCGGACGTCAGCGCCACCGGCGACCTCCGCGTGGCGGCCACCCAGGACACGGGCATCGACCTCTACACCATCAGCGGTGCCGGCGGCGCCATCGCCGGCGTGAGCGGCGCCTTCTCCGTCGGCGTGGTCAGCAACAAGACCCGGGCCTACGTGGACGGGGCCGACGCGGCCGCCGATGCCGCCGTCCTCGATGCTTCCGGGGTCACGACGGTCAGCGCCCAGTCCCGCGAGGACATCACCACGGCCACCGTGAGCGGCGCCGTGTCCGGCATCGCCGGGGTCGCCGGCGCGGTCGGGGTCAAGGTGGTCGGTTCCCGGACGGAAGCCTTCATCGGCAAGAACACGCAGGTCAACCAGACCGCCCATGGGGTGTCCCAGGCGGTCGCCGTCAGCGCCGAGGACACGGTCACCCTGCGGGGCGGCGGCGGCACGGTCGCCCTTTCGGGCATGGCGGGCGTGGGCGCCACCGCGGAAATCAACGTGGTCCGCAACACCACGACGGCCTACATCGGCGATTCGGCGAAGGTGAATGCGGACGGGAACGTCTCGGTGACGGCGACCTCCGTCAAGGACGTCCAGTCGGCGGCGATCGCGGCTGCCGGCGGATCGTCGGTCGGCATCGGCGGGGCCGTCTCCCTGGTGGCCATCGGCGCGAAGCTCGACGACGATTCCCAGGGCAACCTGAGGGATTCCAGCAGCGGCAGCGGCAACACGACCGCCGGCACGGTGGATGCCAACATCTCCCAGGACAAGGTGACCGGCCAGCTCGGCGATTCGGAACATCTGCGCGGCGCCAGGACGGACATCTCGGGCCGGATGGGCGGCCTCGGCGTGGCCGGACAGTTGAACGAGAGCTCCGCCGACTCGCTGGACAAGACGCGCGCCTACGTGGGCGCCGGCAGCCGGATCACGGCCGGCAGCGTGCGCGTCGCCGCCACGGACAAGGTGAAGACCGACATCAACGCGGTGGGCGCCGCCGGCGGGTTCGTCGGCATCGGCGCGGCCGCCGGAATCGCGCTGACCAACGGCACCAGCGAGGCCTTCGCCGGCCCAGGCACCGTGATCGATTCCGCGGGCGACGTGGCCATCGAGGCCCGGTCGGAGAACGTGGATGCCACCGGCGTCGCCGTCCGCTCCGTGGCGGGTGCCGGCGGCATCGTCGGCGTCGGCGCAGCCGTGGCCGTGGCCAAGGACAGCAGCCGGAGTTCCGCCTACGTGGGGGCCGGCAGCGAGATCCAGGGGGCCGGCACGGCGCGGGTCTCGGCCACCACGAACCGCAAGGCGCGCGCGGAATCGATCGGCACCACGGTGGGCGGGCTCTCCATCGGCGCCTCCGTGGCCCGGGCCACCTTCACCGGCGGCACCACGGCCTACCTCGGGGATGGCGTGCTGGTCGGCAAGACCGCCGGCAAGGCCGTCGATGGACTGGTGGTCTCCGCCTCGGACACCTCCGTCGCGTCCACCCGCGCGGTGGCCGGATCCGCCGGCATCTATTCCGGTGCCGGAGCCGACGCCGGTTCGTCCATCGCCACCGACGTGAGCGCCTACCTGGGCGCCGGCGTCGACGTGAGCGCGCGGGATGCGGTCCAGGTGAACGCGGTGGCGGCGCCCGCCGCCGATGCCACCGCCGTGGGGGTGAGCGCCGGGGCTGCCGCCGTCGGCGTCTCCCTGGCCTCGGCGACCCTGACCGGGAACGTGCTGGCCTCGATCGGCAACGGCAGTCACGTCGGCGCCGGCCACGTGTCCGTCACGGCGCGCACCGAACTGCCCGCTGGCGGCATCTCGGCCCGTGCGGAAAGCATCGGCGCCGGCGGCGGCCTGATCGGCGCCAACGGCAGCGAGAGCACGGCCTCCTATGCCGGCACGACGAAGAGCTTCATCGGTGCCGGCAGCACCGTCACCGGCGAGACCGAGGTCATCGCCAGCACCGATACCCGCCAGGACGCTTCGGCCACCGGCGTCGCCGTCGGCTTCCTGGCCGCCGGGGCCAATCTTGCGAGCGCGACCAGCGAATCGGACACCCAGGCCACCCTCGGTTCCGGCGTGGCGGTCACCGGGGCCGGCCTCACCGTGCGCGCCGGCGGCACCGATGCCGATTACGCCTCGGCGGTAGCCGGGACCGGCGGCATCCTGGCGGGCTCGGCGGCGGTGGCGAAGACCCGGGGCACCAGCAACACGCTGGCCTCGGTGGGCGCCGGCGAGGATGCCCGGCCGGTCAGCGTCGACAGCCTGTCCGTGGTGGCCGACCACACCCACCGCTTCAATGCCGAGGTGGACAGCGTGAACGCCTCCATCGCAGGTGCGAGCGGGGCCTACGCGGACAACCGGGCGACCTCCGCGGTCCTGGCCGAGGTCGGCGCCGGTGCGCGGGTCCTGTCGCCGGACGTGGAAGTGGAGGCCGACAACCGGGTGGCCAAGCCCTGGCTGGGCGCCGCCACGGGCGACGCGGCCCGCTGGAACATCCGTTCGGGCTCCGGCGGCCTCATCGACCTGCCGGCCGGGCGCAGCGAGACCCACGTCTCCCTGGACACCACCGCCCGGGTGGATGACGGCGCCCGGGTGCAGGTCCTCGCCCCGGCTTCCGGCGACGGGGTCTTCCGGATGGATGCCTACAACCGGATCGAGGCCTACGACAAGGCCAAGCTGGATTCCGGCGGCGCCATCGCCGTGGCCAAGGCCTCGTCCGGCGTGTATGTGGACAAGGCCGATGCCACCGCCCGCTTCGGCCGGGATGCCCGGGTGATCAGCGATCTGGGCAACATCGAGGCGGGCGCACGGGCCGAGGCCGACCTGGAGGCGCGGGCGGCCGCCGACACCTACGGCCTCGCCGGGGCGCCGGACGGCAACGCCTATGCGCGCTTCACCGGGGCCAGCCGGGTGGTGGTGGAGGATGGCGCACTGCTGCAGGCCGACGACGGCAACATCAGCCTCGCCGGCGGGCGCAGTTCGGCGGGCACGTCCTCGCGGATCGACGTGCGTTCCGCGGTCAATCTCTGGAACAAGACGGCCTTCCCCATCTCGACCACGCCGGACGCCCAGTCCACGGTGGTCAGCAACGCCGGGGTCGGCATCCTCGGCACCGGTGACCTGGAGGCGGCGGGCGACATCACGCTGGCCGCCGACAAGGGCATCATCGACGTCACGGCCGTCGGCATCGGCAAGGACATCTACCGGGAGACCGCGGCGGCCATCGCCAGCGGCATCAGCAAGCTCTTCGGCGGCGGCGACGTCTCCTTCGACATCCACGGCGGCAGCAGTTCGGTGACCGGCCGGGCGGAGGTGGTGGTGGATGGCACCGCCGCGACGGGAATCCACAGGAACGAGAGCCTGACCCTGGACATGACGGACTACGATCCGGCCGACCGGTCCTGGACCCTGAAGGTCACCCGAACCCGGGGCGTGGCCGAGCCGGCCATCGCGTTCCAGGTAGGCATCGCCGAGGACATCAACAAGCGGATCACCTTCCTGCGCACCCTGGCGGACAAGTACGCCGGCACGGCCGCGGCGGCGGCCTACGAGGCGGAGATCGCCTTCCTCGAGCACAAGCTGGTGGATCTGGGGCTCGCCAAGCGCAACGCGGACGGCAGCATCACGCTGGGGACGGGCGGCGGGACGGGCATCAGTCCCAAGGCGGCTGCCCTGTCCCGGGTCGATGCGCTGACGGTCGAGAAGACGAAGGTGGATGGGGACCTTACGACGGCCACCACGAACCTGGCCGACACGACGACGGCCCTGGACACCAAGACGACGCAGCTCAGCGCGGCGAACCTCAACCTGGGCATCTTCGACGACCGCATCACCGCGCTCAACGACTGGCAGGCGGCGGTGACGGCCGGGGATTCGACGGCCGCCGCGGCCGCCAAGACGAGGGTTGCCGGCTACGAGGCGACACTGGCTTCCCGCGGCCTGGTGGCCGGCACGGATTTCGTCGCCCAGGGCGCCGCCGCGTCGCCGAACGTGGCGGCCGGGACCGCCGAGCGCGGCACCTACAACACGGGCACGGTGGCGGTCCTGTCGTCGGCGGTGGACACCCTGACGGGCCAGAAGACCACCTATGCCGGACAGGTGGAGAGCCTCACGACGCAACAGGCGGACCTGGGCAAGAACATCTTCAACCTGAACCGCCAGATCACCGGCTACACGGATACCGTCCCGGACCCGGACGTGGTGTATCCGCCCCTGTCCGACACGCCCCCGTCCGGTCCGGCCGCCAACTTCGTCACCGTGCCGAACATCACTGCGCGGCTCGGCAGCATCCGCGTCACGGGTGACTCCCTGACCGGCGCCGGAACGCTCAAGGCGCCCGGCGACGCCCGGGTGACCATCACCAACAACACCTCAGACTTTCTGATCGTCAAGGACATCACGGTGGACGCCGAGGCGGCCCGCCTGAACTTCAACGGCGTGGAGGTCAACGGCAATGCCGAGATCAACCGGCTGAACGTCCCCGGCGCCACGGCTGCCTTCCGCGAGATCGTGACCGGCGTCTCGAACCCGTCCCTGCCGGAGGTCCGGATCGTCAGCAACTACGACCCGGGCAATCCCGCCTACACGCCCACGGGGCCGGCGCCGGACATCCGCCTCACCGGCACCATCTCCAACCCGCGCGGCCTGGTGCAGGTCCACAGCGCGGCCGGTTCCATCCTGTCCCAGGGCAACATCTTCGCGGGGACGGTGGACGTGAAGGCGAGCAACGGCGACTTCGTCCAGAGCTACGTGGACAACTTCTTCCACGCCGGCGGCGACCCGCGCACCATCTACGAGACCAAGGGAACCCCGGGCGCCGTCACGCCGGGCGGCATCCTGGCCAACGGCAGTGTCTTCATCAGCGCCCGCTACCTGAACATCAACGGGACGATCCAGAGCGGCATCGACAACTTCACCCTGAACCTGCCGGCCGGTGGCGCGACCCTGACCGGGTCCGCCCTCGCCCTGGGCGTGGACCAGTCGGCGCTGAACACCTACCGGGACAGCTACCTGGCGAGCCCGGGCACGGTCTCCGAGACGACGACCTTCCTGAATGACCGGGGCGTGGCGGTGACCTACAACGCACGCCTGAACCGGCTGGAGATCAACGAGGCCTTCGCCGTGGCCGACGCGGCGTCGGCCGAGGGTCGGGGCCGCAATCCCTCCGGCTATTACGCCCTCGTGTCCGACTACGGCAACATGGCCGCCAACTACGACCCGGCGCACGACCGCTACGTGGTGAACGGCACCGAGATTCGGGGCGGCTACATCCAGCTGTACGGCCAGATCATGAACACCGCGAGCCCGGCGGACGGCACCGGGACGGGCAAGCTCCGGGTGATGGACGGCTACGGGCAGATCGCCATCACGAATCCCAGCGGCAAGGACATTGTCATTGCCAGGCTGGATGCCGGGCGTGGCACCGCCGGCGTGATCGACATCACCGACATCCAGTACATCGACGGCGCCAACAAGCCCCATTCCATCCACACCGTCTATACGCGGGAAGACGGCAAGGTCAAGATCACCCAGACCGGGCGCTGGAACACCGACGCGTCCGGCAATCCCACCAGCCTCGACGAGGCGTGGACCACCACGACCACCGCGAACTCGACGGCCGGCGCCACCGGCGTCGGCGGCGCGTCCTCCACGCGCACCGCCACCTACACCACGCAGCCCGGCCTGGCCTTCGTCTACACCCTCGGCACCGACCAGTCGACGCGGGAGGATTTCACCTACGAGGGCACCCAGTTCCTGGGGTGGGATGCCCTGCGCCTGGGCGCGGTCCTGACCGACTACCGGATTGCCGGCCCCTACAAGATCCTGCCCGCCCTGGAACTGCCCAACGGGCGTTACCTGGCGCGCGGCCGCGGCCTGGGCGGCGATTACCACACCACGTCGAGCTACTCGGTGACCAACGGGCCCCAGGTCACCTTCAAGACCAACGAGTACAGCTACTGCGACTGGTGGTCGCTCTGCATCACCCAGACCTACCACATCGACTTCAGCCGCGTTACCCCGACCAAGGAAATCGCCGCCCACTTCCTGCGCGCCGACAACCCGATCGGCATCGAGTTCATCGGTGCCGACACCGGCAGCGTCGCCGTGCGGTCGGCCCAGAACGTGGTGCTCACCGGCGCGATCAACAACCGGTCCGGCAACACCACCATCGTCGCCGGCGACTCGGGCACCGGCGTCACGGCGGCCGGCCGCAACATCGTCCAGGGCAACGACAGCGCCCTGATCACCACCGCCGGCCTCAGCCTCCAGGCCTCCGGCAGCGTCGGCACGACCCCCGGGACCGATTCCCGCGGCGCGATCCGCACCTCGGCCACGGGCACCGTGAATGCCCAGGCCGCCGACGGCAACGTCCGCCTGGCGCAGGTCCTCGGCGACCTGACGCTGGGCACGGTGACGGCCGCGGGCAGCGCCGCCGCCGGCCTCGGGCGCGTGATCCTGACGGCGGACGGGGGCCTCCGGGGCGATGCCGGGACGCTGGTCCGCGGCAATCGGATCGACCTCGCCTCCGAGAACGGCGGCATCGGCACCATCGCCGCGCCGCTGGTCCTGGACGTGGGGCATTCCGACGCCCTCGACCAGCGCGGGTACTACGGCGTGACCGCCTCGGCGCGGGGCGACATCGGCCTCGAGGCCCGCGCCTGGTCGGGCAACACGTCGGGCCACCTGCTGGTGAACACCGTGACCTCCGCCGGCGGCGACGTCCGGCTCGTGGCCCCGGGCCGCATCCTCGACAACAATCCCAACGAGACGGTCGACACGCGCACCTGGAACGAACTGCTGGACTTCTGGAATTCCCTGGGCCTGCGGGCGGGAAGCGCCGCCAACGCCGAGAAGCGGGCCCAGGCCGTCGCCAGCTTCGAGAACGCGCGGACCCAGGACTACGCGCTCTATTGGCAGATCCGCCAGCGGCAGGCCAATCCGGCGGCCTACGATCCGGCCTTCGCCTATGCGGTCACGCCGGGCGAGCGGACGGCCCTGCTGGCTTCCGGCATGACCGATGGGCAGATCGACGCCTTCGCGGCGAACCGCACCGCCCGCTATCACGAACTCCATGGGACCGTCGGCGCCTATACCGCCAACTACGCGCCGGCCTTCCGCTACGCCGCCACGGATGCGGAGAAGGCGTCGCTGCTCAAGGGTTCCTCCTGGACCGAGCGGGAACTGGGCATCTCCATCACCCCGGGGCTGCTGAAGGACATCACCAACACCAATCCGGTGGAAAAGGTCGCCAACGTGTCCGGCCGCAACGTGACCTTGTCGGCCGGCAAGGGCATCGGCGAGACCCGGACCGCGGTGACCGTCCCCTACGACGTGGATCCGTCCTGTTCGCCGGGGCTGCCCTGCCTCACCGACGCGATGAAGGTGGCCCTGGCGGCCGCCGAGCGGTCCGACCTGGTGGACACCGGCAGCGGCCTGGACGTCCTGCGCCGCCGTCCGCTGAACTTCGAGGCCGCCACGTCCCTGCACGTGGAGGTGACCGCCCCGCCGGTGGCCGGCACGGACAACGGCAACGCCTACCTGGCTTCCCTGGGCGACGGGCGCCTGGGCACGGTCGCCGTCTCGGGCGAAGCCCGCATCAAGGTGCGCGGTTCCATCGTCAACGTGGACGACGCCTCGCCGGCCGTGCAGGCCGGCAACCTGATCCTCGAGGCCGCCAACGGCGGCATCGGCTACCTGCCCGACGAAGGCGCCGGCGCCGTCGAGCGGCCCCTGCGCATCGCCCTCACCGGCGACGGGACGCTGATCGCCCGGGCGGCCGACAAGGTGGACATCGAGGCCACCAGCGGCGACCTGCGGGTGGACACCGTGTTCTCGCGCCAGGATGCGAGGCTGGTCGCCCAGGGCGCGATCCTCGACGCCCAGGCGGACAGCGAACTGAACGTGCTGGCCCGCAATCTGACGCTGCAAGCCCGGGCCGGCAGCATCGGCACGGCGGCCAACCCCCTCGACGTGGGGGTCGGTCCGGACGGGCGCATCGGAGCCCGTACGGAGACGGGATACGGAATCGCGCTCAACGGGCCGGCGGGCCAGAACTTCAACGTCGGGTCCATCGCCTCCGGCGATGCGGTACGGCTCACGGCGGACCTGGACATGCTGATCGGCGGTCCCGTCACCGCGCCGGGCCCCATCGGCCTCTCGAACGGGGGCACGGTGACCGTCACGTCATCCGCCTCGGTGCGTTCCGATGCCGGCAGCA
The DNA here is from genome assembly GCA_016791145.1 of Rhodocyclaceae bacterium. Lineage (GTDB taxonomy): Bacteria > Pseudomonadota > Gammaproteobacteria > Burkholderiales > Rhodocyclaceae > JAEUNJ01. The sequence continues at coordinate 16,534 of JAEUNJ010000109.1, read as the reverse complement.
TCCGCGTCGATGCCGGGTCGCTGGCCATGGCCGACGGCGCGAGCATGCGTTCCGAGACGGGAATCCTGCGGGTCGTCACGGCTGGGGACGCGGCCGTCACAGGCCTCTCGACGGGCAACGACGGGGTTTCCGGCATGGACGGCGAGACCCATTCGGTGACGGTCCTCAGCACCGCCGGCAACGTGCGCGATGCAGGCGACACCCGGCCCGACATCGCCGCCGCCGGCTCCGCCTCCCTGCGCGCCCCCGCGGGGCACGTGGGGGCCGACAATCCGCTGGAGGTGGACGTGCCCCGGCTCGACGCGGCGGCCCGGGATGGCATCCAGATCGCGGCCCGGAGCCCCGTCCAGGTGGGGACCATCCAGGCGGGGCAGGAAGTGGGACTTTCCGTCGCCGGGGCCCTCACCGGAGGCAGCGTGCGCAGCACCGGGGGTCCGGTGAACCTGGCGGCGACCGGTGCGGTGGATCTGGCCACCGTCCAGGCGGCGGGCAACGTGGGCATCTCCGCCGGCGGACCGGTCACCGGAACCCTGGTCCAGAGCGACGGCGGGGCCGTGACGGTCATCGCCACCGGCGCCATGGATCTGGCTTCCGCGCGGGCCGCCGGCGACCTCCGCCTGGATGCGGGCGGCGGGCTGACGGCAGGCACCGTGGCGGTTGGCGGCGTGGCGGACCTGCGCGCCGGCGCCGATGCGAACGTCTCCGACCTGTCGGGCCGCCTGGGCCTCTCGGTCGTGGCCGGGACGGCGGCCACCCTGGGCGGCGTCGCCAGCGCCCTCGGGGACGTGGCCGTCCGGGCCGGCGACGACGCGACCGTGGCCGCCGGCACCGCCCGCGGAACGCTGGCCGTTTCCTCGGCCCGTGGCAACGTCGCGGCCGGATCCGTCACCGCGGACGTGGTCCAGCTGGAGGCCCCCGGCCGCGTGTCCGGCACGACGATGCACGTGGGCAGCGCCCTGCGCCTGGCCGGCGCCCGGGTCTCGGGCGAGGCCTTCGGCGGCACCCGTGCCGTGGGCGGCTACGTGACCGGGTTCGCCGGCGCCGTGGCGGACGCAGTGGAGCTGAGGCTATCCGGCGCCGGGGGCTTCTCCCTCGGCAACTTCTGGACCTCCGGCGCGGCCGTGGCCATCACGGCGGGTTCCTTCGGCGCCGCCAGCTTCCGGATCGGCGACCGCGCCACCTTCGACAACCCGGCAACCCGGGTCCTCGTCGATCAGCACGACAAGAGCATCCAGGCCGCCGACGTCCAGCTCTACTCGGACGGTGCCCCCTTCTACCTCTACCTCACGGGCAACCGGGTGCGCACCGACGCCTTCGTGATCCACCGGAGCCCGGCCCACGAGGTGCTGACCGCCGACGGAGGAAATGCCGGCGCCACCGAACGGGCCGACGACGCGCTGGCCCGGATCGTCCCGCCGCCGGCCCCTGGCGGGACACCGGCGGACGCGGGCAGGACCGGAGAACTGGTAGATTTCACGGGCCTGCCGGTGACCACCGAGTGCGGCGAGGACGATCCTGGATGCAAGGAATGAACCTGGAAATGGCTGTTTCGGCAGGGAGGCGCGGGGACCATCGGCGAGGATCGAATGCCTGCCGAAACCGGTCTCCCCGATCGGCGGGGGACGCGGCGATGCCCGGCGTCCCCCCGTGTCCGCGTGCTCCCGCGGTGAGGTTGCGATGAGGAGACTCGGTTGGGCGGCCTGCGCCGCGGGTACCCTGGCGATGATGCCGGCGCTGGCCCAGGTGACCGCCCCGCCCTTCGTGGACTCCGGGGTTCAGCAGCAGCGGCAGATCGAGGAGGAGCGTCGGCGTCGCGAACGGGAACAGGAGCAACGCAAGCCGACGGGGGAACCCTTGAAGCGCGAAGCGCCCTCCGGCGCGGCGCCCGCGCCCTCGGCGGCGGAATCCGTCCGTTTCCCGGTGCGCCAGATCCGCTTCACCGAGTCCGCGATACTTGCCGAAGGTGAACTGTCGGCACTGGCGCAACCCTATCTGGGACGCGAGCTGAGCCTCGCGGACCTGCGGGGACTGGCCGAGCAGGTCAATGGGCTGTACCGCCAGCGCGGCGTGGTCACGGCCCAGGCGGGCATTCCGCCCCAGGACGTGTCGTCGGGGGTCGTGACCATCCGTCTCGTGGAAGGCCGCCTGGGGCAGGTCCTCGTGCGCGGCAACGACACGACCGATGCCGGCTACGTCTCGGCCCGGGTGGGCCTGAAGCCCGACGACCTGATGGACCTGGGCCGGCTGGAGGACGCCCTGATCCGCTTCAATCGCACGAACGATGCGCAGCTCCGGGCGGAGCTGAAGCCGGGCAGGCGCTTTTCCACCACCGACGTGGACATCGCGATGGCCGAGCCGCCGCGCCACGACCTGCGGGTGACGGCCGACAACCTGGGGGCGGATGCCACGGGCCGCAACCGCCTCGGCCTTGCCTATTCCAACCGGAGCCTGCTCGGCTTCCGTGACGAACTGGGCCTGGCCGACACCCGCGCCGCCGGCCAGGACAGCCGGTCTGCCACCTATGCCTTCCCGGTGAACACCTGGGGAGGGCGGCTGAGCCTCGGACACTATGCGGACCGCACCGCCATCAAGAACGGTCCCCTGGAGCCGCTGCGGATCACCGGCCGCGCCACGGCCACCGTGCTTTCCCTGCGCCAGCCCACGTGGGTGGATGCCGGCGCCCAGGTGGACGTGGTTGCCGGCGCCAAGCGCCGGAAGAACCGGAACTGGATCGACCAGGTCTTCCTGTCGGGCACCGACATCCGCGACCGCAGCCTGGGGGTCGAGGCCCAGCTCTTCGGCGCCACCGCGAGCTGGTTCGGCAGCTTCACGCGGTCCGCGGGGCACGCGGACACGACGCAGCGCGATGCGTTCCGCATCGACCGCGGCTCCCTGCGCCACTTCCGGGATCTCGGCGGCGGATTCTCCTTCCGCGGCGTCCTGTCCTGGCAATCGACCCGGCACAGGAACCTCTCGTCCAGCGAGCAGTTCTTCATCGGCGGCGAGGGCACGGTGCGGGGCTATCCCGTGGGCCAGTTCGCCGGCGACACGGGCCAGGTCCTCAACCTGGAACTGCACCATCCCCTGCTCGCCGGCGAAGGGGGCGGCTGGACGGCGACGGGATTCCTGTTCGCCGACGGCGGCCGCGTCGCGCCCTTCCGGCCGCCCAATTCGACCCTGCCCGCCCGGGAACACCTGGGCAGCGTGGGCTGGGGGCTGAACCTGCAATTGGGGACGACGGCCTTCGCGCGCCTCACCATCGGCCACGGGCAACGCCGCCTGCCCCAGATGCCCCGCAGCAACGAGGTCACGCTGCAGATCGTCGCCAGCGTCTTCTGACGGGGGCGCTACGTGCCACCGGTGAATCCGGCCAGCCAGCGCCAGACCAGCAGCAGCGCGAGCAGCCAGACTGCGACCACGACGGCGGCCGCCACCAGGCCGGACCGCCGGCCGGCGGTTGCCACCCGGTCGGCCCGGGCGCGGCATTCGGCCATCACTTCCGGCGGCACCAGGCGCAGGGCCAGCGCGATGCCCAGCGGCAGCAGGATCAGGTCGTCCAGATAGCCCAGCACGGGAATGAAATCCGGGATCAGGTCGATGGGGCTCAGGGCATAGGCGACCACGGCGACCACCAGCAGCTTGGCATACCAGGGAGTGGCCGGATGGCCGGCGGCCAGAGCCAGGGCCAGGGTCTCCCCCTTCAGCCGGCGCGCCCGGGCCTTCAGCCGGGCGAGAAGCCCCGCGCCGCTCAAACCGCGCCGCGCCCCTGTTCCGACGCGAAATAGACCACCTTGCGGGCGCGCATCACGTCGCCGAGGGGCCGATGGGCCAGCAGCCCGGACCAGGGATCGAAGACCGCGTTCTCCACCTGCGCGGCGAAATCGGCGGCGGCCACGTCGTCGAACCATTGGCAGGGCAGGTGCAGGTGCGCCACGGGGACGTAGGGGGACTGCTCCTCGGGCCAGTCAGCCGATGCATCCTCGATGGGCGTCACGGTCTCGTCCACGAAGAACTGCAGCTGCATCTCGTAGGTCAGCGTGTCGTGCTCCAGACGCGTCGCCATGTCCCGGGCCCAGTCCCGGTCGGCGCCTTCCGCCGGCCGTTCCGCCGGCGGCGGCAGGAGCCGCACCCGGCAGGCGTAGGGCCCGCAGGCGATCGGGGCGGCGCTGTGGAAGGTTTCGGTGGCGAAACCGGTGAATTTCCGGCCCAGGGTGCGTGCGAAGCGGGCCGCCAGCCGGAGGCCGCCGGCCAGTCCGTAGCGCGAGAAAAGGTGCTTCAGCAGCGCCCCGTTGCCGCGGCTGGCGGCCATCACGAGGGCGACGAACTCGTCGCTCTTCGGGAAGGCGAAGGTGCTCTGGTTGATGAGCAGGAAGTCCTGGTGATCGACTTCGGCCTGGCCGAGGGCGCCGGGGCCCAGGGGCGGCCGGCCCGTCGCGGTTCCCCCGGCCCCGAAGACCTTGATGGCGAAGCCGCGGATGTCGGGGGCCGGATCGGGCGCCCGATCCGGGCCGCCGTTGGACAGCCGCACCCACGCCTCCCGGGGCCCGGGGGTGGCGAAGAGGCCGTGGCGGGCCCAGGGCGGCAGGTCGGCGAAGACCTCGAAGATGCCGTGCAGCGCCATGATCTGCTTGCGGTGCAGGGCGCGCCCCCGGCCATGCCGCGCCGACTTGCGGCGCTGCATCTCGGCGAACTGCCGCGCATAGCCGGCGAAACGGGCCTCCTCGTCGGGGCTGATCGTCTCCCGCCAGCCGGTGCTCGGTTCCATGGATGACCTCCGGTGGCGGGCGGGTTCAGCCGGCGACCGGCCGCACGAGGCCGGCGGCGCGTTTCGCCCGCGCCCGGGCCTCGTCCGTGGTGTCCGCGTTGGCCACCGCCACGCCCATGCGCCGCTTCCTGAAGCTCTCCGGCTTGCCGAAAAGGCGCAGATCCGATTCGGGCACCGCCAGCGCCTCGGCGACGCCCGCGAAGGCGATGCCCTTGGCGTCCATGCCGCCGTAGATCACGGCCGAGGCGCCCGGCCGGCGCAGGCCGGCATCGACCGGCAGGCCGAGGATCGCCCGGGCGTGCAGCTCGAATTCGGACAGGCGCTGGGTGGCCAGGGTCACGAGGCCGGTATCGTGGGGCCGGGGGCTCACCTCGGAGAACCAGACCTGGTCGCCCCTGATGAAGAGTTCGACGCCGAAGATTCCGCGACCGCCCAGGTTGCCGGTGACGGCGGCGGCGATCTCCCGGGATTTGCACAGCGCCGTTTCCGTCATGGCCATGGGCTGCCAGGACTCCACATAGTCGCCGGAGACCTGAACATGGCCGATGGGCTCGCAGAAGAAGGTTTCCACCTGCCCCGAGGCGCCGACGGCGCGCACCGTGAGCTGGGTGATCTCGTAGTCGAAGTCGATGAAGCCCTCGACGATGACGCGGCCGGCGTCCACCCGGCCGGCCGAGGCCGCGTAGTCCCAGGCGGCCTTGACGTCCGCGGCAGTCCTCACCAGGGACTGTCCCTTGCCGGAGGAGGACATGACCGGCTTGACCACGCAGGGATAGCCGATCGGCGGTCCATCGGTCCCGTCGATGGCCGCCTGCAGTTCGGCGAGGGAGTCGGCGAAGCGGTATGGTGAGGTGGGCAGCCCCAGGTCCTCGGCGGCGAGCCGGCGGATGCCCTCCCGGTTCATGGTGAGACGGGCCGCCCGGGCCGTGGGGATCACCTCCGCGAGACCCTCCCGCTCGATCTCCACCAGCAGGTCGGTGGCGATGGCCTCGATCTCCGGCACGACGAGCTGCGGCCTTTCCCGCTCGATCAGGGCGCGCAGGGCAGCACCGTCGGTCATCGTCACGACGTGGCTCCGGTGGGCGACCTGCATGCCCGGCGCGTCCGGGTAGCGGTCCACGGCGATCACCTCGCAGCCCAGTCTTTGCAATGCGATAATGACCTCCTTGCCGAGTTCGCCGCTGCCGAGCAGCATGACGCGGGTGGCGGAAGGCGAGAGCGGGGTGCCGATGCGCATGGGTGGCTCCGTTCGACAAAGCGCGATTCTACCCCGCAGCCAGATGACCAAAAGACAGCAGCACCGGGCCTTGCGCGACGCGCTCGGCCAGTTCGCCACGGGCGTCGCCGTGGTCACCGCCCGCAACGGCCAGGGCGGCTTCGTGGGCATGACGATCAATTCCTTCTCGTCCGTGTCCCTGGATCCGCCGCTGGTCCTGTGGAGCCTGAGCCTGGAGTCCCCATCGCGGGTCTTCTTCGAAAGCGCGCCCCACTACGCGATCAACGTGCTGGCGGCGGACCAGCAGGAGTGGTCCCAGCGCTTCGCCACCCCCCACGTGGACAAGTTCAACGGCATTGGCTGGACCGAAGGGCTGGGCGGCGCCCCGCTGCTGCCCGGCTGCGCGGCCTGGTTCGAGTGCCGGTCCGCCCTGCAATACCCGGGCGGCGACCACGTGATCCTGGTGGGCGAGGTGGAGCGCTTCCACGGCGAGCCCCGGGCACCCCTGGTCTTCCACGGCGGCCGCTACCGCCGCCTGGCCGAGGAGTAGCCGCCATGCTCGTGGAGCGCATCGAGGGCAAGTGGATAGACTGCTTTGCCGAGGTGTTCCGGCTCTGCGGCGTCAGGCCGGGCGAGGTCGCGGCGGTCCTCTCGGAAACCCAGTCGCGGCGCGTGAACGTGGAACTGGCCAAGCTGGCCCTGCAACGGCTGGGCGCCCGGGTCTTCGAGGTGATGCTGACCACGCCGCCGCTGGCCGTGCCCATCCCGGTTCGCTCCACCGGCAGCAGCGACGCGATCCGCGGCATCGGACCGGTGGTCGCATCCCTCTCCCAAGCCGGCTTCGTCGCCGACCTCACCGTCGAGGGCCTGATGCATGCCCCGGAGCTGCCGGAGATTCTGAAGGGCGGCGCGCGCGTGCTGTACGTTTCCAACGAGCACCCGGAAATCCTCGAACGCCTGATGCCGCAGCCGGCTGACGAGGAGGCGGTCAAGTCGGCCATGAAGCGCCTGCGCGGCGCCAGGGCCATGCGGGTCACCTCGCCCCACGGCACGGACCTGTCGGTCAATCTCGAAGGCACCCGGGTGGGCGGCGTCTGGGGCTTCACGGCGCGGTCCGGGACGCTCTCCCACTGGCCGGGCGGCATCGTCCTCGGTTTCCCGGCCCGGGGAAGCGTGAACGGCACCCTGGTCATGGCGCCCGGCGACGTGAACCTGACCTTCAAGCGTTACCTGGATGCGGCGGTGACCCTGCGGGTCGACGACGATTACGTGACGGCCATCGAAGGCGGCGGCTACGATGCGGACCTGATGCGCGGCTACCTGGACAGCTGGTGCGAGCGGGAGGGCACGCGGGACGCCTACGCCGTCTCCCACGTCGGCTGGGGCCTGGCCCGGGGCGCCCGCTGGGACGCCCTGACCTTCTACGACCGGCGCGACTGCAATGCCACGGAACTGCGCGCCTTCGCCGGCAACTTCCTGTTCTCCACAGGCGCCAACGAGGTGGCGGGGCGCCACACCCTGGGCCACTTCGACCTGCCATTCCGCCGCTGCACCGTGACGCTGGATGGCACGGCCGTGGTGCGCGACGGGATGCTGGTCGAGTGAAGGCGGTTCCGGCGGCCCTCGAGGCCGGCAAGGGGCCGCGGGTCCTCGTATTCCTGCACGGCATCGGCGGCGGCAAGGAGGGCTGGCAGGCGAGCCTCGATCATTTCGCCGCGCTGGGCTGGCGCGCCCTGGCCTGGGACATGCCCGGCTACGGCGACAGCGCGTCCATCGATCCCTGGGACTTCCCCGGCCTGGCCGATGCGCTGCGGCGGCTGCTGGATGCGGCCGCCGTGGATCGCGCCGTCCTCGTCGGCCACAGCCTGGGCGGCATGGTGGCCCTGGAGGCCTGGACCACCATGCCCCAACGCATCCGGGCCATGGTGCTCGCCGCCAGCAGCCCCGCCTTCGGCAATACGGAAGGCGAGTTCCAGCGCCAGTTCCTGGCCCAGCGCCTGGCGCCCCTGGATCAGGGCAGGACCATGGTCGACGTGGCTGCCCCCCTGATCCCCTCCATGGCCGGCCCGGGCGCCGATCCCGCGGGCATCGCCCTGGCCCGCACGCTGATGTCCCGCATCCCGCCGGCCACCTACCGGGCCGCCTTGCAGGCCCTGGTCCGCTTCGACCGCCGCGGCGCCCTGCCGGGCATCCATGTCCCGGTCCTCTGCCTGGCCGGCGAACACGACAGGACGGCGCCGCCCCAGGTGCTGCGGCGCATGGCGGAGAATATCCCCGGCGCCGCCTGCGCGGAGATGCCCGGCGCCGGCCACCTGCTCAATTTCGAGCGGCCGGCGGAGTTCAACGCGGCCCTCGAGGCTTTCCTGACAAGACTATGAAGACTGTGACCCGACGGAGGAGCGCATGGCCTATCAACTGATCTGCGGCGAGGGTTACCCGCTGACCGAGAAGCAGCGGCAACTGATGGAACTGGCGGCGGAACTGGGGCGCACCCGCTTCGCCGGCCGGGCCGAGAAGTACGATCGGGAGGCCAGCTTCCCCTTCGAGAATTACCAGGACATGCACGAATCCGGGCTGCTGCGCCTGTGCGTGCCGGAGGCCCACGGCGGCCATGGCGCCGACTATCCCACCTACGCGATGGTCTCGGCCGAGATCGGGCGCCACTGCGGCGCCACGGCGCTCACCTTCAACATGCACGTCTGCACCATGATGTGGAGCGGCCTGCTCTCGGAGGACCTGGACATGACGGCGGAGCAGCGGGCGGCGCACCGGCAGCACCAGGCGGTCCATTTCGCCCGCGTGGTCCGCGACGGGGCCATCTATGCCCAGCCCTTCTCGGAGGGTGGCGCGGCGGCGGCCGGCGCCCAGCCCTTCGGCACCACGGCGACCAAGGTGGCGGGCGGCTGGCGGGTCAATGGCCGCAAGATCTTCGCCTCGCTGGCCGGCGGCGCCAACTACTACGGCGTGCTGTGCACCGAAAAGAAGGGCGGCGAGGAACTGTCCCGGCGCGACACCCTGTATCTCGCCGTGCCGGCCGATGCGCCGGGCTTCTCCATCTACGGCGACTGGGATCCCCTCGGCATGCGTGGGACGGTATCGAAGAACCTGCTGTTCGAGGACGTCTTCGTGCCCGAGGAGGCCGCCCTGATGCCCCAGGGCATCTATTTCCAGGCGGCCTCCCGCTGGCCCCACATGTTCATGACCCTGTCGCCCACCTACATGGGCGTCGCCCAGGCGGCCTACGACTTCACCGTCGCCTACCTGCGCGGCGAGATTCCCGGGACGGGCCCGGTCAAGCGCCGGCAGTTCGCCACCAAGCAGATCGCCCTGGCCGAGATGCACGTCAAGATGGAGCAGACCCGGGCCCTGTTCCTGCGCGCCATCCACGACGCCCGCATCGATCCGCCCAAGTCGGCCCGGCTGCGCGCCTATGCGGCCCAGTACACGATCATGGAGAATGCCGTCGACATGGCGCGCCTGGCCATCCGCACCTGCGGCGGCCAGTCCATGCTGAAGTCGCTGCCCCTGGAGCGCCTCTACCGGGATGCCCGCTGCGGCGCCCTGATGCTGCCCTGGACGGCCGAACTGTGCATGGATCGCATCGGCCGCGAGGCCCTGTACGAGCCGGGGGAGACCGACTGATGCGGGGAACGCGCGGCGGCGGGGCCGTCGTCCCGGCCGCGGCGGCGGTCCGGAGCCTCTGCGCCGCCGCGGCCTGCCTGCTGCCGGTTGCCGCCTGGGCCGCCGTCGCGCTGGACATGGAGATCCGGCAGGTCCGCGAGACCGGCGATGCCCAGAATCCGAAGCGCCAGGAAACGGTTGCCGAGGTCCGGGTCGCCCTGGGCGGCGCCTGGTCAGAGTCGTCCGGTGAGGGCCGCCGGGAAATCCACGACTACGCGACGCGGCGCATCTACGATGTGGACACAGGGAAGGGGACGGTGGACGACCGCTCCCTGTTCGCCCCCGTGGCCTTCCGGGTCATGGAGACGGCCAACCGCCGGATGATCCGGGAGGTGATGGCGAAGGCCAGGCTGGGGGCCGCCACCAGCGAGGCGGAGCAGCAGCTCGCCACGGAGCACGAACTGTCCCTGCGGGAGTCGCGGCTCAAGGGAGGCTCGGGCGGGCCGGACCTGGCCGTCCGCGACGAGGCGGACGGCCGGCACTGGGGCGACGGGCGGCGGGACCTGGCGGTGGCCTCCCGGGAAGGCTTCCCCCTGCCGGAAAAGGACCGCGCCGCCTACGGGCGCTGGTTGCGCAACGCCCATTCCCTGCATCCGGACGTGGTGGCCGCCCTGCTCGCGGCCGGGCAGGTGCCGGCCCGGCTCGAGGCGCGCTATTTCAATCTGGATGCGCCACGGGGCGCCCTGACGATTACCGTCAGGGCGCTGCGGGCGCTGCCGGACGACGCCGTCCCCGCCCCTCACGCCACGTTCCGGACCGCCGGGGTGGGGGCGCCAGCCGCCCCCGGGCTCGAGGCGCTGCTCGCCCGGGTCAGCAGCGAGTCGGCCGACGGCTTCCAGGAGCGGCGGCGGCAGGTCGAGCGGATGGCCGCGGAGGCCCTGAACGGGGGCCGGATCCGGGACGGCGTGGCCGCCGTGCTCGCCGCGTCCATCATCACCGGCGATGCGGGCCTGGGGGGCGCCCTGGCCGGACATCGGGAACAGATTGCCGGCGATCCCGCCGCGGCGGCCCTGATGGCGGCCATCGGCACGGTGCCCAGGGACAGGGCGTCGGCCAGGGCCCAGGCCGACCGGCTGCGGGAGGCGCGGGCGGCCATCCCGACACCGGCGCTGAAGGCCGTGGAGGCCAACCTGCGCCAGGCCGCGGGGGAGGTCCGCGACGCCGAGGCGCTGCTGTTCGAAGCCCTGGAGGCCGATCCCTACCTGATCGGCGCCTGGATGGACCTGGGCCGCCTCTACTACGGCCAGTACCGGACGGTCCAGGCCTGGCGATGCTGGGACGCGGCCCGGCGCCTTGCTCCGGGCCACCCGATGACCCGCGATATCGACGACCTGGAAAAGCGGCTCGTCTCCGGTTTTCCGGAATTCTTCTGAACCCATCTCCCACCGGATCCGGACGCCATGGACCTTGCCCGCCTGATCGACCGCCACGCCGAGTTCCGTGGCCGCCACACGGCCATCCACTTCGAGAACCAGGACATCAGCTACGCGGAGTTCGCCCGGCGCATCGGCCAGGCCGCCGCCGCGCTGCATGACGGCCTCAAGGTCAAGCGCGGCGACCGGGTGGCCTTCCTCGGGGTGAACGACCCGGAGCTGCTGGTGCTGCTGTTCGCCTGCGCGCGGCTCGGCGCCATCCTGGTCCCCCTGAATTTCCGCCTGGCGGCACCGGAGCACCGCTACGTGGTGAACGACTGCGATGCCCGGGTGCTGGTCGCCCAGGACCATTTCCATGCCCATTGCGAGCAGTTCCGCGCCGACCTGCCGGGAACCCGCTTCGTTTCCCTCGCCCCGGAGGCGCCGGCCGGATGGGAGTGCTGGGGCGGCCTGCTGGCGGCCGCGGATCCCGGCTGCGATGGCTACGGCCGCGGCGACGACGCGCTGCTGGTGGTCTACACGTCGGGCACGACGGGCTTCCCCAAGGGCGCCGTCCTCACCCAGGATTCCCTGCGCTGGAACGCCTTCAACAGCTGGCACATGCACGACATGACCGGCGAGGACCGGGTGCTGACCAACCTGCCCATGTTCCACGTGGGCGGCCTGAACATCCAGACCACGCCGGCGCTGCTGGCCGGGGCGGCCGTCACCCTGCACGCCCGCTTCGACCCGGGCCGCTGGCTGGTGGACGTGGCGCGCCGCAGGCCCACCCTGTCGCTGATGGTGCCGGCCACCATGAAGGCGGTGGTCGAGCACCCGGACTTCGTACGCACCGACCTTTCCAGCCTGCGCTTCCTGCAGAGCGGATCATCCATGGTGCCCGACGCGCTGGTCCGCGCCTTCCATGCCAGGGGCATTCCCGTCGGGCAGGTCTATGGGTCGTCCGAAACCTGCCCGATCGCTTCCTACACGCGCCGGGAGCAGGCCCTGGCCCGGGTGGGTTCCGCGGGCCTGCCGGCCCTGCACGGGGAACTGCGGGTGGTCAAGGGCAACGGCCAGGAAGCGGCTCCCGGGGAGGTCGGCGAGATCCAGGTCCGGGGCCCCCAGGTGATGCGGGAATACTGGAACCGGCCCGATGCGACGCGGGAGGCGATGGCCGACGGATGGTTCCGCAGCGGCGACCTGGGAACCCGCGACGCGGACGGCTTCCTGCGGGTCGTGGGGCGCGCGAAGGATGTGATAATCTCCGGCGGCGAGAACATCTACCCGCCGGAACTGGAAATGCTGATCGCCGCGGTACCGGGCGTCGCCGAGGTGGCCGTGGCGGGCCAGGACGATCCGCAGTGGGGGGAGATTCCGGTGGCCCTGGTGATCAGGAACCGCGATTCGGATTGCGATGCGGACCGCATCCTCGCCGCCCTTGAGGGGCGCGTTGCCCGCTACAAGCTGCCGCGCCGCGTGCTGTTCGTGCAGGACCTGCCCCGCAATGCCATGGGCAAGGTCCAGAAGTTTGCGCTCAGGAAACTGCTGGAGGATTCCCGGACATGAAGACGCCGCACATCACCCTCGCCCTCGCCCTGGCCGCCATGGGCGCCGCCGCCAACACGGCCTTTGCCCAGGTCAAGGTCGGCGTCGTCTACGCGGCCACCGGCCCCGGCGCCTTCGTCGGCATACCCCAGAAGAACACGGCCGCGCTGCTGCCACGCAAGATCGGCGACATCACCGTCGAATACATCGAGCGCGACGACGCCTCCGATCCGACCCAGTCGGTGCAGATCGTCAAGCGCCTGATCTCCGAACACAAGATCGATGCGCTGGTCGGGCCGTCCCTGACGCCCAACGGCGTCGCCAACGTGCCCGTCGTGGCGGAGGCGGCCACGCCGGCGCTGATGCCTTCGGGGTCCGCGGCCGTAGTGCTGCCCATGGACGACAAGAAGCGCTGGGTGTTCAAGACCACCCAGAACGACGACATCATCTGCGGCGCCATCATCGACCACATGGTGAAGCAGGGCATCAAGACCCTCGGTTTCATCGGCTACAACGATCCCTACGGGGAAAACTGGTTCAGGGTCTTCTCGGCCCAGGCCGAGAAGGCGGGCATGAAGATCGTCGCCAACGAGCGCTACAGCCGCGCCGATTCAAGCGTCACCGGACAGGTGCTGAAGCTGGTGGCCGCCAAGCCGGATGCCGTCCTGGTAGCCGGCGTGGCCGCCGGGGCTGCCCTGCCCCACGGCGCGCTCACCGACGCCGGCTACAAGGGCCGCATCTACCAGACGCACGGCGCCGCCACGCCGGACTTCCTGAAGATTGGCGGCAAGAAGGTGGACGGCGCCTACATGGCCGCCTCCCTGATGCTGGTCCTGGACCAGATCCCGGACAGCAATCCCTCCAAGCGGGTGGCCCAGGGCTACATGGGCGCCTACGAGCGGATCTACGGCAACAAGCCGGCCACCTTCGGGGCCAACGTCTTCGACGCCGGCATGCTGCTGCAGCGGGCCATCCCGGAGGCCGCCAGGAAGGCGAAGCCCGGCACGCCGGAGTTCCGTGCCGCCCTGCGCGACGCGCTGGAGTCCACGAAGGAACTGGTCGCCACCCAGGGCGTGTACAACATGACCCCCCAGGACCACTCGGGCTTCGACCAGCGGGGCCGGGTGATGATGACCCTGAAGGACGGCGTCTGGCGCCTGACCCAGGACTGAGCGCCCCGGGGATAGGCTAGCCGCGTCCCGCCCGCCAAGATCTTCTGGCAGGCCCCCGGGCGGGACGGGGCGGCCGACGACGCCGGGCGATGCCCGGCGTCCTCATTTCAGGATTTCAACGTTGCGGCGGCGGCGGCCGCGGCGCCTTGCCGGCCAGCGCGTCGGCCCGCTTCGCCTTCTCCAGGGCCGCCCGGGCGCGCCCCACGTCCTTGTCGCGGATCGCCTCGGCCAGGTCGCGGGAGGCGTCGCGGCGCAATTCCGCGTAGCGCCGCAGGGCCTCGACGGTCGGCGCCGAGGGGGCGGCGGGGTCCAGGTGGATGCTCGCCAGGTCCTCGAAGTTGCGCTCGTAGCGGTCGACCACCTGGGATTCGATCCGGCCGGCCAGTTCCTCGAAGGACATGCCGTCGCGCCGGCCCTGGTCGAGCAGCGCCTGCCACTGGGCGGCGATGCGCGCGTCCTCGGCCAGGAACTCGCGGATGCCGCCCCGGGCGGCCATCTCCTCGCTCCAGTCGTAGCGGGGCGCCGGCACGTGGGTCAGCATCCCGGCCCACGCGGCCAGCAGGACGGCCGCCGCGGCCAGGCGCGGCGTGCGGCGGACCCGCGAACGGGTGAGTGGCACGGCGAGGGTCGCACCCGTCAGCGCGCCCGCCGCCAGGCCGCCCAGGTGGGCGGCGTTGTCGATGCCCGGGACCAGCAATCCGAAGGCGATGGTGGCGGCCGTGAAGCCGGCCGCGCCCCAGAACAGCCAGCGGAACTCGGCCACGTGCAGGTTTTCCCGTTCGCGCCAAAGGAAGACCATCAACGCGCCATAGACGCCGAAGATCGCCCCGGAGGCGCCGCCGGACACGGCCCGGTCGCCCTGGGCGATCAGCGAGGCCAGGTTGCCGGTGAGGCCGGCGGCGACGTAGATGGCCAGGAAGCGGCCATGGCCGTACATGCGCTCCACCAGTCGGCCGCCGTCCCACAGGGCGAGCATGTTCATCGCCAGGTGCACCAGGCCGAAATGCAGGAACATCGCGGTGACCAGCCGCCACCATTCGCCGTCCTTGGTTGCCGGGCCGAAGTTGGCGCCCCAGGCCAGCTGGACCTGATTGGGCGTGTGCCAGAGGCCGGCGCCGGCCGCCAGCATGGCCGCGAAGACCAGCACGTTGGCAGCCACCATCCCGGCGGTGGCCGGGATGCCGGGCGTCCGGTCCCGCAGGCGTTCGCCCAGGGGACGGAAGGGAGGGGGACGTTCCTCGGAAACCATCGGCTCACTGGACCGCGGCGAAGATCCGTGGTGGAAAAGCAAGGGGACGCGATGCGTCCCCTGGAGGCCTGGAGCGGGCGAAGGGAGTCGAACCCTCTTCATCAGCTTGGGAAGCTGAGGTAATGCCGTTATACGACGCCCGCGGGAAGGCGCAATTCTAAGCGCGGCCGCGGCGCCTGGCAAACCCCCGGCCGCGGCCGCTCGCGGGAGGGGCGTTAGTCCGAACGGACTATTGCCCCCGTCGCGCCGCGAGGCACAGAATCCGTGCACGCTGGCAGCCAAGGCCGGCGCGGCCCATCCCCGATCCCGACAGGAGCCAAAAAATGATGCGCAAATTCGTCTTGTCTTCCCTCGTCGCCGCCGGCCTCGCCGCCACCGTTGCCCAGGCCGGGACCATTTCCATGACGCTGCCCGAATACAACGGCGCGGGCAGCTATCCCGCCACCGAGACAGTGGGGACGTTCTCCTTCGCCATCCCGGTGGGCGAGACCATCGTCGGCGCCGTGATCTCCGGCCAGTTCGGCAACTCCGTCACGAGCAGCACGGCGGTGCAGACGGTGATGGCCGACGGGATCGCGGTGGCGAATTGCCCTGGCACATCCGCATTCTGCTGGACGACCGGTCCGGAGACCTGGTCCCACACCTTCGCGCCCAGCCAGTTCGGCATCTTCGCCGACGGTTCGGTGGTGGTCACCGACTACCAGCCCGGCTGCTGCACGATCCGCCTCGGCGAAACCACGCTGACCCTGACCACGGCCCCGGTTCCCGAGCCCGAGACCTACGCGATGATGCTGGCGGGCCTGGGCGTCCTCGGAGCGGCCGCGCGCCGCCGGCGTTCCCGCTGAGCCGGGCTTCGCATGTTCCGGGACGGCGCCCGCGGGCGCCGTCTTGCTTTCGGACCCCCGTGTAGAATCGCCCGATGCCGACCCTGCGAGTCAATGGCGAAACCCTCTCCCTGGCGGACCCGGCCACCGTGGCCGACCTGTTGCGGGAGCAGGGCCTGATAGGCAGGAAGGTCGCCGTCGAACTGAACGGCGAAATCGTTCCCAGGAGCCGCCACGCGGACACGGCGCTTGCCGACGGGGACAGGCTGGAAATCGTCGTCGCCGTCGGCGGCGGCTGAACCGTAGGACACCCATGGACAATGACCTGCTGACGATCGCCGGCAAGACCTACCGTTCCCGACTGCTCGTGGGCACGGGCAAGTACCGGGATTTTGGCCAGACCCGTGAAGCCGTGCTGGCCTCCGGTGCGCAGATCGTCACCGTGGCCATCCGCCGCACCAACATCGGCCAGGAAGCCGGGCAGCCTTCGCTGCTGGACGCGCTGCCGCCGACGGAATTCACCTACCTGCCCAACACGGCCGGCTGCTACACGGCCGAGGACGCGGTGCGCACCCTGCGCCTGGCGCGGGAACTCCTGGACGGCCATTCCCTGGTCAAGCTGGAGGTGCTGGGCGACCCGCAGACCCTGTTCCCCCACATGCCGGAAACCCTGAAGGCGGCGGAGATCCTGGTCCGGGAGGGCTTCCAGGTCATGGTCTACTGTTCC